>SBAX01000162.1 GCA_005240095.1 Phycisphaera mikurensis
ACACGCGGGCCACGATCAAAGAACTGTCACGACGCGGCATCGACCTCCATCGAATCCGCTCGTGTTTGGATAGCAACTTTGCGCTGTACTGCTAGTTCCACACGGAGAGGCAACCCTCATAAATGTGAGCAAGGTCGAGTACTACTTTGGGCGACATTGGGGCAATCGGATCTTTACAGTTATCGATCGCGCGCAGAGTTTTCAGATCACGACATCGGCTTTTGGACCCTTCATGTGCACCGCAAGACTGTTCTTCACAGACGGAGAAGAAGTCATGGTTAGTCGCTATGTCGATTTCGAAATGGGAGCTATCGGAAACAAAACCGATTCTGGGGCTGCTTCCAAGGGAACTCAGCATGCGAAGAAAGCCCGCCCGTCTCGAGAGAACCGTTGAGATGCCCGGCAGACGTGTCAGGCCGTTGCGCCGATGGGTTCCACGCCCGACGATAAACTGGCTCGCCCCGAGACCCGACGCCCGCGCGAGCGGTGAATAGACGGAGCGCATCGATCCAGCACGGCGCTGGGCAAGTACCAGGGGCAGCGAGTGCGGCCGGCCACGGCCCGGCAGAAAAGTAACGGCCGCGGAAACTTGCGCGCTCACCTCCTTCGCCCTATAGTTCGATTAGAAGGGGAGCGCTACCTCACATGACCATCGCCAAACGCAAGCTCGGCGTCCTCATCGCCATGGCCGCCGTTATCCTCCTCGCCAACGCCGCAACCGTCGTCTTCTGGCTCAACTGGATCGGCCTGATCCCGTTCGCAACGTACCTCCGTGACGAATACCTCACCGGAACCTCCATCACGGTGATCATCGCGATCATGGTTCTCGTCCCGTCGGGGATGGCGTGCTGTGCCCGCCGGTGTCCCGTGTGCGACTGCTTGCTGAGCCGGCGGGGGAAGTACTGCTCGGAGTGCGGGAGTCGGGTCGGATGACCTCGGCCGAGGGCCCCACTCGGGTACCGCCATTGCTTGAGCGGTCCCTCGTGGGCACGGAGGGAAAAGAATGAACAAGGAAGAAGTGGAAAGGGCGATCGCCGAGGCAGCGGAGAGGCTCGAGCTGTACTTGGACCAGCAGGTTGAGGCGCGGGGGGAGGGGGAGGGGAGTGAGCAGCGGCGACGGCCGACAGGGAGCGACTTGGGCCTGCCTTTCGGACGGGCTCTCTGAGGCCAGAGCAGAAGGGCTTAATGGCGTCGGGATTCGTCGATTGTCCGCGCAGCCATCGTATCCCGTGCGGACAAGCGCGTTTGCCGCAGTTCTGGGTGCCGCGGGGGCGGCAGCGAAGGCAGGAACTGGGTGGTCAACGACGGCCCACTGCGTGGCCTCTGTTTCACCCGCTGTTGGCGACTCGTCCATGCACGCCGCCTACCGAGGTCATCTACGAAGGCCGGATCGACACGAAGGATCCGCCCGCGGGTCGGTTCGGCAATACGGACCCTCCGTTTTCGGCCTTGCTTTTCGAGCGAAACCTAGTACAATCGCAGGTTAAGTAATAAAGTCAGCCCGGTCCCGGCCGGATCAGACGCTATGGGCACTCGCAGCAGCGTCTCCATTGCGATGGCTTGCGCAGCAGGAAGTGTTCTGCTCATAGCAACTTTCTCGACGTGGGCCTCAAAGCGCGTTCCAACACTCCCCATCAAGACGCGTTACGAACGAACCATATCCCCCGCCCAGGATGAGTCTCTGGTTCACGCGAGACTGGCGCTTAAGGTTCCCGCTGGCGCGGTGACGCGGCCGATGCGGATCTCCATCGAGTCGCTGGTTGCTGAGCAGGTTCCCAGGCTCGACCCCGGCATGATCAACTTGACTCCTGACCAGGGCGCGTTCCGCCTCACGCCGCACGGTCTGACCTTCACCAAGCCGGCCGAAATCATCCTCCCCTATGACCCCACGATCCTGCATGCTGGATTATCTTTGGATGATGTGCAGGTCTTCTATTATGACGAGGAAGCGGGCCGCTGGCGGATCCTCCCTCGAAGACGCGTCGACGACCGAGAACACCTCGTCATCAGCACGACCACGCACTTCACGGATTTCATCGCCGGGATCGTGACCGTGCCGGATCATCCCCAGACTCTGGCTTACGCACCGACAGCCATCAGCGAGCTCCAGGCGGCCGTTCCCGGCGCGGAGATCAACTTGATCGATCCTCCGCAGGCCAACAGTTTCGGCGACGCCCAGCTGGTCTATCCAATCCAGCTGCCGCCCGGTCTGGCCGGCATGCAACCCAGCGTCGGCCTGCACTATTCGTCAAGCCGCGGCAACGGCTGGGTCGGAATGGGCTGGGAGTTGCCCATCCAGGCCATCACCATCGAAACCCGCTGGGGTGTCCCTCGTTACGATCAGGCGAACGAAACCGAGACGTATTTGCTCGATGGTCAAATGCTCGCCCCCGTGGCCCACCGCGAGAGTGCGCAGCCCCGACGCAGCGAAAAGGAGTTTCACGCTCGGGTCGAGGGTGCGTTTCGCAAGATCATTCGCCATGGTGACCATCCCACGAACTATTGGTGGGAAGTCGTCACCACCCGCGGAATGCGATCGCTCTACGGCGCAGCACGCACGAGTCATTCCGCCTTGCCGGTCGAACCTGGCGACAGAAATCACCGCGGACAGAAAGACGCTCAATTTCGCAACGGTCAACCAGAGGGACAAGCCAGCCTCTCCAACGATTCAGGCGATGTTTTCCTTTGGGCTCTGCGCGAAGTGCGCGATACGCACGGTAACTCCGTCAAGTACGAGTATGAACGCGTGACGGATGCGGGAATCATTGGAGGGACCGTCGAGGGCACGCAACTGTATCTGAAGTCGATCGCGTATACCGGCACGAGCACCGCAACCGGACCGTACAAAGTGACCTTTGTCCGCGACAGCCAGCTTCCCGGTTATACCCGTCGCCCGGACGTCACCATCGACTGTCGTGGCGGCTTCAAGATGGTCACTGCCGAGCTCCTAAGACACATCGAGGTTTCCTTCCAGGATCAGCCGATCCGCCGCTATGAACTGGCCTATCGACCTGGTGCATTCGGCAAGACGCTGCTCGCGTCGATCACCCAGCATGGCGCTGATGGAACCGTGTTTCACACCCACACCTTTGAGTACTACGATGAGATTCGGGATGCCGGCGGACAGTATGCAGGCTTTGCGGCCCGCGAATCCTGGAATACTCAAGACGACCACGTGGGCCTGGTCGAGCTGCAGGCGTTGGGACACGGTAATACGACCGCCCTGAGTGGAACATCCGGAGTCGGTGGCGGCGGCCCAGGCGGCATGGTCCGATCCGTTGCGCACCCGCGAAAGAAGGGAAAGTTTGGTTACGTCATCTGCCACGTTCGTCCTCAGCTATCTCTCGTCTCCCAGTGACGGGATTGTACCGCTCGTCGCGATTTGTCTGAAAAAAAGTCGGTCTGCGCGTCCAAGCCGGGGGAAATGTGCGCCTAGGTATCAACGAGGGCCACTGTTTCGGGCGGTGGCCGAGAAAAGAGGGGCAACCTATCTATGACTACAAGAAATTCAGGATCGACTCGACAGGCTTTCCAATCACTGCTCGCGGCGGCGTCGCGGACTGCGGCCCTGCTGGTCCTGCTGGTGTCTCCAGCGCTCTCTGACCCGCAGATTGCATCGCCGCATCAGGAGGCCACGTCGCAGGGGCGGTCGTCGTCCCAGTCCGCTGACTCGGCAGTCGCACAGGCTAACCTGCTCCGCAATCCAAGTTTCGAAATGATCCCGGGGCCACAACAAGGCGAGGGGCTGATGCCCAGCGAATGGGTGATCATAAGCGTCACTCCAGACACGTACAGCGATGACGGATCGTACGGATTGCCGCCCAACGCGTTCGGGAACTTCAGCGGTGTTGTTGCACGGGACGGACTTCGATGGGTGGCTGCATGGGGGACGACGACCGCAGAGATGTTCGGGCAACAACTCTCGAGTCCGTTGCTCCCCGGTCAGGCCTATCGAATCACGGGCTGGCTTCACCAGGCGCTTCGCACCGACCTGGCCAATCCCGGCACTTACGAGCTCCTTCTGTCCACGGTGCCACCGAATCCGGAAACAGCCGTCGCTTTGGGTCGTTTCGTCCCGACGACGGGCCCCGTCTGGGAAGCCCGCTCTTTGACGTTCACCGCTCCTCCGGACTCGACCTCACGTCCCTGGCTGGTCTTCCGACCCATCCCTACCGGTGCGGTCATGTCGACCTACCCCGCTCTGGACGCATTGAGCCTTGACGCCCAACCGCTGGCCGACTGCAACGGAAACGGTGTGCCGGATTCCACCGATCTGGCGAGCGGAGCCTCGCAGGACGTGAACGCGAATCAGGTCCCCGACGAGTGCGAGGATCCTTCGCTCTTGGTCGCGCCGCGGCTGACCCAAGCGATTGAACAACTCCGGCAGGAATCACTTATCCCGCCGAAGATCCTATTCACACGCGGGCATCGCCCGATTCCGCACTTCGCCCTCGCACGCGTTCCCCTAGCCACCAACTTTCCACCGGATCCGGTTGCAGGAGCCATCGACTTCTTGGCCCGGCACCGCAAGCTCTTTGATGTCGTGGACCCGCTAATCGAATTCTATCCAGTGCGCATTCGGACTGAGAGTGACGGGATCTACCTATCCCTGGGACAACGGCGCGGCGGAATCCCCGTACATGGGGCATCGCTGATCGTCCGTCTCAATCCAAATCAGACGGAAGTCCAGCTCACCAATGGATACTACGTTCCCGGTCTCCCCACGCTTCCTCCGCCGACCCTCCTTGCGCAGGACGCTGTCGCCGCTGCAATGGCCCACGTCCCTGGTCCGAACCCCAGGTTGCGCGCCAATCCCAAATTGATGTATTTCAACGAAGGCCTGTCCGTCGGCGCGCCGGGCGAGACGCGACTGGCTTGGCGCATCATGCTGCGCGGCGGGGGTACCAAATGGGAGTACTTCGTGGACGCCCACAATGGAGTGGTGCTCTCCGGGGAGGATCTCCGTCGAACCAACGACAAAGACTTTGACTTCTACACCGCCAACCAGACGAACTCGGAGATTTGCTGGGACTTCAGCGCCGGCGAGGATGATACGGATGCGTGGTTCGACGAGGAGGGACCTTGCTGTGAGTACCCCGATTGCGCCGAGGTCTGCCCCGCCGGTTGCGATGCCCCGAATTGCAGCGATCTCGGATGCGACACGGACGGCGACAACCTGTATTGCTTCGCGCACCAGGTATACGACTACTTCAACGATGTCTTCGACTGGGATTCCTTCGACAATGATGATGAGGAAGTGGAAGCTTATGTACACTGGAACAACGCCATCTGCCCGGATAACGCCGCGTCAGACGCAGATGAGTGCCTCCTTTTCTGCGATCAGTCCGTGACCCTGGATATTTTCGCGCACGAGTTCAACCATCAGATTATTTACGAAACGTCCGAACTTGGGGGTAGCAACCAGCCCGGTGCCCTTGCCGAGCACTATGGCGACGTCTTTGGCGCCATGATCGATGGCAATTGGACTCATGGCGAGGGATCGCCGGGAGGTGGGTGCGCTCTCGACGCGTTCGGAGCGCTGGCCGTCGGAAGCAACCGGGATATGGCCAACCCCCAAAACTGTAACGACCCTGACCACATGTCGGCGGCGTTGGACACCGCGGGGCGCGGCCTGTGCACCAATGCCAATAATTGGTGTGGTCTGCCCACGGATAGCGGCGCCATCCATATCAATACCGGTATCCCCAACAAAGTCGCCTTTCTGATCACCGACGGAGGCACACACACCGGTCTTACGATTGCCGGCATCGGACGCGCCAAAGCCGAACACCTTTACTTCAGGGTAATGAGGCATCTCCCTGTGAACGCACAGTTCATCGATCAACAGAGTCGAACAGTTGCCAGAGCGCAAGCATGGGCCGACGACGGAAGTCACGGTTTCACGGACGCCGATGTTTGCAGCGTGGTCAATGCCTTCGCCTCTGTTGGACTTGGAAGTGCAGACATGGACTGCGACGGGTTCCTTGACCCCGAGGATGAAGACGCCGACGGCGACGGTTTCGTAGACACCGAGGACCATTGCCCGGGTCTCGCGAACTGGAACAACGCGGACACCGACCGTGACGGCTTCGGTGACGCCTGTGACCCGGACAAAGACAACGATGGCATACTGGATGACGGGGACGGATCGGGGGTCGAGGGCGATGCCCCCTGTCACGGAAGCAGTGTGAACTGCGACGACAACTGTTCTCTGAATGAGAATCCTCTGCAAGAGGACTCCAACGCGAACGGCCGCGGCGAAGTGTGCGACGACCGGGACCGGGATTTTGTTATGGACGCCTACGATAATTGCGTATCGATCAACAATCCCGGCCAAGCCGATACGGACGGCGATTGCCCTGATCCTCTGCCGTACCTGGGCGGAGGCTGCGGCGACGCCTGCGACGCGGACGCGGACAACGACGGTATTTGGGATGACGGCGACTTCTCCGGAAATCGAGGCGATCATCCCTGCACCGGAGGCGCGACCTTCAATTGCGACGACAACTGCCCATTGGTGCCCAACGCGGACCAACTGGATGCCGATTCCCGGATCGACGGCGGAATCGGAGACGGCGTCGGCGACCTCTGCGACAACTGCGACGGGCGAGGGAGGTGCGACTTCGTATACAACCCCTCACAGACAAACACGGATGGCGACGTCTGCGGCGACGAATGTGACGACGATGACGATGATGACGGCGTACTGGACGATGAGGACAACTGCCCGTTCGTTGACAACCCGGATCAGTTTGACTTCGACCTCAACGGCATAGGATCGCTCTGCGATTCCAAGGAGGCCATTATCTTCGATGGGTTGCCGAGTCTGAACGGCGATCCCGTCTTTGGTTGGATCGGATTCCTGCAGGCTGATGCGACGCTGCGGATTCCGATTGCGCCGTGCGCCGCGGACGAATGTCCGGAGTACTTGCCGGAAAACTTTCGGACCCAGGTGACGGTGACCGTACCCTTCGCGGACATGCGGGCGCGGATTGCCGATGACCAAGGGTTGGCCGTCGCCCGAACCCGGACCGGCTCGGTGAGTCGGTCGTTTGAATTCTTTCCGACGGCCGACTTTCACTACGTTCCCACCGGAGCCGTCGCTGCGGGAGCCCAGCCGTTCCAAGGCCGACGCTATTTCCTGGAGCTTGGAATCTCACCGAAAATGGCGATAAGAACGGGGTATCCTCTTTCGATCGGCGTCCGAAGCGCGATCATCGAGCCAGACGATGATGCCGACGGCGTGTCCGACACCCTCGACGCCTGCCCGAACACCATCCCGGGAGTGCCAGTGGACATGAACGGGTGCCCACCGCCTGCTCCAGGCGATCTTGACCTCGACGGTGACATGGATCTACGCGACTTCGCTGGTCTTGGTCAGTGCCTTTCGGGTCCTGGGACGCCGAACACCATTTCTACGTGTGCGGTCTCCGACCTGAACACCGATCAACGTGTGGACCTTCGCGATTGCGCGGCGTTCCAGCGATGTTTCAGTAGCTCGCAAGTTCCGGTTGAAGCAGGCTGCGGCGACTGACCAGCGGGTTGAACTCACTCAGTCGGATCGTCGCGCGCGCCAGCTTTTTTCGCGTGCCCCTGAGGAGTCAGTACTCACCCAGCAAACGCCCCTCCGAACGACGTCCAGGTTGATTCTGACGACCTCAGCCGCTCGTACCCTTTTTACCCCCGGACCTAAAAAATACCCCGTCAAGATGCGAAAAACGCGATGCCGTGCGAAGCCTTGCAAAAGTGACCTGCGACGCCAAAAAGCATGGGGTTTCCTGAGCTTTTAGACGGTTGGACACGCGCAAACGTCGAGTGCTCATGGAGCCGCGCGTGATTCAGCACCTTCATGCCTTGGCACAGGGCGGCACCTCGGGGGACGCCGGAGCGTGGAAGCGCAAGGATAACGAGATCATCGAGATTCTACCTAGCGGCGACCGCCGCGTGCGTTTCAAGCCCACTGCGGCCAAGGCGACTCCGAAGGCGGTGGCGCAGCTCTGCCGCGATTATCACGCCACCTGCGATGGAGAACCAGCGCCGGCGCTAATCACCGTCGGGACGTTTGTGTTCGACTTTCTCTGCATTCATCCCTTTCGCGACGGCAACGGTCGGGTGTCACGATTGGTGACGACGATGCTCTTGTTGGAGCACGGCTTCGAAGTGGTCCGCTACATCAGCCTCGAACGACTGGTGGAGGAACGCAGGTCAGAGTACTACGGCGTGCTGGAACAGTGCCCGGCCGGTTTCTTGAACGGCACGGCTTGCAGAACCGATGGAACGGAGGCCGCGAACGACCTGGGGCCTAAGGGGCGCCGGAGAGCCCCAGCCCGACCTCGCCGGTGGTGGCCGCGGACCAAGAGCCGCTTCGCCCATACAGATACGGTCGCGAGCCATTCGCTGAAGGGCCACCCAGCAGAGGGAACCGCGAACAGGCGACTCGCGGCCGAGCCGTGGTTCGTCAGTCTCCGGCGTAGGCCACGGCAAATAGAGCGAAGTCCGCAAGATCGACGCGGTCATCAGAATTGCCGTCCATGGCCGGGCACGCGTCAAGAGACGGAAACGGCTGACCCGGTCCCGAGAAACACAAATGGAAACAGGCGTAATCAGCCCGTCCGACGATCCCGTTTTCGTCGCAATCCGGTAAGGTGCGAGGAACCGCCGCCTTCAAGCAGGGAATAAGCCCGAAGGACGCGTTGGCCGAAGGCGATGACGTCACACCCAAGAGTGGAACGGCCACCGAAAGTGAACTGCCGTTCGTTGTAATCACGATCGAGCCGCCGCCCGACGCAACACAATGAGTGACATCCAGACCGACTGTCGCCGTAGTCGGGAGCGTCGAGAATGGGGCAAGCAATGTCGCAAGAACGAGGCCCCGAAGCCGGCTCCCATCTCGCCCGCCACGTTTGGACTGACGGTTAGAGCTCGAATGAAACCCGCGTAAACTGAATCTCGCGTTCATAATCCGTTGCGTCCCTTTAATCACCCAAGTGAACCGGACCAATCGGGGCGAATACGGTCAAAGGGTCGTCGTAGGTTCCAACTGCAGAATAGGTGCCCGGCTGAACCCAGAGCGTACCGCCGGCTGGGGTCGCTCCTAAACCGTCGACAAAGGCTCGAAAGGGTTGAAGGAAAGTCCCCAATTGCGTTCGGTCGTTGTACAAACGATCAACGAACTTCCAGTTGGGTTCAGGATAGAGAAACGACATCACCAGCGCGTCGAGCTTGCTGAAATGCGAGCGCTGTCCGATGTCCTCCTGGTGTCCTAGCCAGTCGGCGGACCATTCGTCCTTCGGGTCAATGGGGCGGCATTCGTTGTCCACGTTGGCATCGCAGCATGGTTCAGCCGGATTCATGTCGCAGTCCGTGCGTTCGACAGGTTCGCCAGTAGCTTCATCGACAATGACATTCCCTTTTTCATCGTGCTGGTAATTGCAATCGGAATAAACGCATAAGGAGTACATCATAATGGAGTCAAAATCGAAAGGCTCTGAATAGCCGTGAGCTTCGAGTGGATAGAAGGAGGCGTCATCTTGTACGGTGAAGTTTCCCTCTTTGCCGGCGACCACGCGATTGATTTCGGGATAGGTATCGATGAAGGTGTTGCGGTCGGTCCGCTGCATTTCATGATGGACTCCCAGAGCGTGGCCGACTTCATGCACAAATCCGAATCCGAAGTTCCCGTCTGGGTTGACCCCGATGCTTTGCGACCCGTCAGGATCCATTCCAATGCTCGATGAACCGGGATCGCCGTAAGTGAGTTGGAAGTTGACGTAATGGTTCGGGACGTTTTCAACGCAAAAGTGCCCGGGACACTGTGCCGCTCCAACGCATCCCACTTCGATGAAGGCCAGGTTGGCCACCTGCTCCCACAATTTGATGGCAATGCAAGGGTTGGCGATCGCACGCGGAAGACAGGTCTCGCCGAAGGGACAGGTGGGATTCTGGAGGTCGCAATCCTCGAATCCCGGCATCGGTTTCCCCAGGCACTGCCCGCTCAATTCGTTGCACACGCCGTCGAGAGGGCAATCAGCGTCCGTCTGACAAGCTGTCCAGAGCGGCATCTGAGCGGGGACACATCGGCCAGTGTTTGGCACGCAGGTCTCGCCGGTTTCACAGTCGGCATTCCCGTTGGCGGTGTCACAGTCAACGGGCGGATCCGCCTGCGGAGTACAAAAGCCGATCCGTGAAAGAAGCGGTTCATATCGGTAGAGAACGACTCCGCTTGGCCAATAGCTGGCCGCATCCGGTCGGAATACCGCAGCCTGGGCGGGCCCCATCCCCAGGGCGACGGCTACCACGATGAGGGGGGCGCGGAACAGGCAACCGAACGAATTCTTCGTGATTCCAGCGTTCATGATTCGACTCCGTCAACGCCGCGGGCTCGCTCCACCCTACTGTAAACTGACCAGCACAAGGACGAGTCCAGCGCCTTCGGCGAGCGGGGTCATGGCTTTGCCGATGATCGCCCCCTGAGCGCGAGCGAAATCGGACACGCTTTGTGCATGACCGGGAATCGACGCCGTGGTCAGGAGATCGCCCACTCGCACCGGGCCGTTCGCAAACACATAAACGCGGCCGGTCAACGCGACGGGATGGGCGCCATCCGCCGTGCTGCCATCCTGACCCATGATCAAACCGGGTTGGATTCCCTGTGCTCCGCTCACGATGCCGGCCACCAGACGATCGTACGCCTGATTGCAGACGCGCAGCCTGCTGGGGGCTTCAGGGTCGAGGCAGACGACCGTTCCCGGCGACACGGCCGCACCCGTGGTCGCGACGTCAAACGGTTCGGCAAGATCCGCGCCGCCCGTAATCGTCAGAGATTTTGTGCTGGTATTACCCGTGTGACCATTGAGATGGATCGTCGCCGACGCCTCGTTGTTGGAGTACATATACAAGTGCCCGCTGCCACCGCTCATGGCACCGATGCGCATCAGGGCGCCCTCGCCGGTCTCGTTGCCGTCGATTTCTATCGTGGGAGGGTTTGTGAACCCGTTGTACAAAAGAATCCCGCCGCCGCAGCCACCAAAGTCGTCCCCTCCGCAACCGTCCAGTCGGATGCTTTCGCCGCCCGTGCCGTTGAAGAGCGCCGCGCGTCCGCCCCCATCGCCGTCGTTGCCATTCAGGACCACCGTCGATGGACCGTCGTCCGCCAGAGCCACTCTCGCTCCGTTCCCGTTGTTGGCATCGAGGAGGATGGTGTCATGCCCCGCCGAGTCGTTGAGCGTCATTCGACCGCCGTTGTTGTCGTTCCCGACGATGAGGACGGCTGGCGCGCCGGACGAGTCACCAAGTGTGAGGCGAGCGCCGTTATCATCGTCCGCATCGAGACTGAGGGTCCCGTGGCCCGCCGCGTTGAAGAGTGCCACGAGTCCCGAATCCGCGTCGTCCGCGTCCAGTCTCATGGTCTCCACATTCTGGCTGTTGAACAACGTAATGCCCGCGCCGGCGCCGTTGCCCCTTGCATCAATGCGTACTCGTTCTCTAAGGGAGTCATATAGCGTGACGCGTGGTGCTCCGTCGCCATCGTCACCGTCGACATCGACCGCGATCTGGACATTGGCACCCACGATGCGCTGCACCGCGACACGCCCAGCGTTCCCACCGTCGTCACCGTCGACAAGGACGCCTGTCCCGCCGATGCCTGTTTGAACGGTGACGAAACCGCCGTTGGACGCGGAACTACCCAAAAG
>SBAX01000275.1 GCA_005240095.1 Phycisphaera mikurensis
GATCGACGTGACAGGGCGGCGTGGCCACCGAGGAGCCCGCCGCCGCATAGGCAAGCAGGCAAAGCCCGCCTATACTTAAAGCTGCGGCGCAGCCAACTACGAGTGTCCTGCTCGACTTCATCGACGGCCTCGCTTGCACGAATGCTTGAGCGAACAGGAATTCACCATAGCGTTCGCTGCGCCGCGGTTCAAGCTGGAAGCATGCCTACGAGATCATTATTCTCGATCACGCGGCGCATCCGGGGAGCGCGAGGCTTCTGCCGAGCCGTTCGAAAGCCCGGCGATGGATAACGAAATTGTTAGCGCTGGCTCCGTCAACCCCCTCTCCCTTCAAGGGAGAGGTTGGGGTGAGGGTAGGACGGATCGCCGCCTCGATCGGAGTTTATGAAACAGCTTCTGGCAACCACGAACCGTTCCGCCGTGATCTTCGATCTCGACGGAACGCTCACCCGGCCCTACCTGGACTTCGACGCCATCCGGCGAGAGATCGGTATTTCATCGGGCACGCTGCTGGAGGCTCTTGAGCTCATGCCCGCGGAGCAAAAGGCCCGCGCCCACACCATCATCCTCCGCCACGAATGGGATGCCGCCCGCAACGCAAGCCTCCACGACCATGCCGTCGAAACCGTGGCCGCCTGCCGCGCCCACGGCCACGCCGCCGCCCTCCTCACCCGCAACACCCGCAGCGTCGTGGACTTTGTCCTGAGCCGCTTCGGGTTCGTCTTCGACGCCATCCGCACCCGCGACGACGGCGCCATCAAGCCCTCTGCCCAGCCCGTCCTCTCCATCTGCGAAGAAGTCCGCGCCGACCCCGCCCAAAGCTGGGTGATCGGCGACTTCCTCTACGACATCCTCTCCGGGCGCGCCGCCGGCGCCCGCACCGTGCTCATGATCGGTGACGCCCCGTCCCCCGACTACGCCGACCAGGCCGACTTCGTCATCCGCTGCCTCTCGCAGCTCCCCCCGATCCTCGGCCTGTCGCAGGCGTAGTGGGAGGGCGATCCGCCTTAGGCGGACTGCCGAGCCGTGCGGGAGGGCGAGGCTCCTGCCGAGCCGTTTCCCCCTCTCCCCGCGGGAGAGGGGCCAGGGGTGAGGGCCGGCGGTGCGGACCAGACTTTTGAAATCTGAAATCTCAAATTCTTCCCATCCCTCCCATTGGTCCCCTACGTCCAGGGTGAGTGAGCGAGGTTGGCTCATCGCCGCCTACTCAGGCTTGACCGTGCCCTCGTTCTTTTCTTCGCCGGGTGGCACGGACAAGCTCTGCTTGTCCGTGTCGGCCTGCGCCTCCGCCCGCTGCTGCGTCGTGGGAATGACCTCCAGGCGCGACTTGAGCTCCTTGAACATCTCGTCGATGGGCCCGTACAGCTCGGCCAGTTGCTTTTTCAATTCCTCCAGCGTGCTCGGCGATCCCGTGAACGACTCGATCTGCTGCTCCAGCTTGGCGACGTCCTCGCGGCGATGATCACGATGGGCGATGGCCCGCTCCTTCAGCTCCGACAGACAGGACAGCGCCGCCGTGCGCTGCCCCTCATCCAGCCTGAATCCCGTAATGAAGTCCGCCACGTACTTGTCCCACCGCCCCAGCTCCGCGGCGATCTGATCCACCGGCGTCTCGGCCGTCGCTTGAGCTTCCGCCGCCTCACGCTCCTCGCGCCGACGCCGCCGTTCCTCACGCCGCGACCTGCGATCCGCGCTACGCGCTTCCCAGAAAACGTCGTTGTCCACCTCGCCGCGCTTCCACTGCGCCAGCTTCTGCTCGGCGATGGCCATCCCCGCATTCATCTTCAGCGCATCCACCTCGAACTTCGCCCGCTGCATAGGCCGCAGCACCTTGCGGAACTCGTCATGGCTTTCGCCCACCTGCTGCCGCGTCTTTTCGAACACCGGCTCCGCACGTTCCGCCCACTCCTTGACCCGCTCGGAGGGCGGCGGCGTCAGGTCCATACGCATTTCCAGAAACTCATTGACCAGCGGCTGGAGCTGGGCCCGGTTCTCGGTGAGAAACTCGCTCCATCGCTCGATGGCCTCTTCCTTCACCGCCGCCCGCTGCTCCGCGTCCAGCTCGTATTCATCGCAGGCCTCCTCGACCCAGCGCTGCAGCATCAGCCGCATCAGCTTCGGCGAAGGCCACAACCCCTCCGCTACCTGCGCCTCATCCTCCCGCGGTTCCTCCTCCACCTCGGCCTGCCTCTTCCCCTCTCCCCTCGGGAGAGGGGCAAGGGGTGAGGGCCCTTGAGCTGGAACGTCGCCGGGTGCCACGGACCAGCTCCGCTTGTCCGCGCGATCGTCACCTCTCTTCGCCTTCTCCACCTCCGCCGGCGCATTCGCCGAATTCGGTCGCGCAGGCTCGGCCACCTGCCCCACTGCCACGCCCACCATCACCACCAAGACTGCTACCGACATACTCAGCTCCCGTCTGCCGTCACTCCTATTGTACATCCCCCGGTCCCGAGGGCAGCGTGGGTCGTCTGACCAGTCCCTAGTTTCTAGTTTCTATCCGCAGTCCCCCTTACCAAGGGGGACTACAGGGGGCTCTGAAATCTCAAATCTCAAATCCATCGCTCCCATGCGTCCTATCCCTCCCATAGGTCCTATCGTCGGGTGCCAGGGACAAGCTCTGCTTGCCCGTGCTTGTCGCCTCTCTCCGCCGCCTATCAGTACCGCGACCGTACGGGAGTGGGCCCCTCCTTGGTGCCGGCACGCGCCCGCGTGAACCCATCCAGCTGTAGCATCATGACCGACCAAAAACTCATTTGACCCCCTTCTTCCCCGAGTCATAACCTCACTTGGGAGACGAAACATGCGCCGCTCGTCGTACACGATCATCGGAATCATTCTGGTGGTCCTGGGATCTGCGGCCCTGGTCTGGCCACGGATCAGCTACTCGGAGAAAGAGACCATCGTCGACGTGGGCACCGTCAGCGTGACCGCCGAGACCCGCAAGAGCCTTTCCCTCCCGCCCATCCTCGGAGGCATCGCCCTGGCGGGCGGCGCCGCCCTCCTCGTCACCGCCGCCCTCAAACACTGACCAGCAATCGCCGTCCCCCTTACCAAGGGGACCACAGGGGGTCCTCGTTCCTCCTCTCCTCAAATCTCAAATCCATCGCTCCCATGCGTCCGATCGGTCCTATACGTCCTATCGCCATTCCCCAACGCCAACCCTCAGACTCCCATTTGACAATCGTGATGGCACCTATTCTGTTACGGCAGCCAACGGTCGAAGAACATGCAGCCGCAGCAGGAGACGAACCAGACTGTCTTGTCCCGCGCGTGGTATGGCGCGACCCTCGCTGAGTTCTTGCGGGAGGACGCCAATACAATCGTTGGGCAACTGACTCGAAACAGCGATTTCGCCGTCCTTCCGTCGCAAAGAGATGCCTGGTTCGCACAGGTTGAGTTACTTCGGGCCAGCCTCGGCGGTTGGACAGGCCACGTATTCCTGGAATTCAACATTCCACGCATGGGCCGACGTATTGACGCAGTGCTCCTGAGCGGTCCCGTTGTGTTTGTCCTCGAATTCAAGGTAGGGGAAGAGTCATTCCAGCGCGCAGCCCTCGATCAGGTATGGGACTACGCTTTGGATCTCAAGAACTTCCATGAAGGCAGCCACTCTGTCGCAATCGCTCCTATCCTCATCGCCTCGGTAGCGACGGCTTCGCCCATTCAAAGTTTGCATGCCGACGACGATCGGGTCTTTCGACCAATCCCCGTACACCCTGCGGGCTTGAGCGCGGCCTTGCAACGGACGCTTCAAACCGTGATTGGCGACGTTCTGGACCCTCAGCAGTGGTCCCGCGCTCCGTACCGTCCCACCCCAACGATTCTGGAAGCCGCCCGAGCGCTGTATGCCCAGCACTCGGTCGAAGAAATCGCACGGTCCGATGCGGGCGCACAAAACCTACGCACCACGTCGGGCCGTATTGAAGAACTCGTTGATGAGGCAAGGGTTCAGCGACGCAAGATCATCTGCTTTGTCACAGGCGTACCCGGCGCGGGGAAGACGTTGGTGGGGCTCAACCTTGCGACTCGCCATCGGAACGTGGACGAACCTACGCATTCCATCTTCCTCTCTGGCAACGGCCCGCTGGTTGCCGTCCTGCGTGAAGCACTTACCCGCGATGAGCTGGCGCGCCAACGGAATAACGGCGTTCGAGCCCGAAAAGGAAAGGTAGCGGAAAATGTCAAAGCATTCATCCAGAATGTCCATCACTTTCGCGACGACGCTCTGATCGATCCTGGTCCTCCGTCGGAGCACGTGGCCGTCTTCGATGAGGCGCAACGTGCGTGGAACCTCCAGCAAACGGCCAGCTTCATGCGCCGAAAGAAGAACCGGATCGGGTTTTCGCAGTCGGAACCGGAATTCCTGATTTCGTGTATGGACCGCCACTCGGATTGGGCGGCTATCGTTTGCCTGGTCGGCGGTGGTCAGGAAATCCACACCGGCGAGGCCGGAATCGATGCCTGGCTCGAGGCCATCGATCGTCATTTCCCCGACTGGCACATGTGTATCTCGTCGCGGCTCACCGACACCGAATACGCCGCAGGCAAGGCCGTCGACGCCGTGCGCCAGCGCCGCAATACCTCCTTCGACGACTCCCTGCATCTCAGTGTATCAATGCGCTCGTTTCGGGCCGAGAATGTCTCCACGTTTGTAAAGGCGCTGCTCGATCGCGACAAAGCACTCGCACGAGAGAATCTCGGACAACTTGCCGGCCGCTACCCGATCGCCCTCACACGTAATCTGGACCGTGCCAAGCAGTGGATTCGCGATCGCGCCAGAGGAACAGAACGGTTCGGATTGGTCGCCTCGTCCCGAGCCCAGCGCCTCAAGCCCCACGCGATCGATATTCGGGTGAATGTTGATCCTGTGCACTGGTTCCTCAACGACAAGGACGACACGCGGTCGAGTTTCTACCTCGAGGATGCCGCAACCGAGTTTCAGGTTCAGGGCCTGGAACTGGACTGGACGTGCGTAACCTGGGACGGCGATTTGCGCGTTAACGGCGACGATTGGAGCCACCACGACTTCCGAGGAAACAGGTGGTGCCGCGTTGGAAACGACGACAGGCGGCGATATCTGCTCAACGCCTATCGTGTGCTCCTCACCCGTGCCCGGCAAGGAATGGTTCTCTTCGTCCCGCAAGGTGACGCAAACGATCCCACGCGCGCGCCTGAGTACTATGATTCGACCTTCAATTACCTCACCGAGATTGGCATCCCGACGTTGGGGTGAACAGGCACGCCGGTAATTGATAACTCGTAACTGGTAACTCGTCCCCGCCCTTGACGCGCGGAAGTCAACGGCCCAGCGATGCGGTCCTTCGAGTGCCTGCCTCGCCGGATTAATTCCGCGACAGCGCTGACTTGCGACCACTTGGCTGCCTATAGTCTGTTGAGCCTGGGAACTGGGCGACGAACGGTGATCTTCGGATCGCCGGACGATGTTCGGAACTCGGGCTTACTTTTTGCGCTTCGCTCTCTCGCCCTCGCCGCTGTGCCCGCCTTGACGCGCAAAAGTCAACGGATCAGCGGTGCTGTTCGGTCCGTTCAGCCGCCCCATCTCAAAGCTCTTCGAACTCGCTTGCCGTCAATCCCGCTTGGTTGAGGATGCTTCGCAGCCGTCCCGACTTGGATCTCGCGATGCCGGGGCACGACCGCCGTCTTGGTGCCTGATCTGTCCTGGCGAACGAACTTGACGTGGCTGCCGCGCTGCGTGAAGACCGCGAAGCCCGCGGCCTTGAGCCGACGCGCGACCTCGCGGAACGAAAGAGGCCTAAGCCGCGCCAAGCTGGACCTCGACGGTGGTCACCTTGGGCAGCACCGTGGCCTGCGGCGGCTCAAAGTACAGCGTGAGCGCCTCGCGTAAGTTGGCAACGGCGCTTCGTCGCGTGCGCCCCTGACTGGCGACGTCCACTTCGGCGCACTGGGCGATGTACCACCCGTTCTCGCGCCACACTCTGGCCGTGAATTTCCGTCTCATCGGTGCAATCTCCACTGGGAATCTATCGCTATCTCTGTGATGGGCAAGCACGGCCAATCGACAATCGACCCGCCTTAGGCGGGCAAATCGTCAATCCCTCGTCCTGTTTTTTTGACGTGTTGATTTTTTGACCTTTTGACGTTTTCGTCGCCTACAGCCAACGGCCTATTCCACCAATTCAACTGCCGCTCGTTTGGGGCCGAAAACTCCTTCGGGAATGCGCCGACATCAAATACTCATTACCCGTATCCTGCTGCCGCTCGTTGGAATCGGCGGCTGCGGGGACCTTCTGTCCGTACCGCAGGACGGCGAGCCCGACTCGCCCGACATCTCGCCGGCGTTCGTCTTCGAGGCCGACACCGACCCGGCCGTAGCAGCGCTGCCCTTCGTAGAGACGCAGCTCCTCGCTCAGCCTTATCCCGGCGCCGACCCGCAGGCACTCACCCAGCTCTACGCAGCGGCCGGTGCGCAGCTCATCGAAGAGATCGCCGACATCGAAACCGCCGTGCTTCAAGTGCCTGCAGCCAACCTGCACACCGCGGCCGACACTCTGCTGCGCAGCGGCCTCATCGAAACCGCCCAGAAGAACTACATCTTCACCCCCGACGCCACCCCCAACGACCCGCTCTATCCCAGGCAGGACCACTTCGCCCAGATCAACGGTTCGGCCGCGTGGGACGTCTCCACCGGCGCGAGCACCGTCGTCATCGCCGTCGTGGATACCGGTGTAAACGGCAGTCACGAGGACCTCACCGCCAAAGTCGCCGACGGCTGGAACATCTACGACAACAACACCAACTACGCCGACGTGGCCGGCCACGGCACGCAGGTCGCAGGCACCGCCGCCGCGGTCTCCAACAACGCCGTCGGCGTGGCCGGCGTCGCCTGGAACTGCCCGCTGCTGCCCGTGCGCGTCGGCGACGCCCAGGGGCTTTCCACCGCCCGCAACATCGCCGCGGGGATCCTCTGGGCCTCGGCCCGCGGGGCCAAAGTCATCAACGTCAGCTTCGCCCCGCTGTGGTCCGATCGCGTGGTCCGCTCCGCCGCCCAGACCGCCTTCAACCGCGGCAGCCTCGTGGTCATCAGCGCCGGCAACGCCGGCGGAACCACCACCGCCCTCGGCTACGACGAAGCCCTCTTCGTCGGGGCGATCAACACCGCAGGCGAAATCGCCGCATTTTCCGATCGCGGCCCCTTCGTGGACGTAGTCGCCCCCGGCACCGGCATTCGCACCACCACCCGCGACGGCCTCTACGGCCTGGCCAACGGAACCTCCTTCGCCGCCCCCATCGTCTCCGGCGTAGTCGCCCTGGCCTGGTCCGTTGCCCCCACGCTTCGACCCGCGTCCATTCAGAAAGCCATCCTCGACACCGCCCGCGACATCGGCTCACTGGGCGAAGATGATGTCTACGGCGCCGGCGCGATCAATGCGAACGCTGCCCTGCAGGCCGCCCAGCGCGCCGAGCAGAACCCCGACACGATCGGGCCCAGCCTCCGCATCACCACCCCCATCGCCGGCGAAAGCCTCTCCGGGCGCTACACCGTCGCCGTGCAGGCCACCGACCCCGGCGGTGTCGCCGACGTGACACTTTCCATCGACGGCATCCCCTTCGCCGTGGACACGCGTTCCCCGTATCAGTTCGTCATCGACACGGCCACCTTCTCCTCCGGCGCGCACACCTTGCGCGCCGTGGCCACCGATTCTTACGGCAACCCTTCCCCCGCCCGCACGGTCAGCGTCACCTTCACCGCGCCATCAACTACCTCCGCCTCCACTGGGCGCATCACCTTCCGCTCCCCGACCGCGGGTGCCACGGTGTCAGGCGATGTCACCATCTCCGCGAGCGTCTCCGACTCCGACGGCCTGGCTCTCGTCGAGTGGTTGATCGACGGCCGCTCCGTGCTGGTTTCCACTCTCACTGGAACCTCCTCCGGAATCAGCTACTCCTGGCGCGCTCGGGACGCCACTCCGGGCAACCATACCGTGACCGTGATCGCCACCGACGCAGGCGGCTCGCGAACCACCGCCGGCCTGCCGCTTTCGCGACGCTAACTGTGCCCTTTGGGTACGCTTTGGGTACGCCGAGCGTCCGCTTTCGCGTTCTTCTGGCCTGCGCAGCGCGAATCACGCCGTTCCCGGCAGGTGTCCCCAATGCAGCTTGGTGATGAGCTGCTGCCACCGGGCGTACTGCGGATTGCGCACCAGCAGGAAGTCATGCGCGAACCGCCGCCCAATCACGCGGTCGCCGGCCTTGAGGGGATAGGAGACTTGTCCGTCGATGATGGCAGTCGTGCCTTCGTTGACCGTAGTGGCCGCGACCTCGATCACCGACTCGCATTCCACCACCAGGGGCTTGTGGGTGAGCGAGTGCGGACACAGCGGTGTCACAATGATGGCACAGAGATCGGGCTGTATGATCGGCCCGCCCGCGGAGAGGTTGTGGGCGGTGGAGCCGCTGGGGGTGGAGACGATCAGCCCGTCGCCGGCTACGGTGGTGAGCCGCTCGCCGTTGACGCTTAAATCCAGATGAATCATGCGGAAGGGCGGGCCGGCCTGGATGACGCAGTCGTTGATCGCCAGGCTGCGATCGCTGGCCCCGGCGTGTTGTACGGTCACCTCCAGCACCGTGCGGCGGCTGATGAGCTTGTCGTCGCCGATCGCCCGATCGAAGTGCCGTTTGAGTTCCTCGACGGAAAACTCCGCGAGGAACCCGAGCTTGCCGACGTTGACGCCAATCAGGGGCACCTGGCGATCGCCCAATGTGCGGGCCACGCCGATGAGCGTACCGTCCCCGCCCACAACGACGATGCGGTCAGGGCTGGTGGCCAGGGCACTCTGCCCGTCATGGGCCAGTGTCGCCCCCGTGACCGTGCAGCGCCCGGCCGCAAAGGTCCGCAGCTCTTCCAGCACCTTCGGCGCGTTCTTCTTCTCCGGATTGCCCAGCAGATAGACGCGGGTGTCAGATGTGGGCATGCGGGCGTACGATTCCTTCAGCGAAGACTGCTCACAGAGCAGTGGCACGCATTATCCTTGTGACTGCCAGTCAGGACAACCCCGCGGGATGCTATCGTGAGACGACCGGGCGACGGGGGCGCAGGAGGGGTTCGGCGCGCTGACCGCGATGGGCTTCGATGAGGCGCTGGGCGGCGGCGGCGATGCCGGTGGCGTCGAGGGCGCATTCGGCGAGCTGGCCGGCGCGAGAGCCGTGGGCGATGAAGCGATCGACGGGCATGCCCAGACGCACGGCGCGGGAGGCGTCGAGGCCGAGTTCCTGGGCGGTTTCCAGCACGGCCGATCCGAAGCCGCCGGCAATGGAGTGATCCTCGATGGTCACCACCGGCGCGCCGCTGCCGAATGCGGCGGCGACCATGTCGCGATCGATGGGCTTGGCGAAGCGAGCATTGACCACACTTACCTCGATGCCGCTCTCCGCCAACAGCTCCGCGGCGGAAAGCGCAGTGTTGGTCGAGACGCCGTAGCAAAGCAGGGTCGCGTCCTCACCTTCGCGCAAGCGCCGTGAGCGGCCCAGCTCGAACGGCGGGCACTCCGCCTGCGGGGCGGGGACGACATCGCGGGGGTAGCGGATCGCGCAGGGCTGATTCAAGGTCAATCCGAAGCGCAGTGCTTCGCGCAGTTCGGGCTCGTCCATGGGGGCCATCAGCACCATCTTGGGGAAGCCGCGAAGATACGTGATGTCCAGGAAGCCGTGATGCACGGGCCCGTCGCCGCCGACGAGGCCGGCGCGGTCCAGGCAGAACATCACCGGCAGGCCCTGAAGGACCACTTCCTGGAAGACCTGATCGAAGGCCCGCTGGAGGAACGTGGAATAGATTGCGGCGACAGGCCGCAGCCCTGCCTTGGCCATCCCCGCGGCCATGTCCACCGTGCAGCTTTCGGCGATGCCGATGTCGCGACATCGCTGGGGGAACTTGTCCTGGAACTTGTTCAAGCCCGTGCCGTCGAGCATGCCCGCAGTGAGGGCAAAGATGCGATCGTCTTTCTCCGCCAGGGCCATAAGCGCCTCCACGAAGGCGCTGGTCCAGCTCTTTCCCGCGCTGCTCTGGATGGTGACCTTGCCGTCCTCGACGACGAAGGGTTTTGGGCTATGGTACTTGCCGGGCTCGGCGCTGGCCCACGAGCATCCTTTGCCTTTGACAGTGTGTACGTGCAGCAGCACGGGATGGTGGGCGCGTTTGAGGATCTCCAGCATCTCGATGAGGTGCTTGATGTCGTGCCCATCGATGGGGCCCACGTACTGTAGCCCTAAGGCCTCGAAGACCTGACCCGGAGACATCGTGGCTTTGATGCCCTCCTTGAGGTGGGCGATCATCTCGAAGACCGGTTTTCCGAGCAGCGGCAGCCTTGGAAGCACCCTCTTGGTGCGAGCCTTCACGTCCTCGTAGAAGTTGCTGGCCCGGAACTTGGCGAGGTACTCAGCCATCGCCCCTTGGGTGGGAGAGATGCCCCATTCGTTGTCGTTGAGCACGACGAGGAATTGGCGCTTGAGTGTGCCGGCCTGGTTGAGCCCTTCGACGGCCACGCCGTTGAGGATGCTGGCGTCGCCGACCACGGCCACCACGCAGCTTTCGCGCTTGAGCAGTTCGTCGGCGCGGGCCATACCTACCGCAGTGGCCACGGCCGTCCCCGCGTGACCGACGTTGAAGAGGTCGTATTCGCTCTCATGGATGTCCGGAAAGCCGCTGACTCCTCCGGCCTTGCGAAGCGTCTGGAAGCGGCTGTTGCGTCCGGTCAGCAGCTTGTGCGGGTAGCACTGGTGGCCGACGTCCCACAGCAGGCGATCCTTGGCGAAGTCGAAGACGCGGTGCAGGGCGATGGTCAGTTCGGTGACGCCGAGGTTGCTGGTGAGATGTCCGCCGCCCCGGCCCACCACATCGAGGATGCGCTCGCGGATTTCCTGGGCCAGTTTGGGAAGCTCATCGAGCGGCAGAGCGCGAAGTTCGGCAGGCGAGCGGATCCCTTCCAACAGACTCATTCGTGTCCCTTCATCAGCCCACGTCGGGGCCCGCTCATTCTATCGGAACCGCGGCGAGGCCCACACGCTGGTGGTTTCAAAAACTTCTGTCAGCAACATAATGGGCAAGCTGACACAGGTCCTCGGCAGCGTTGCCGAAGCGATCAAGCTCCGCGACGGCAAGATCCGCGGCCCGTTTTGCCTCCACGCGGCTCTGTTCCACTCCTACGCACCGCGGGTAGGTTTGTTTGCCGGCGGCGGCGTCTTTGGCAACGGCCTTGCCTGTAGTGCCCTGCGTGGCGGTCACGTCCAATAAGTCATCGGCAATCTGGAAGGCGCGCCCTAAGTTATAGCCGTATGCCCCTAGAGCGGTGACGATGCCTTCGTCGGCTCGGCCAACCAAAGCGCCCAAGCGACACGCGCCGGCGAACAGTTTCGCTGTCTTGTGGTCAATGATAAGGCCTGTTAGCTCGAGACCTTGCGGCAGGTCTTGTCCGACGATGTCGAGGGCCTGACCGCCGATCATTCCTTCCCACCCCGTATGCGTGGCCAGGTCAAGCAGCATTCGTCCGGCAAGAGCGTTGTCAGCGACGTGGCGGGCGATGAGTTCGAAGGCGAAAGCGAGGAGGGCGTCGCCTGCGAGGATGGCAATGCCGTCGCCGAACTTCTTGTGCGTGGTGGGCTGGCCGCGGCGAACGTCGTCATTGTCCATGGCCGGTAGGTCATCGTGGACGAGGCTGAACGCGTGGACGCATTCGACCGCACCGGCGACCGGCCAGGCGTCGCCAGCCTTCCCGCCGACAAGCTCGCAGCACCGTACCACAAGATAGGGGCGGATGCGCTTACCGGGAGATAACGCTGCATATCTGACCGCCTCATACAGCGCGGGCGGGACGACTCCCCCATGCGGCTCAAGATACGCCCGCAACCGGCGATCAAACTCCTCCGCAAACTGTCGGCAGCGATCGGGAAGCTTACTCACGCGAGGCCTTGGCCGTGGAGGGCAAGAGTTTGGCGAGTTCGTCCTGGAGCGCTTGTCCGGTGACGTCCCGAGCCACAACTTTGCCATCCTCTCCGATCAGGAATGTAGCGGGTACACCGGAGACATGGTAGGCCTTGGCCACGGCGTTGGACTCCGCAGGGCCCAGCGCGATCTGCGCCCAAGGCACGCCGCGTTCACGGACGAAGCCGCGGACGGCCTCCGCGTCGCTGTCGAGGCTGATTCCAACGATGACCAGCCGACCATCGGCGGCGTACTTCTCGTGCGCCGTCTTCAGATTGGGCAGCTCCGCCATGCACGGGGCACACCAGGTCGCCCAGAAATCCAGGAGGACAACCTTGCCGCGCAGGTCCGCGAGGCGCACCTCCTTGTCGTCGATGGTCTTTTCCGCGAACTGCGGAGCCGAGTCGCCGACTTTCACGGGGAGGAACTTGTCGATGCGAATCGTCGCCAGGCTGGGGTCGCCGACCGGGACCCGGATCTCCCGCGTAAGCGAGAGTTCCAGAGTGCCGGGGCCTCACCCCAACCCGGTGCGCGGCAGCCAGCGCTGCACGTCTATGCGATAGCCGCCGTCAGGCAGCCCGCCGATCACGAAATGTCCCTCGGCATCCGTCAGTGTGCCGAACTCCTGTTCGATAGGCCGAATCTGAACGGCCACGTCAGAAAGCGGCTCACCCGACGGTCCGACCACTTGCCCGCTGAGTTTTGTGCCCGCGGTGAGGTCGATGTCCACTTTGGTCGTGGTGCCCTCCTGCATCGTCACCGAACGCTTGACCAGGGTCACGCCGAAGTTGCGTTTGGGCACCATTCTCTGGACGCCCAAGGTCCATGCGCCGCCTGAGGGAAGGGGGCCGGCGCGGAATGAGCCGTCCGGTGAGATCGTGAATTCGGGGTTGAACGCCATGAAAGTGGGCTGGGTGTCGCCGGAACTCTCCATAATCTGCATGTCCATAGGCGCATCCAGCGAGGCATGGAGGCCCTCCAAGGAGCCGGGAAGGCCGCGAATGGTTCCTTCGACGAAGGTTGGCGTCTCGAGCACCGCCTCCAGTCCTTCTCCTGAATTGGGCTGAGTGACGTTGCGCCAGATGCCCATTCCCCGCTCCGGATGAACAATCACGACGTGATACTTTCCCGGGCGCATCCCGTCGATGGCGAAGCGCCCTTCGGCATCGGTATGCGCTGTGCCCGAGCGGGCTTCGTTGGGCTTGGTGAAGAACCAGAGGAACTTCTCCTCCGGCACGTGGGCCATGACACGCGTCGGCCCACCGTACATGAGAAAGCCATCGACGACATCGATGGCGGTGACGAGGGCGTTGGGCACCGGCTCTCTCTTGCCCTGTGTCCACACTCGCCCGACGAGTTGATTGAGCACCGGTGGGCCCGGCGATTCTTCGGCCAGGGCAAGGCCTGTCGTGCCGGCGGTCAACACACAAACCAGGAGGGGCAATCTGCGAGGCTGCTTTTGGGGCTCTGAAAACATGTCGTGCTCTCCTCAAGAGGAAGGTGGGCCAACTACTGAATTATGGTAGGCGTGCCTTCCGGCGGTCGCAACGAAAGGCGTGAGAAATCGTCAAATCTTCGCGGAGACGCAGCCCACGAGGGCGTCGGCTACGTCGCGGAGGACGCCCAAGGGCGGCTGGTCAGCGTTGACGCGGGCGATGAGCTTCTTGGGGTAGGCGTCGAGGACGGGGTGGGTCTCACGCTCGTACACCAGGATGCGGTTTTCGATGACGCTGCGCTGGGCGTCGTCGGGGCGGTTGGACTTGGCCGCCCGCTTGGTCAGCCGGGCGATGAGCGCATCACGGTCCTCGATCATGAGATAGACGACCCTCTTCACCTCGATGACGCTCTGGAGCAGCTCGACCTGCTTGACCGTCCTGGGAATGCCGTCGAGCAGCAGGGTGTGGTAGGCGGGGTCGTACCGCCCGGCGCTCATCAGCCCCTCCACATGGTGGCGGAAGACGCGAACGGTCAGTTCATCGGGCACCAGCAGGCCCTTGGTGGAGTAGGAGAGGAACTCCTGGCCGATGTCGGAGGTCTTGTCCAGGGCCCGGAAGATGTCGCCCATGGCCAGGTGCAGGAGGTTGGGCATGGCTCCCAGGACCGCTCCCTGGGTCCCCTTGCCGGAGCCCGGGCAGCCGAACAGCAGGATCGCCGGATAGGGTCTGGTGTCGTTCACGAGTGAGCCTCCTCCTTTCGAGCCTTCGGGTGTTTCGGAGCCGGCTATGATTTCCGACCGCCAGCCGGTTGGCAAGCCCTCGGCCACCGGGATCATCCGCAACCCGTCACGAGCGCAGGTAATCCCGTATTGCTCGGTTATTGAAATGACTTTTCATTCCCACCATAATAAGCCGACACGACCCCGGTACGAGTGACTTTCGGGATGCGAGGCCAGCCATGAGCGGCAGTTTTGGCGCGGTTTGCGATGACTTCTACGTAAGCAGTCGCCTGTTCCTGAAGCTGGAGATGAGCTTGCAGGCGGAGAGCGTTCTGCACTTCTTCGATCGCGTGCGCAAAGAGTATCCGTCGCTGCGCAAGCTGCGTCGTCGCGAGGCCGGCAGCCTGACCATCGAGAATGAGGCCGATGAGCACGGCTCGCGTCGCTGGCTGCGCGTCGATCCCACGAGCCTGCGATTCGGACATTACGCGCCGACCGAAACCGACGACGTTCGCAAGTTCGGCGAGCTGATCCTCGAACAGGCGCCGTATCACCTGACGCTCAGCGACCTGGTTTATGATCATCTGGAAGTGGTTTATGGGTTCGATCTGCGCTACCGCGGCAATCACGACCAGCTCGTGGCGGAAACGCTGTGCGGCGACCATGCGGCCAGCGGCTTTCTGTTCGGCGACGAGGCCGTGCACGTGATCGACGCCCAGCCGTACTTCGGCATCGCACTCTCCCCGGAGTGCGATCTGCAGGCCTACATCGAGGTGAAATCGCGGACCACGACCTACGAAGTCCGCGCCGCCAATTTCGAGGGCGAATCGATCAGCGTGTTTCTGACGGTCCGCAAGTACTGGGGCACCGAGGGTGTCGCCACGCCGGCCGAGGCGCTGGACAGCCTTTTCACCATCGCAGACGACTTGGCGGCGGCGAGCGGGTTGACGAAGTGGGGGACGACTTTCTGCGCCGCCAAGTCGTCTGCGATGGTGAAAAGGCTGTCCAGCGCCTCGGC
>SBAX01000125.1 GCA_005240095.1 Phycisphaera mikurensis
CCACACGCGGGCCACGATCAAAGAACTGTCACGACGCGGCATCGACCTCCATCGAATCCGCTCGTGTTTGGATAGCAACTTTGCGCTGTACTGCTAGTTTCGTGGTGTTGCAGTTCAACACAGGTCGTGTGGGCCCACTGGCGCGTTTGACAAGAATCCACCTGCGTTCAACTTCGGTCAGCGCATCCCACTTCTTCTTGTTCTCTGCCTCTGCCTCCTCTCTCCGCCGGGCTTCAGCTGCTTCTCGCTTGACGTGGTACTGCGCCATGATTTCGCGGACGATAGCCGCCACACATTTGTCTGGGATATGCGCCTCAAGCTGGCGTGTCTTGACCCACCCGCGTGCCTCGGTGACAACTCGACCATGCGCCGACCCCTGTTCTGCCGACGCACGGGCAAATTCCTGCAACTCCGCAAGGAACTGGGCATTCACCCCAGAACATTCCCTCTGAACGTGCCGTTGTTCATTGGTTGCGGGTTGGGCTTGGCCCTTCGGACCGGTTGCTGCGACCGCAAAACTGCCCAACAAGAGCATTCCGGTCCTTGAAATCGGCCGTTGACCTGATTCGCTCGTCGCTGGCATGTTTCGACTCCGTGAGCGACTTTCACCGTTCTCCCTTTGAGCATTGTACCCGATCCAGGCTCGCCTACTCAATTCCTTGGGCCCCGAGCCATCTTTCGGCGTCGAGGGCGGCTTTGCAGCCCATTCCGGCGGCGGTGACGGCCTGGCGGTAGACGCTGTCCACGCAGTCGCCCGCGGCGAAAACGGCTTCCACGCTGGTGGTTGAGCGGTAGGGGTCCTTGAGCTTGATGTAGCCCTTGGCGTCGAGTTCGAGCTGGCCGTCGAGGAAGGCCGTGGCGGGGGTGTGGCCGATGGCCATGAACAGGCCGCCCAGCGGCAATTCCGACTCCTTGCCGGTGACCGTGTCTTTCAATCGCACGCCGGTGATCATGTTGTCGCCGAGCACGTCCACGACGGTTTTGTTCCAGGCAAATTCGATCTTGTGATTGCTCTTGGCCCGCTCGGCCATGATCTTCGAGGCGCGAAGCTCGTCGCGGCGGTGGATCATGTACACCTTGGAAGCGAACTTGGTGAGGTACGTGGCCTCCTCGACAGCGGAGTCGCCGCCGCCGACCACGCCGAGGGGCTTGTCGCGAAAGATGGGCAGGGCCCCGTCGCACACGGCACAGGCGCTGACCCCGCCGCCCGATGTGGCGAGGCGCTGCTCGTTTCTCAGGCCCAGCCAGTTGGCCGTGGCACCGGTGGCGATGATCACGGAGTGCGCGCGATATTCCTTGTCGTCCTCGCCCACAACGATGAACGGCCGCCTGGAGAGATCGACGTTCTTGCAGTCGTGGTAGGAGTAGTTGTGCCCGTCATCGGGGTCGGAGACGTCGGGAGTCTGGCCGCTGTCGGTGACGATGCGGGTGCCAAAGCGAACCGCCTGCTGCTCGAAGTAAGACATCATGATGGGGCCGGTCACGCCGTGCGGGAAGCCGGGATAGTTTTCGACTTCCGTGGTTAGCATGAGCTGCCCGCCGGGGAGGATGGTGGTGGGAACCGTCTTTGGCCGACCCGCGAAAACCAGCGGGTTCAGGTTCGCCCGCGCCGCATAGATTGCCGCGGTCCATCCGGCCGGACCGGAGCCGATGATGATGAGTTTTTCGATGTCGTTGGTCTTCACCTTGTGTTCCTGCGTCCTTTCCTCACCACGTTCGCGGGAATGGATTCCCACCGGTGGGGTTGCGAGAGGGGATTCTCGCAACCGCATGCACATTCGCCGTCAAGCGCCGGGGACAAGCCTCGACGCCCCGTTCCTTCGTATTCGCGGGAAAGGATTCCCGCTGGCCTGGTTGCGAGAAAGGATTCTCGCAACAGCATGGGCGGCATCGGTCTTCGCTGCCGATGATAGTCGTGGAGGCGAATGTGTCCAACAGGCCTCGTCGGTGGCATGTGGCGCGGTTGCCGGCAGCGGATATACTGTGCGCAGTGACCGTCTCATGGCTGACATAGTCCATTGCTTTGCGATCTGCAGTCCGGCGAGGAAAGTCTTTGCCGCCGTGTCGACGCCGGCGGGGCTTGACAACTGGTGGACGAAGCGGTGCGTGGGTCGACCGGTCGAAGGCGCCGAGTATGAGCTTGGCTTCGGACCACAGTACGACTGGCGCGCCCTCGTTCGCACGTACGCGCCCGACGTGAAGTTCGCCCTGGAGATGACCGATGCCGACAATGACTGGCGCGGGACACGCCTGCTGTTTCACGTTCGTGAGGAAGGCGACACAACCCACATCCGTTTTGAACACCTCGGCTGGCAACAGGCTAATGAGCACTTTTGCGTCTCCAACTACTGTTGGGCGATGTACCTGAGGCTGCTTAAGCGATATGTGGAACGCGGCGAGGTCGTGCCCTATGAAGCGAGGCTGGAGGCATGAGGGCAGCGCGAGCGACCTTCCTCGCCGCCCTTGCGCTTAGCGGCTGTGCTTCGCCCTTGCATCCGATTCGAGTCGAAGCGGAAAACTGGTCAGACGGCGCATTGCATGGGCGCCGCTTGCTGAGTGATCACTTCGAGATCATCTCCACCATCAACGATGCCGATTTTGAGGCCGCCCTGCCGGGGTTTATGGAGGTGGCGTTCGAGCAGTATTCCGCCACGCTGCCCGCGGGATCTCGTGGGGACAAGATGACCGTTTATCTGCTGGCTACGCGGCAGCAGTGGGAGCGATTCACCCGCCAGCAGTTCCCCGGGCGAGCCGAAGTGTATCGCCGCATCCACAACGGCGGATACAGCGAGGGTGGCACGGCGGTGGCCTTCTACACGCACCGATCCGCGACGCTGGCGACGCTGGCCCATGAGGGCTGGCATCAGTACGTCGCCACGCGCCTCGGTTTTCCGATTCCCGCCTGGCTCAACGAGGGGCTGGCGTGCTATCACGAGGCCGTCGAATGGGTCGGCGACGCCCCGAGGTTCACGCCGCAGCACAACACCTTCCGGATAGCGAGCCTTCGCGAGGCCGTCCACACCGGTAAGCTCTTGTCGCTCGAGCAACTCATCGATGCCGATGCCGGTGAGATTCTTCGGCGTAACGACTCCCGGCTGACGCAGGCCTATTATGCCCAGTCCTGGGCACTGATCCTGTTTCTTCGTGCATCCTATCCAGACGAGTTCGAGCGGTTGCTGGACCTCTCCGACGGCACGTTTCGCGTGCGCCAAACCGCCGCCACGCTAACCGGCTCGGCGGAACACCCGACCCGCGCGATTTTTGAGATGTACTTTGGTTGCACTCCCCAGGCAGCCGAAAGAGCGTTCACGTCGCATCTTCACCAAGTGGCGGGCTTGTAGCCCCTCTGCTACTCGTCGACAATGATCGTTACCGTATTCGATTGAAAGTTCCCGCGAGGCATGGACCGCAGGCGTTGGATGATCGCTTGCCTTGCCTCATGCGGCTCCCACCGGGCCCTCCACGCACCGTCGGGCGCTGCGCTGACGTCGTATATGCATCGAACTGTGTACACGCCGGGTCGGTAAGGGCGCCACGCTTCCAGCAGGTCGTGCCAACAGTGAAAGTTGGCTGACCTTCGCGGGAACTCCGGGGGGTCAACGCCGGGTCGATAGGGGGTCTGACCAAAGAAAGGGTCCAGCTCTTCTCCTGGCAGAAGCTGTACGAAGTCTGTCTCGCGCAGCTCGTTGATGTTGCCGCACGCGCGGGGCAGGCGAAACTCAATTCGTTTCCCGTCCGGGTCCCACACGTCGATGACATATCGTGGATACCGACCCCAATCAGACCCTTCCTGAACCGGGATGATCTCAACGGGGATCGGAAAATCGTTGCGTATCCGGAATTCAATCGGAAGAAGTTCGCCCGTATGCATCCGGGGTTTGGAGGCGCGCGCCGTCACGGTTAGCGTGCCGAACTGTTCGATCAAGTCCTGGATCTCCATTTCCAAAGGGGATACACGGTGCAAATCGACATGCTCGAACAGCAGCGGAAGTAGGCGGTAATCGCAGTGGGATAGCTGCGCCCGCGCATAGCGTGCGATTGCCCGATCCGAGTCAGCAAGCATGTTGATCAACTCCTCGACGACCGCTCGCTCCCGAGGGGAATACTCCGCGCACTCAGGGCGCGTAAGGTGACGCCGCCCGTATGTGGCGAGTTCGTACACGCGCGGGTTCGACAGGGCGTCACTTGCCGCATAAAGCCAAAGATGCGAATAGGTGGCGAAAAACGCCTGTAGATCGTCGTCAGTTTGTATTTCGCGCCAAGCCGCCAATGCTTGCGAAGACAATGAGCGCCAATCCACCCACTTAGAGAGCTCTATCTTGACAAAGCCAATTCCCTCGGCAAACCACACACGGGTGCGTTCCTCTCGGCATTGCCAGCCGGGTGGCGGCGCATAAAGTACGCGACATGCGTCGAACTGACCCGCCGGGACGACGACTCGTTCCCAACCTTCTATGGTGATGGTCAAGTGCTTTCGGTACTCAGGCTTGTCATCCTTGGCGACCTCCCCAATTGCAGCGCGGAACCACGCCGAGGCCAACCAACTGTCCCCAGCCCACCTATGGCGGTCCAGGATCGCCAAAGGCGGGTCAAGTGACCACGTGTAACCATAGTTTTCAAGGCGCCCACCATGCGTCAGGAGTTGGCCGTCGCTAACAGAGAAGTACACCTCGCCCTCGCTGAAACCCGTTGCCGTGAGCCCGTTGCGAATGACGGCGATCGGACCGTACGGTCCCCGCTCGCGCCCGATCACGATCGATGTGAGTGCGTAGCGTCCGTCGAGTTGATAGGTCCACCGATACCCCTCGGCGAGGGGAAAGTAGGGGAGGGGCGCACCAGCGAACGACGCCAAAGCAAGAGCTGGCGATATCATGGTCACACCAAGTGCTGCCCATTATAGCCCCACACCCGGCAGGGGCGGCGAGAGGCGGCGAATCAAGCCGTGGTCGTCACCCAGGCGTTGGCGATCTGGAGGGCGCTGAGCATTCCCTGAGCTTTGTTGAGGGTCTCCTGGTATTCGCGGGTGGGCTCGGAGTCGGCGACGATGCCGGCGCCGACCTGGCTGTCGATGCGCCATTGGTTGGGGCCGTGCGGTGTAATGACCATGGTGCGGAGGGCGATGCAGGTATCCATGTTGCCGCGGAAGTCCACGTAGCCCACGGCCCCGGCGTAGGGCCCGCGGCGGACGGGCTCGAGTTCCTCGATGATCTGCATGGCGCGGATCTTCGGGGCGCCGCTGACGGTGCCGACCGGCAGCACGCTGCGTACGGCATCGAAGGGCGTTTTGCCCTCGGCCAGGGTGCCGCTGACGTTGCTGCAAATGTGCATGACGTGGCTGTAGCGTTCCACGGTCATGAGGTCGTCCACGCGGACGGTCCCCGGGGCGCAGACCCGGCCTAGATCATTGCGACCCAGGTCCACAAGCATGATGTGCTCGGCACGTTCCTTGGGGTCGGCGAGCAGCTCCGCTTCCAGCCCGCGATCCTCGGCCTCGGTGCGCCCGCGGGGGCGGGTGCCCGCCAGCGGGCGGGTAGTCACCTTGCGATCCTCGATACGGCAGAGAATCTCCGGAGAGGCGCCCACGAGTATTACGCTCGGCGTCTGCACATAGAACATGAACGGCGACGGGTTGATCACCCGCAGGGCGCGGTAGACGTCGCTTGGCGGAGCACTGGTGGTCGTCGAGAGACGCTGCGAGATGACCACCTGGAAAATATCGCCGGCGCGGATGTATTGCTTGCAGCGCTCGACGGCGCGTTCGAAGTCCTCCTTCGTGAAACTGCTTTCGTACTGAATGGCCGCTTGAGCCTGCCGGGCGAGCGTGAGCGACGATATGCACGAGCTTTCGTACATGGTCGAAGACCACCATGCGGTCGTAGATGCCGAACTGCAGGTCGGGCAGGTTGCGGTCGTCCGGGGGCGCGGTGCCCAGGCGTTCGTAGTGCCGCACGATGTCATAGCCCGCGTATCCCACTGCCCCACCGAGGAAGCGAGGCATGTCCGGGGGAGACACCGTTCGATACTCGGAAAGCACGCGCTCGAGGACCGCCAGCGGATCGACGTCCTCTTCCATGCGGGAGCCCTGCGGATCCGAGACGGTGACTCGTCTGCCGCGGGCCTCGACGGTGGCGACGGGATCGGCGCCGAGGAAGGAGTACCTCGCGATCTTCTCCCCTCCCACCACGCTCTCCAGCAGAAACGCGCTCTTTGCTCCGTGGGCCAGTCGGTCGAACGCGGATACGGGTGTCAATTGGTCGCTGAGCAGACTCGCATAGACCGGGATGGCGTTGGCGTGAGCGGCTAAGGCCACGAAGTCCGCCCGGCTTGGCTGAAATTGAAGCATCAGGCGAGTGTACTGAATGGGCGCCGTGATCGTCAATCGACGGCCGTGGGGCTCAGTTGACGCTACGCGGGGACTGAGCGACAAAATCCGCATGTTCGCCATCACCGTTGAGGGCGGCTTCCGGGCGCAGCATCATGTCCGGTTCGCCGACGGGTCCACGGAAGAACCCCATGCCCACGACTGGCGGGTCCGCGTCACGCTCCGCCGGCCCCGGTTGGATACCGTGGGCATGGTGGCCGACTTCGACCGTGTGCGCGACCTGCTCGCCGACGCCCTTGCCCCTTTCGAAGGAGCCGACCTGAACGTGCATCCGCTGTTACACGGACTCAACCCCACGGCCGAGGTCGTCGCCAAGCGAACCTTCGACCGCCTGATCGAGCTCGGTCTCAGCGACCTGTTCCGCGTCGAGATCACGGAAGCGCCCGGATGCGTGGCGGCTTACGAATCCGCGCCGTAGCCATTGAAGGCGGCTTTCAGTTCCAACCGACGAATTGACGATGTATAGCGAGAACCGTAGAATGTATGGGCGCCAGACTTGGATGGGTAGCTCGGTAGTTGGTCAAGGCGCCCGAAGGAGCCGAAGTGGTTGATATGCTCTGCCAGCGCTGCAATCAGAACAGAGCAACGGTGCACATCACCGATGTGCCCGAGAAGCGAGAGCAGCATCTCTGCGACGACTGCGCCGAGAAGGTCGGCGTGATCATCAAGCAGTCACACCATACGGCCAACGAGATCCTGCAGCAATTCATCAAGCAGAAGACCGGTTTGGGTGGAGCGGAAGACCTGGCCTGCCCCAAGTGCGGGCTGACTTTCAAGGAGTTTCAGCTCAAGGGCTTGTTGGGCTGCCCCAACGATTACGCCGCGTTCCAGTCGGTGCTGTCTCCGCTGATCCAGCGGGCCCATGAGGGCGCCGTGCACCATGTGGGGAAAGTTCCCGCCACGGCCGAGGATACGGTCAGGAGGCAGACGGGGCTTCTCCGCCTGCGCCGCGAGCTCCAGGAAGCCATCGAGGCGGAGAATTACGAGCGGGCCGCCAACGTCCGCGATCAGATCCGCAACCTCGAACTTCAGTGACCATCGATGATCTGACCAAGTCCACCGGCGAATGGCTCCGCGGCGAAGGGCCGATGTC
>SBAX01000286.1 GCA_005240095.1 Phycisphaera mikurensis
GCTCGGCAGGTCCCCGAAGACCATCGTGGACTGGTGCCAGGAGCGCGCGTACACTCGTATCCCGTGCTTTCGGCTCGGCAACCGGTGGTATCACCGGGTGCCCGAGCTGATTCGATGGCTCAACGGGATCAAGAGTGGTCAGATTGAGTTTCGCCGTAAGCCCCGCATCTCCGCGGAAAGGAGATGAGGCATGGCGAGAAAGGAGACCGAACGAGGCAGGTGGACAACAAGCGAACGTGTCGGGCAGGTGACGTTGTTTCTAAGCGGTAGAAGTTCGCGTTGGCAAATGTGTTGGGTCGAACGACCAAACGGCCAGCCCAACGGAATCGGCCGCCAACGCCTGCGGTTTCGGACAACCGGCGAGACCGACGTCTCGCTCGCTCGGGTGATCGCGCACCGGATGAACGAGGACCTGATCAAGCGCCGCCTCTTTCCCGAAATGGAATGTGGTGACGCCAAGCAGGTTCCGTTCAAGCCGCTCGTGAAGGAGTTCGCCGACTACTTGACGGAACTTGGTCGCAGCTACGACCACGTCAAGAACATCCGCGGACGGCTCAACTACCTGGTCCAATGGATGAAGCGACGTGATCTTCGGTTCGTCAACGACGTTTCAGCCGCCGTGCTCCGGGAGTTTGCGACTCATCTGCGAGTCGACCGAGGCCTAACGCCGTCGACCGTCAACCACTACGTCGATGCCGCCCACAATTGCTTTGGGTACGTCATCTTCAAGAAGCGGTTGATGAACGGGCCGAACCCCGCGGCCTGCGGTCGGCAGGCCCAGTTGGAGCGGATTCCGAACCGTCGAACTCCACCGCCGGTGATCCGTCCCGAACAGATCAACGCGATCATGGGCGTTGCGATCAAGCACCGCGATTATCTGATCGCACGGATGCTCGTGTTCATGTGCGAAGGTGGCTTCCGTTTGCAGGAGCTACAGTTCCTCCATGCCGGGGACATCGACCTGGAGAACCGAACTATCCGCGTGGACATCAAGCGGCCCGATCCGAAGACCGTGCGGCCTGAACTGCGAAAGCGGTGCATGACACGCGACGGCCTCTGGTTGCCAAAGAGTCGGGCGGGACGCAGGCCGCTTCACATCACGGATCGCCTTGCGGCGGTTATCCGGGCGATGAAGCTCGGCGACGCGACGAATTGGGTCTTCGTGAACAAGGCCGGGAATCAGGTGGCCGGCAACAAGACCTTGGAGCGCCTGAAGCGATACGCCCTGGAGGCCGGCGTCTTGGTTGACAAGCACCCGCGCACCGGCGAGCTGTGGTCGCTCATCCGTTGGCACTGGCTTCGCCATTACCATCGCACGCGGGCGCACGTGAGCAAGATTCGGCGTGAAGTCTCGAAGATCGCGATGGGACACGCAGCGGATCCGATTCACGATCACTACCGAGGCCTGGATACGTTCGCATTCCACGAGGAATACGCCAAGTTCGACAGCGGCATTGACGACTCGCTGATCGGCGTTTTGTAGTCGGTTTTGTACCCGTTTGGACGCGCTCGTAAGTTACGGCAGGAACGCCACTTAGGAGAGGCCTGAGGGGGTTCGATTCCCCCCGCCTCCAGTACGTTGGAACAGGCGGAAATCAGCGTTTCTGGCCCGTAGACCGATTGACCACTCGCGACCGGTTCTGACTCTCCAGCCCCGTTATCCGTCCACGCACCGTTCGGCAACCTGGGCCTCAAAAATGCCTGGGCGCGCCGACGGTTTTTTCTTGCATCCTTTCAGCTGGAGGACCGCCCGTGCCTCGGTCAGGCCCTGGGGTGCCAGCCGGCGTCGGCCCAGAGCGAGCCGCTGACGGCGGAGTTCTTGAGCATGAAAAGGATGGCCCCGGCGATTTCGTCGGGCCGGATGAGGCGGTGGAGCTGGGTGTTGGGCAGGATCTGGTTGCGGATCATGTCCTCACCGAGGGCGCGGACCATGGGCGTATCCGTGAACCCGGGATGGATGATGGCGCAGCGCACGCCGTAGTAGATGGCTTCCTTGGCCAGCGTGGCCTGAGCGCCTTCGAGTCCGGCCTTGGCCGTGGCGTAAGAGATCTGACCTCGGTTGCCCGCGGAGGAGATGGAGCCGATGAGGATGATTGCTCCCTGCATGTTCTCCTCGGGACGCCACTCCTTAAGTCCCCGCTTGGCGCGGTCCACAGCCACCGACGCGACCGTGCGCATGGACCAGTAGATCGGGGCGATCAGGTCCACGTCCATCACTCGCCGGAAGTCCGTTTCGCTGTAGATGTTCGGCGTGACCGACCCGTTGTCCTTGTGGAGCTTGACCGCCAGCCTATCACGGGTGATGCCGGCCGCGGGTACACAGAGCGTCACCGGGCCGAAGCGGCTTTCCATGTCGGCGAAGACCCGCTCGCGGAAGGAGCTGTCCACCACGTCGCCGCGGTAGGGTATCCAGACGTCGCGCCCGAATTCGCGGTTGGCCGCGGCGCAGATCTGGGTGAGCTCTTCGGTGAGGTCCACGACACCGACGGCCTTCACGTCCTCCTCAACGAGCTTACGGCATACGGCGCTGCCGATGCCGCTGGCGCCGCCGGTGATGACCGCGATTTTCCCTTTGAGTTCCATGAGCCTCTTCCCATGTAGCGTCGGGGCTTGTCCCCGGCGCTTGGCAGCGCGTTGCCTGCCGCCATCAAGCGCCGGCCACGAGGGGCGACGCTACTGCCCGTCTCTCGCAGCCAACCAGTCGCAGACCTTGGGCCACAGCTCGCGGTTGGCCCGGGTTCCCACGGCCAGGCCGATGTGCCCGGCCTTGAAGTTGATGCTTGTGCGGTCGGCCGAGCCGACGGCGTCGTTAAAGGGCAGACTAAGCCCCGGCGGCACGAGGTGATCCTCCGTGGCCGTCAGGTTCAGGATCGGGCAGGTGATGTCGCGGAGATTTACCCGCCGCCCGCCGATCCGCAGCTTGCCCTGGATCAACAGATTCTGCTGCATGCAGTGCTTCACGAACTGCCGGAACATCTCTCCGGCCACCGGGATATTGTCGTTGAGCCACGTCTCCATGGCGAAGAAGTCTTCGAGGAACTTCTCGTCCTCCATGTTCTCGTAGAAGGTGAAGTACTTCTCCACCAGCGTGGACACAGGCTTAAGCAGAGAGAACGACCCCTGCAGCAGTTCCGCGGGGGCGTTGCCGTAGACCTGAATCAGCTTGTCCACATCGAAAACTTCGGCGTCGGTCCATTTGGCCAGGAGGTAGTCGCGGTTGGACCAGTCCACGGGCGCCGCGAGGAGGATGAGGTTCTTGACTTTCTCGGGGTGCAGAGCGGTGTACATCACGGACATCGAGCCGCCCATGCAGTAGCCCAGGATGCTGATCTTATCCTGCCCGGTGTGCTTGCGAACCTGGTCAACCACCTGATCAAGGTAGCCTTCGATGTAGTTTTCCATGTCCAGGAAGCGATCGCCATCCGTGGGCACGCCCCAGTCGAGGTTGTAAGTGTCGAAACCGCGCTGCACGAAGTGGCTCACCACGCTCTTGCCCGGACGTAGATCGAGGATGTAGGGGCGGTTCACCAGGGCAAAGATGAAAAGCAGGGGAGTATCAAACTTCTGCTCGACCTCGCTGGTGTAGCGTAGCAGACGCAGCTTGTCGACCCGGAAAACCGTCTCCGAGGGGCTGGACCCCACGCGCACTTTGCGGGCGACTTCCAGGGCCTTGGGCCAGTGGGCCATGCGCCGAGCGAACTCCGAGGTTTGCTGCTGCAGCATGGCGGGGGTGATCGTCCACGGGCCGAAGGGGGAGAACGCGGTGCTCACTTGGCGGCTCCTTTCGCGGGTCGCTTCGCGCCGCGGGGTGCGCCGGCCGATTCATCCGCGGGTTTGTCTGAGCGGACGACGTCTTCGAGCTTCTCGACACGCTCGCTTAAACGCTCCAGGCGATCGAGCACGCGGTCTTCCAGGCTGCGGAGGACCAGGAGGATCGAATCCGTGTCGCTGCGGGCGGGCATCTGCTGCTCGTGCAGGGCCTTGGTCAGAAACTCGTTGAGCTCCTGCTTAAAGGCCAGAGCGCTGTCCAGCGACTTCTTCATCATGTCGAGGAAGGCCTGGGAATGCAGGAACTCGTCGCAGTGCTTGGCCCAGGCGTCGAAGAAGGCTTGGCGCATTCGCTTCAGGGAATCATCTTGCGCGGTGCTTGCGGTCGGTCCGAACCCGGCCGTGGACATCTTGGAGATGAGATCGACCCAGAATCGGGAGAACGGATCGGCCGACCCGTCCGCATCTTTGCCGGTGTATGGATCCATGTGCGTTACCCGCTCGGAAACTAAATTCGCTCCACGGCGATGGCGCTCGCTTCGCCGCCGCCGATGCACAGGCAGGCGATGCCCAGCGACTTATTCTGCCGTTCCAGGGCGCGGATCACGGTGCTCACAATCCGTGCCCCCGTCGCACCGATAGGATGCCCCATGGCCACCGCACCGCCTGCGACGTTGAGACGGTTGCGATCGATCTTCAGTTCCCGCATGGCCACCACCGCCACGACCGCGAAGGCTTCGTTGATTTCGAACAAGTCAACGTCGCCCGGCTTGATCTTCAGTTGTTCACACAGTTTGCGAATGGCGTAGATGGGGGCGATGGTGAACCAGTCGGACTCCATGGCCACGTTGGCGTGCCCGAGGATACGGGCCGCGGGCTTGAGGCCCAGGGCCTTTCGGGCGTCATCATCGAAGACGACCATGGCGGCGGCGCCGTCGTTGATCTTCGAGGCGTTGCCCGCGGTGATCGTACTCTCCGATCCGAACGCCGGCGGCAGGGCACGGAGCTTCTCCTCGCCCTGGAACTTCGCCACGTCCTCGTCGCGTTCGACGGTGGTGACTGCCTTCTTCGACTTCACTTCAACGGGAGTGACCTCGTCGGCGAAGAAACCCTCGTCCCAGGCCCGGATGGCGCGGGTGTAGCTCTCGATCGCGTACGTGTCCTGTTCGTGCCGGGAGATGTTGTACTTCTTGGCGCATTGGTCGCCGCAGGTGCCCATGTGACGCCCGGTGTACACGTCCCACAAGCCGTCATGAATCATGGCGTCGATGAGCTCGCCATGGCCCATGCGGTAGCCGCTCCGGGCCTTGTGCAGAAGATACGGCGCACCGGTCATGCTCTCGCAGCCCCCGGCTACGATCAGACGGGCGTCGCCGCATTGGATACCCTGCGCGGCGAGGATGACCGCGCGAAGGCTTGATCCGCAGACCTTGTTGATGGTGGAGGCGCCGACCTCCACGCCAATGCCGGCGCCCAAGGACGCCTGCCGGGCCACGTTCTGCCCCAGGCCGGCGCCGATGACGTTGCCAAAGAGGACTTCGTCGATGTCCTTGGCATCGACGCCGGCCTTCCGCAGCGCTGCCCGAATGGCCGCGCTGCCCAACTGCGGGGCGGTCATGTCTGCGAAGGCGCCGTTAAAGGAGCCGAACGGCGTGCGCATACCCCCCGCTACGTAGACGTTCTTCACCATGCGTGGTCCCTTGTCCTGAGCGCTTCCACTCGCTGCGGACACCCTGACCGAAGCTTGCCTTCAGGCCCCGACCGGGCCTTCCATGGATTCTACGCCGACGTCGCTCGCCCGCGAATACGGGCGCTGCCTGGCACTGCCTTACTCGCTCTTGGGACCCTTCGTCGTGGTTGTGGGCCCACCGCGGCGGGGCGTTTCCTGGCGCCAGAACGACTCGCAGAAGTTCGCGCAATCTTCCATCGCCCGCGACCCGGCCTTGCCGACCACGTCGAAGTTCGCGCGGGCGGCGCCAAACGCCGCATCCCAGAAGTTACGCGAGCTTTCATAGGGGTCGATGTCGCCGGTCCGCATGGTCGCGTCGACGGCCGCCTTGAACACGTCCAGCCCGGAGCGAACCGACGCATCAGCAGCCTGCACGGCGGTTTCCATCTGCCGGCCGACAAATGGAGCCCACTCGCCCAGGAAGCGTTGGCCGTCGGCTGGGACGGTCGTCCATGCCTCGCTCACGGTCTTGAACCAGGCTTCCTGCGTACGACGACCCAAATCAAAGGCCGCCCGAACGCTGTCGTTCACGCGATCGAAGATCCGCGCCGTGCTGTCCCTCGTTTCCGATACCATTTCTGTTGCCTCCAACTTTTCCTGCCTTGTCCGGAACCGGATTCCTCTGGTTTCCGATAAAGTCTAACCTATTTGTGCAAGTGCGTCAAGCTTTTTTTGAGCAATTGCACAATCGGCCTATGTGAATCATAACTTTATCTGTATCAATAAGTTACGCGCCGACTAATCGACGACGTTTGACACGGGAGTGCGTTTGCGCTAAGCTGAACGCGATCTTTTGCAGGAATCGGCCCCTTGGTCCAGATCAAGAAATACCCCAACCGCCGTTATTACGACGCGACGCATAGCCGGCACGTCACCCTCCAGGAAGTGCATGACATGATCATGGCCGGGGAGGATGTGTGCGTGACGGACTCGCGAAACGGCGATGACATCACCAACCTGGTGCTGACTCAGATTCTCCTGGAAAAAGACGAACCGAAGCTGGATCTCTTTCCCAGCTCCGTCCTGCACATGATGGTGCGCTGCAATCGCCAGGTGCTGCGTACTTGGATTGAGCGTTCCTTCGGGCCTTTCCTTGGGCTCCTTTCGACCTCCCAGAGGCAGTTTGACGCCTATGTCCGGCAGGCCATGCACGGTCCGGTTCTTTCGCCCTTGGATTGGGCCAATCGAATGATGCAGGCGTTCTCAGCCTCATCATCCCCTGCGCCGAGTACTGAATCACCACCAGAGGCATCGCCTGATTCCGGAGGTGACGGGCTGGAGGAACTGCGGCGTCAACTCTCGGAACTCCAGCGGCGGCTCGACGAAATAGGCGCCGGTCAGGCCAAAAAGTGACAGGACAAGGCCTGCGGACTATCATAACGAGGCTTGGCCCGCGCCAGCACGATGTTAAGGCCGGTCCTCAACCGGAGGTGATGTTTGCGACGACGAACCCGTGCCTTCACGATCCTGGAGCTCCTGACGGTCATCGCTATCCTGGGGCTGCTGATGGGCATCCTTGTTCCCTCGCTGACGGCGGCGCGGCGGCGGGCCAAGGCCAACGTCTGCCTCTCGAAGATGAAGGGCATCGCCACGGCCTTCTCCATCTATCTGAACGAGAATCAGGATACGTTCCCGCCGTTTCGCCTCAAGACCGCCGATCCGGGGAGCACGGTTGAGTACGTCAACGATTACAAGTGCAAGAGTCCGAGGTGGCAGTGGTTCCTGGAGACCGAGTCCGGGCCGGTCATCGACCCCAAGCCTTTTCAGCGACTGAATCGTCCCTGGGGAGACAATCAGCCGGGGCTCGAGAAACTGTCCATGACCATGACCAATGACATCTTCACCTGCCCGGCACTCGATGATGAGGAGTTTTCGCACAACATCCGCAACGGCGCGTTCGGCTACAACTATCAATACCTTGGCAACGCCCGGCAGGATTCTGACCCCAAGCGCTGGGACAATTTTCCGGTGGCATCGCATCGTGTCAAAGCGACGGGGCAGACCGTGCTGATCGCCGACAGTCGCGGAGGTGATCCGGTGCACGGGTTGCACTCGTATACGTTGGATCCTCCCCGTTTGGGTAGCGAAGTCGGGGCTAAACGTTTCGCCCCGGACTTGGACATGGTGGCTCCCGGGCTTCCGGATCGTGAGATGTTCCAGTTTTCGCCTGTGGAGATGCGCCATTCCGGCCTGGGCAATGTGGCCTTCGTGGACAACCATGCGGAAGCCATGACGCTTAAACAACTTGGGTACGAGATTCAGGATGTCGGCCGCTACTCCGACGTCGCCATCCCGGTGCTCGATCCGAAAACGGCCAAGCATGCCACCAATAAGCTCTGGAACGGGCTGGGCGTGGATGTTAACGCGTCCTCGCGTCAACCCACGCCCTGACGCCTGCACCTTCGATACCTTGCCAACCGGGACTTTCTCCGGGAAAACACGACGTGGGAGGTGTGGGCCTTGGCCGAAGGACATCCCACCGGGCGGAAACGCCGTCACATCGTCAGGCGAATTCTTTCAGTGATGTATTGGACCGTACGGCGGTTTATCGACGACGGGGCTTTCCGACTGGCCGCGGCCCTCTCCTTCTATTCCCTCTTGTCGTTGGGGCCCCTCCTGCTGGTTACGGTCGCGATCGCCGGGCTCATCGTCGGGCGCGAGACGGTCGATCAGCGCCTGCTGCTGGAGATGGAAAAGTGGATGGGACAGGACGGGGCGCAGGTCGCCAAGACGATCCTCGAACACGCCGATCGGCCTGCGGCCGGGATTACCGCAATCGTCGTCGGAACCGTGATGCTCTTGTTCGGAGCAACCGGCGTGTTCGGTGAGCTGCAGGATGTCTTCCACACGATCTGGCGGGACCACGCCAGGCCTCACTCGGGCCTGACGGGGTTCGTCATCAAGCGCCTGGTGTCACTGCTGATGGTCACCGCCATCATCGCCATGCTCTTGGGTTCTCTGATGCTCGATGCCGGAATCACGGCGCTGCACAGCCACTTCCCGCAGTTCCTGCCCGACGACGCCGGTCGCTTCCAGGATTTGTACCTGTTGAGCTCTGCCGGGTTGATGACCGTGCTGTTCGCCCTGATGTTCAAGTTCCTGCCCAACGTCACCATCCGCTGGTTCCCGGTCTGGATCGGGGCGATGTTCACTGCGGTCTTCTTCGTGCTCGGCAGATACGCGATCGGTCTGTACATCGGATACGGCGGAGTTGCCTCGCTCTATGGAGCGGCGGGATCACTCGTTGCGCTGCTCGTTTGGGTTTATTACTCCTCACTCATCCTCTTTCTGGGGGTCGAATTCACGCGGGCGTACAGCCTGGAGTTTGACCCGCGCTTTGCCAAGGAGCCGCACTAGGCGCGGGCGGGCTGAAGCTGCGAGGGCGTGATTTTCTCTGCCGGCGGTCGCGACGGCATGACGAATCCGGTCGCGGCGGCAAGGAGTTCTGCAAAGCTGCTCGCAACCGTGAAGTGCGGCAGACGCTGGAGCTTACGCCGCAGAAACTTCCCGCGGTCGCAGACCACGAAGAGGCCGACGTAAACATCTCCCTGGCTCCCTGCCAGCGTCAACCTCCGATGGATGTGTACGATCCGATCCACGTTCGGCGGCTCAATGGCCAGGAACACCACGCTGGACGCGTCGGATCTGTGAATGTAGTCGGTCGCCTCCGCGGCCAGCATTCCCGCGGGGATGACTCGCCAGCCAACAGGCTTTCGTGCGAAGCGGCGGACCATCTCGGGAAGCAGGTCGTCAAAAGCTCCGCGATCGGGTACCAGGACAAGCGGTCTCTCGGCGGGCGGCGGTGCGACGATCTCGTCATCGCCTTCTCGGGCCACGGGCATGGTCGATTCGAGCATCTCATGAACTACGTCCCGCGCCGCCTCGATCTGTTTCTGATCGATCAGCCCAGTGCTCCGGTCGTGCTCGAGTTGGGCGAGCGTGGGCAGGATCAGTGTGTCCACCACGCCGAGGGGGTCGGTTTCCTCAGCAGCGTGTTTTAGAAGTTCAACGGCCTCAGCCCGATCCGCAGCGAGCAAGCGCTGGTACAGCCGTAGTTTGGGCTCGAGCACGGGCTCGTTGCCCAGGAGAATGTAGAACGGCTCGAATGCCGGGACATGCCGCCCGACTACGATGAGACACACGGTGATGGGGATGGCCAGGAGGAAGCCGATTCCTCCCCACAACCAGCTCCAAAAGACGAAGGAGAATACGATGCCCGTGGGAGAGGCTCCTACGCGGGAACCGAAAAGCCAGGGTTCGAGAAAGTTGGCGGCCAGGACATCCACCGCGACCGTCCATCCAATGACGAGCAGGGCAGGCCACCATGTCTCGAAGATGGCGGCGGAGAGCGCCGCGGGAAAAAGTGCCGCCAAAGTGGCCCCCACGTACGGAATAAACCGAAGGATAGCAGCCAGCAATCCCCAGAGCAGCGCCTTAGGTACGCCAATGGCGTACAACCCCGCGCCAATGACCGTTCCGATCGCGGCATTCGCCAGGGCAAGGGCGGCGAAGTAGCGGGCCACTCGCGACGCCGTGTCGGTTACGGTGGCGGTCGTGACCGGGATGCGGGCCTGCCCGCACGCACGTACGAGTCGGTCGCGCAGGTCTTCGCGAAAGGTCAGGAAGAAGAACAGGAATACGGCGGTGACACTCAGCGTGACCAGAGGATCCATAACCGGCCCGGCCAGGCGGGCAATCAACGCGAGCGGGCTTTCTCGGGAAGCGACGACTTCAACCTTCACGGGCTGAGCGGCGTCCGCCGGTGGTTCGGCTGGCCCGACCGAGCCGTTGGCGGGGCGCGGTGTCGGCTCAATGGGGACGCCCTCGGAAACTTCGGCCGGGAGGCTGTTGGCGGCGTTGGAGGCGCGCTGGAAGCGGGCGAGTTGGTCGCCGAGCTCGCGGACCTTGCCCCGGATGTTCTCATGGTATTCCGGCAGTTCGCTGACCAGGGCTGCGGCCTGTGAGGCCACCAGCCAGCCCACCGCGCCGATGACGCTCAGGCTGGCCGAAGCAACGATCACAACCGAAGCGATGCGCCCTATCCGCAGGCGTTCTACGGCGCGCACTGCAGGCGTCAGAAGGAACGTGAGGAAGATCGCCAGCGTCGTAGGGATGAGGACTTCGCGGGCAAAGTACAGGCCCGCGATGGCCAGGGCCACGAGCGCCACCACCGCAACCCCTCGGATCAGCGGCGCTTCAGAGCTTCCCGTCATGGACCACGCAACTTCGATTCGTAGGACTCAGGGTCCTCGTACTCCGACGTGGAGCCCAGCGCCTTCAGCATGGCGAGGTTCCCCCCGAGCCAGGTCATCGCGCGAAGGGCGGTTCTGATGATTCCTCGACGACGGCGAGGTGGTCCGAAGCGCCCGTTGCGAAGATGCACCCATCCGGAACGCTTCACCGCAGGGGCCCTGAAGAACAGCCCATAGGCGGTGAGGCCCAGCAGGGCGCCGATTACGACCAGCACTCCCGTCGAGACCCAGGGGTGCTCCTTGAACGTCTGGCGCGGATGGGTGAGCTGCCTGCCGGCGCGGCGCAGGTCGTCCAGGGTGCGATGCATCGCCACCCGTGCATGCCGAGCTTCGCCATGGAGGTACTCGGACTCGGACAGGTCTTCAGGTTCCCGGTCGTCCATTGTGCCCCACATCTTTGCCGTACCGTCTGCGTTGTCTTGCTTTCCGTTCCTCATACTTTCGCACGATCGCGCGACGTTGCGCGTTTCGCATGCGCAGCGCAAGGAGCATCAAGCTCCCCGCGACCAAGGCGAGCCCCGAGGCGCCCGCCAGCAGCGTGCCCAACCACGGCCTGTCGCCCAGCGCTACGGATAGCCCGCCGGCCAGGCCGCTGAGCAGATACACAAAGAATGTCAGCACCACGCCGATGGCAATGACCAGACCCACAAGCCCGGCCGCTATCCCGACGAGCAGGTTTCGCAAACGGACCTTGGCGATGTCGAACCGCGCCGCGGCGTAGTGAGTGGCGTAGTCGCCCAGCTCCGCCAAACGGGTCACGAACTCACCAAGGGGATCCGCATCGACAGTCCGTCCGCGGGCGGGCGACGCATCGGCCCGGCTATGTCGCTTGTTGACCTGTGGCTTGCCGTTTGCGCGCATCGACGCAGCGTCCAGCCTAGCGGCGGAGGATGAACATCCCCACGAAGGCGCCGATTCCGGCGGCGATCAGCAACGATCTTAAGGGCCGCTCCCGGGTGTACTCCTCCAGCGGATGGACGGCTTCTTCGGCCTTTCGAGTCCATTCTTCGACATACTCGCCGGGGTTGAATTCGCTCCGCCCGGATCGACGCCCGTAGCCTCGCGGATTGCCGCTGTGCCGGCGACCGACGTCGCCGCCGCCCTCGCCGAACCCACCCTCGAAACTCCCTCCACTTAAGCCGTACTCTTGTCCGCTGCGCATCGGCGTGGTCCTTTCGCTGCCGCGCCCGCCGCCGCTTTCGCGTTCACGCGCACTCGCTGTTTCCTCTCGGCCTGTGGAGCGTTCTCCTCTACGCGTCGATTCCTTCTCACTTTGCGTTGCCATCGTCCGTCAGACCTCCGCAGCGCCGGCTGCACAAAACGCCCTCTGCCTAGTCATCCTCACAAAGGGCAATACACTCGTCATCATCCACGTCACAAAGGGATATACAGTCCTCGTCGTCGTCATCAATGAAGATCGGCGGCAGAGTCAGGTTGCAGTCAACCCTGGCGCCAGTGGCAACGGTGATGAGCAGGGAACCGAAAAACAGGATCAACCATTTGCGTCCGGGCATAATCAATCCTCAAGTTGCGGCTCGTTGCCGCAGCACAACCGACCCTTTACCCTATCGTAGGACATGTATAGCTCGGGGTTGTTGGGAATCGGCGAGTGAGAGACTTCCCGCTGTGGGAACGGAGAAGGTTACTCATTTCCTCGGAGCAGCGAGCGTA
>SBAX01000066.1 GCA_005240095.1 Phycisphaera mikurensis
ATCGGGTGGTGGCCGAGGGGGCTGGAGCGTGCCCTGTGGCTGCGGCCGTTACCGGCCGCGCCGGCAGAGGCAAGATCGTTTGCGTGATCTCCGGCGGCAATATCGACGCCGCAAAGTTGATCACGATTCTGAGCGGAAATGTGCCCTGACGAGAAGGAGACGCCAGCGTCACCGGCTCATCAGCAGCGCCAGTTTTTCCATCGCTTCGGCAACCTCGTCGTCGGTGTTGAAGAAGTGGGGTGACATCCGCAGACCCACGCCGGGGCGACAGTCCACAAAAACGCCCCGCGCCGCCAGCTCGGCGACAAACTGCTGGGGATTCTCCACCTCGATCATCACCGAGCCGCCGCGCCGCTCGACCTCCTGCGGGGAGTGAAGCCTCCAGCCGCGCGCCAAAGCGAACTCCACCATCCATTGCGTCCGGCGCTGTGATTCCGACTCGATTGCGCTAACGCTGACCTGCCCAATGATCTTCAGTCCGGGAAGACAGGAACAGAGTCCCGGGATGTTGGGCGTACCTTGGGCAAAGCGGCGAACACCGGGCGCGTAACGCATGCCTTCATGAGAGAAATCAAAGGGCTGCGCGTGAGCGATCCAACCGGTCAGGCGCGGCTGCAAACGCCCGACGAGGTCCGGCCGAACGTACAAGTACCCGCACGCCGGCCCGCCGCACAGCCACTTGATGGTCCCGCCGATCAGGAAGTCTACGCTCCAGCCCGCCGCATCCATCGACATGGCCCCGACCGATTGATAGGTGTCCAACAGCACCATGGCTCCCACCTCGTGAGCCCGTTCGATGATCGCCTTGGCCTCCAGGCGGTAGGAACTGCGATAGGAAACATGCGAAAGGGCCACTAGACATGTGCGGCTGTCGATCGCTTCGACGATGCGCTCCGTGGGAATGATGATATCGTCCTCGGAGGGCACGATGTGAACTTCGGCGCCGAGTCGACGCTGGGCCTCCCAAATGTATCCCATCGACGGGAAGTCCAACGCCGTCGTGACCACCGTGCGCCGTTTCGCCTGCGCAAAATCAAAGCACGAGGCAACCACGGACATCGCCACCGAAGCGGTAGGTTGCACCTGCACCGAATCCGGCGCCGCACCCATCAGGTGTGCGATCCGATCGCCGACCTCTCGGGAAAGTTCCCACCAGCTCGCCGCCCAGGCGTCCTCGCTGACATGCTCATTCCAACGGTCCAGGTACGTTCGCATCGATTCATAGGCCCCGCGCGGAATGGGGCCCAGACTGTGGCTCAGGAGGTGGACGCCCCGCGAAAGGCTGGGGAATTCTTCGCGCCGGCGGTTGATGGCCGTAGATGACGTCATGGCGGACTTCCCAAAAGTCGCGACGCCCACCCGTAACCCAGGACTGCCAGGATCGCGACGGGAATCCCGAACTTCACCCAGTAGAACAGCCAGACGGGGATCGGCAAGCGGGCGTTGCGGCGGATCTCGTCCAGCGTCCGGGTTCGACCCAGGCACCAGGTTACAGCGACCAGCGCCACGACCCCTCCGACCGGTTGCATCGTCGACCCGCAAAGAAGGTCGCTGTATTCGATGTACGTCACGCTGAGGGTCGCGGGGATGGCCAGGAGAAGCTCGACCACGAACACGATCGTCAGCGCCGACCCCCGTGCCCAACCCAGCGCGTCCTGACAGGCCGCGACGACGACCTCGTACGCAGCCATGAGCGAGAGCAGCGCGACCAGAAACACCGACGCGAAGAACAACGCCGCAAAGAGACTGCCCGAGGGTATCTGCTCGAAAACCCGGGGCATGACCTCGAACATCAGCGGTGGCCCGCTGCTGAGCGGCACATCGAATACCAGTGCGGCGGGGACGACAATCATCGCCGCCAGGAGGGCCGCTGCCGTGTCCGCAACCGCGGTCCATGCGGCGCCACGAGGGATGTCCTCCTCCTCGCGCATGTAGCTGCCGTACACGACCATGAATGTCCCGCCGAGTCCCAACGAGAAGAATGCCTGGCCAACCGCCGCCACCGGGGTCGTTGCGGTGACGTCCAACCAGCGGGGCTGGAGTAATGTGCGCAGAGCTGCCCAGGCCCCCGGAAGCGTCACGACCCGCACAAGGAGTATGACGAACAAACCGAAAAACAGCGGCAGAATCAGGCGGCTGAGCGACTCAATTCCGCGCTTGACCCCGAGATACAGCGCCGCGCAGCCGAGTCCCGTCGTGATCGCGGCGAACAACATTTGTATGGCAGCGGTGCCCGTCAGCCCCGCAAAGTCCAGCGGCCAGGCCAACCCCACCCCGCGAGCACTGAACGCGACGGTATAGTAGAGCACCCACGCCAGCACGACGCCGTAGTACGATCCGGCCGTCAGTACGGTGATGAGCAGTAGATAGCTCCACCAGCGCCCGCCGTGCATGCCGGCGCGTTCAAACGATCGCCACGGACCGAGGCGGGTGTGGCGCCCCAGGGCCCATTCGGCCATCAACGCGGGAATCCCGAATGCCACGACGATGAACAGATATAGCAGCAGGAAACTCAGCCCGCCGTACTTGCCCATCATATACGGAAAGCGCCATACGTTGCCCAGGCCGATGGCCACCCCGGCCATGGCGAACACCGTACCCCACGCGGATGAGAAGCCTGACCGCGTGCGAGCGCTATTCGACGGCGCCCGCGTCGCCGCGGCACTGGCCTCGGGCGGAGCCAACCATCAGCCTCCACAGTGCTTTTGTCGACGATCGGCGCGTGCTATCAGGGTGTTCGAGGGGACCGTCTTGTCGAGCACTTTCCTGGCCGACTCGACCCCCGCGACCGGAAGGTTGTTCGGATCCAGAAGACCGAGCTGGACAAGCACGGAAGCTTGGTCCCAATAGATGTGTTCGTGGGCCAGCTTGCCGTCGCGAAAGTGCACGATGGCGACTAGCGGCACCTCGACTTGCTTGCCGGTCGGCGGGATGCCCGGCAGCATCCAATCCATCTGGATGGTGTGGGTGAACTTGAAGATCATCTCGTCGACGAGGCGATCGATGCCGATGGTCCGTGAGACCGCGGTCATACTCGTATCGGGAGGCATCTGCGGTATGAATCGCTTGGAATAGAACTCCCCGAGTTGCGCCTTGCCGACCCCGCCGGTGAGCGTGGGAATATGGTTGACGTAGGCGTCGTCGACCATCGTTTCCAGGGTATGCACATGGTTGCGGGTCTCGAACTCGTGCTTGACGTGCTCCTCCCAGAGCGCCGACAGATCAGCTCGGGACGGTCGCGTCGCTCCGGACGTTGAGACCGCCTTTCCGCTGCGGCGATCGTAGGGGATGATGTTCTCCCATTCGCTCGCGTCCGACCGCGCTACCACCGCCACCACCGGCTGCGTCTTGCTTACATTGAACACCTCATGCGGGACCCCGGGCTCGATGAAGATGAAATCGCCGGCGGCGTTCTCGACTGATTTCGTCAATCCCGGCCCGTACTCGTGCCGCACGCGTCCTTCGAGGATATAGAGCATGACTTCGAAGTCCACATGGATATGCGCCGCGGCCACGCCCCCGGGCGGGATCGTCGCAACGTTCATCGACAGCTTCTTGGCGCCGACATTCTTGGCCGACATGCCCGCCTTGTACTGGATTCCATTCCAGTTGCGGCAGTTCTGGCTTGCGCGGATCACAAGAATGCCCTCATGGCCTTCAACATGCTTCTTGAGATCGGAAATCCCCTCGGGCATAAGGCGCTCCCTTCTAAGGCATAAACCTCAGCCCAGAGCGTAACACGGCTACGCCCGGTCCTGCAAGCGAATGCCTCTGCGCAACGCCGGTTCACGCTGAGCGATTGCGGCGCGGGGGCATTCCAGGTCAGTAGCTTCTCACGGCCCACGGCTGAAGCTGACGACGAATCAGCTCACTGTTCGGCCGGGGGGTTCCCAGGAGCTGAACCCGGGGCCTCCGAGCAGGCATCCTCGAGCTCGACGCCCAACCCGTCCGCGATGCGATTCACAAATGCAAAGTACGCCACGATCGCGCAGGCATCGTGAATAGCCAGGTCGTCAAGCCCAACTCGGCGCAATTGCGCCACGTCGTCCAACACCACCGCGCCGGGCGTCAAGGTGAGTTTCTCGGCATACCGCAGGAGGGCTTGCTCGCGCTGCGTCAGTCCCTGGGTTTCATGCAACGCGCCGTTGAGCCCCGCGATGATCGCGTCCCGCTCTTCCGCCCCCAGGCCTTCCGCGTTCAGAATCTGACGGAGCCCCGCTCCGTGATGGTGTATTCAGTAGCGGCACTGGTTCAGCGATGAGACCCGGAGGGCAAGCACTTCTCGCTCGCGGCGCGAGAGCGGTCCCGGCTGGTGCATGATTTCGCGGTAGAGTGCCAGGTGCTGGTGCATGACCGCAGGGTGAAGGGCATGGATCTGGATGATGTTGTCCGGGTCAGGAGCCCGCTCGCCAGGATCCAGCTCGGCATTCGTCTTGTACCGGATAAACGCCATGAGCCTGCTCCGAGTCTCATTAGGGGCTCAACGAGTATGGTGCCGTCACAAGGACCTTGCAAGTCCATCGCCCTTGGCCGCGCGAGCAACTCCGTCACTGGGCGCCCCTGAATGTCATTTTCCCTCACCTAAAACGGACAATCTGGCAGCCTGATTCGGCGCGGCTGGCCGCGCTCGTAGGCGTCCAGATGCAGGAGCATAACACCGATGCCGGCGGCGCCTTGCATGTACCCTGTCTGGGCAACCAACAAGTCCGGTTGAATGCGATGCTCGGCCTGGACCCAGCGCATTCCTTTTTCATCACGCGTGGCACGAGCAAGCAGGTCATCGGTCAGGCGCTGGCAAAAAGCGGGATACTGGCGGTCTTGGTACAAATCGAGAAAGAACTCCGCGACCCCCGCCGAACCGCAACACTGGCTCACGTTGTTCCAAAAGCCCGGCGTCCGCTGCTCGGGTATGCCGCTCTGCATGACCGCCCGGGCAGAACGCTTCACCCAGTCTAGCCATTCCTGGTCGCCGGTCGCCTGATACAAGCGGTAGAAAAGTCGCGCTGTGCCCGCCGGACCGTGACACCAGCCCAGATAGAAGAGGTCTTCGCCGTCGGGCTCGTGATGAAAGACCAGGCAGGCATCACCCTCCGTTTTGGCGATGGATTTTAAGTAGCTCGCCCCGGACAGGGCCGCATCGAGAAACGCTTGGTCCTTCGTCTCGAGGTAGAGGCTGGCCAAGAAGTACGCGACGCCGGCGGTGCCGTGTGAGAAGTTGGGCATCAGCCGTGGAAGGTCCGGAGTCATCGCCCACTTCAACCCGCCGGAGGCCGAACGACCCAACTCAATAAGATGGGCACCGGCAGCAACGGCCAGGTCGCGGGCCGAAGGATCGTTCAGTTCCCGTGCCGCGTAGAGCAGGAATAGCCCGATGCCAGCTGAGCCGCTGATGATGTCGGTGGTGTCGTTCCATTCGACTCCCTTGCCGACTTTCTTGGCGCGCTCGTGGAGCAGCGCGACGCAGCGCCTGACTCCCGTGAGATACTGCTCGTGTCCGGTCGCCTTGTAAGTCTCGTGCAGGGCAAAGCCCATTCCGGCAAGGCCTTCGTAGAGACCGCTCTCTTTTTCGTCCTCGATGGACCTGAGCAGATAGTCGGCCCCCGCGCGTGCATCGTTCAGGAATGACTCGTCATTCGTGGCCTGATGAGCTTCCAGAAAAAACAGGACGATGCCAGAGGCGCCGTTGTACAGACTCGAGCTGACACTTTTCGGATCCTCGGGAACGGCCGGCCATGCGGGGCCTTTGTCGGTCGTGATCGTGGACGAGCGGATCCAACGGGCGGCCTCGCGGTGGCTGACCTTCTGACCCTCGACCTGGATTGTTGCCGTTGAGGCCCGAGACGGTCGCGCGGTCTGGTGGTCAGCGGCAGTGCCTGGGTTCCCGCAGCCAGCGGATAAGCAGGCGCCAAGGGCCGCAGTCCACAAGATCGGCGTTCGTCGTGTTGTTGGCCTAACGGGAAGCGGGGAGCGTAGTCCGCTTTCCCGAGCCACTTCGCCTCCCGATCCCATCGTTAGTTGCACCGTCCGCACTTGTCGCGGCAGAAGCCCTGCGTGTTGCAGGTGCCCGTCGAGCACGTGCCGCCCGTATCGCACTGGGCATTGTTATCGCAGGGGATGCCCGGA
>SBAX01000334.1 GCA_005240095.1 Phycisphaera mikurensis
ACCTGCGGCAGGCGGAAGTGGCCAACTGCATCCAGCGCCACAACCGCGACTGCTGCATTTTTCCACTGCAAGGCGGCGGCATACATACGGTGAACGAGCCGGCGATCAAGGCGCGGGAGGACTTCCTGGCGTACCTGAAGCTCCATCCGGGCAATCTTCGTGCCCGCTGGCTGGCGAACATCGCGAGCATGGCCGTCGGGGACTATCCCCAAGGACTTCCCGAAGAGGTGGTGATCCCACCCAAGGCGTTCGAGTCGCAGTACGACATCAAGCGCTTCCCGGACGTGGCGACGAAACTGGGCGTCGATCATTTCAACCTCGCAGGAGGAGTGGTCGTCGAGGACTTCGACCGCGACGGCTGGCTGGACATCGCCATGTCCGACTCGAACCTGGAAGGCTCCATGACGCTCTACCGCAACACGGGCACGGGGCGCTTCGAGGACGCGAGCAAGACCTCGCGCCTGGACGACCAGCTCGGCGGACTGAACTGTGTGGGTGCGGACTACAACAACGACGGGTACATGGACATCCACCTCCTCCGCGGGGGATGGATGCTGGATAACGGGCGGATGCGCATGTCGCTGCTTCGCAACAACCGTGACGGCACGTTTACCGACGTCACCCGCGCCGCGGGCATGGCCGACCCGGCCATGCCGACGCAGACGGCGGCGTGGGCGGATTACGATCACGACGGCGATCTCGATGTGTACGTGGGCCATGAAGCCCGCGTGGAACTCGGCGAGTTCAGCGTGGGCACCGAGGCCCGCGCCGCCCACGCCCACGCCAAATACCCTTGCCAGCTCTTTCGCAACAATGGGGACGGCACGTTCACGGACATCGCCGTGCCAGCGGGGGTTACGAACGATCGCTATGCCAAGGGCGTGGCCGCGGGAGACTACGACAACGACGGGGACATGGACCTCTACGTCTCCAACATCGGGTCGAACCGGCTTTATCGAAACAACGGTGACGGGACGTTCACCGATGTGGCTGCGGAGCTGAACGTCACCGAAGAAGAAGGGCGGAGCTTCGCGACGTGGTTCTTCGACTACAACAACGACGGCTGGGTGGACCTTTTCGTGGCCGCTTATCAGGGCACGGTCGAAGACGTGGCCGCGGACTATCTCGGCCTGCCACACAAGGGGCTGCTGCCGTCGCTGTTTCGCAATGATGGGGGCAAGTTCGTCAACGTGGCCAAGGAAGTGGGGCTAGCCCGCATGTTCCTACCCATGGGGGCGAACTTCGGCGACCTGGACAACGATGGGTTCCTCGACATCTACCTGACCACCGGCGATCCGTACTACGGGACGCTGACGCCCAACATCATGCTTCGCAACGACGGCGGCAAGCGCTTTCAGGACGTGACCACGTCCGGTGGCTTTGGGCATCTCCAGAAGGGCCACGGCGTGGCGTTTGCGGACTTCGATCACGACGGCGATCAGGACATCTATCACGAGCTGGGCGGCTTCTACCCCGGTGACAAGTTCCACAATGTGCTCTTCGAGAACCCCGGCCATGGGAATCATTTCCTGATCATTGACCTGGTGGGAGTGAAGACCAATCGGCAGGGCGTGGGCACGCGGATCAAGCTGGTGCTCACCACGCCCGAGGGCCGGCGGGAGATTCACCGCGCGCCCGGGGCGGTCAGCAGCTTCGGAGGATCGCCGATGCGGCAGGAAATCGGCCTGGGCAACGCCACCGGCATCGAGCGACTGGAAGTGGACTGGCCCACGTCCAAATCCAAGCAGGTCTTCGAGAATGTTCCTCTCGATTCGCGAATCCGCATCACCGAGGGTGCTGCGGCATTTGAAAAGTTGGAATACCGCGGCGTTCCCTTCGGCACGGCGCCGTAATCCGTCCCCCACCCCTGGAAGGGGTGGGGCACCCTGCTTCGCCACCGCGCCGTAATCCGTCCCCCACCCCTGGAGGGGGTGGGGCACCCAACTGGTCCTCGTTGCCGGTGGGTTTTGCTTGATAGTGACCCTGGCCAGGCGGTATCATGCCGCTCGCCGTCACTCCCCTCTGCGTCAGGAGGAAGGAAATGTCCGCACGACTTGCCGTACGCCGGTTTTCGTTCGCGAGCGCGCTCTTTGGTCTCGCCGGGGCGATCGCGTTTGCGCCAGGCCATGTCCACGCGCAAACGACCACGGAAGCATGCTGCAAGTACCCCGCAGTGACGTGTGAGGACCTGGCTCCCGCTACCTGCATGAAGCAGGAAGGTGTCCCGCAAGGCACGGATACGACCTGTGCGACGGTAACCTGTCCCCAGTGCTACACCGATTCGCACTGCGATGACGGCATCTTCTGCAATGGGCTTGAGACCTGCGATGCCGGCGTGTGCGTGGCCGGTGTGCCGCCGCAGTGCTGCGACTCACCTTGCGCCGAGTACATGCCTCGCTGTTCTGCGGACTCGCCCGTCGCGGGGCTGGCCTGTTCAACGGATGGCGATTGCCGGGAAGGGCGATGTGAGCGTTGTCAACCCGCATGCACAACGGATGCAGACTGCAACGATGGCGTAGCATGCAACGGGGTGGAAACGTGCGTGGGCAATCAGTGCTGGCCCGGCGTGGGCACTTGCTGCGGCAATGGGGTCGCGGACGTCGATGCTGGGGAGGACTGTGACGGGGCTCAGGATGAGAGGTGCCCCGGACAATGCGGTATGCCCGGCGAAACGAACGGATGCCGATGCCCTGTCTTCGCCTGCGGTGATGGGCAATACCAAGCGTCCTACGAGTTGTGCGAGGGCGGTTGGAACCACGGCTATGCCTGCACGGATAACGCGCACTGCCCGGGGGGGACATGCGTCACACGCAACGAGCAGTGCGACGGGCTCGACACGGGCACCTGCGGGCCTAACGTTCGCTGCAATCCGGATTGCACTTGTGGGCTGGGCGTCATTTGCGGCGACGGCACTACTACGCCGCCGTACGAGGAGTGTGATATCAACGTGCCCACAACCGGGTGCGTGGCGCCCTCCGTCTGCCGAGCCGACTGCACTTGTTCGCCGGTCTGCGGCAACAACAACATCGAGCAGACGGAGGACTGCGACGGCACCGACGATGACCTGTGCCCGGGTTCATGCGGCGCGCCCGGAGGCGACCCGGCTGACGACTGCAAGTGCCCGCCCAGGGTGTGTGGCAATGGGGTACTCGACCTGGGTGAGGAGTGCGAAGTGGATGCCGACTGCGTTTGCGCCCCTTGTCGCGCGCCCGGCGATCCGCTCGGAGAGTGTACGTGCGCATGTACGGCATCGTCGAGTCCACCGCCCACGCCAACCTGGGACTGCCCGGGCGGGAACCTCGGCCAGACCGGCTGCGTGGCCCGCAATCGCGCGCTGACCTTCAGGACGGTCCCCCCGGCGACGGCGGACTGCGAAGGTGGATTGTCTACGGCAGCCATCCGGGTGACGATGGTCGATCTGCAGAACCCTGTTCCCGCGAACAGCCCGTGTTGCCCACCGCCGAACTTCGGCGCCTTCGAGGATGCCACGTGTACGGGAGACCCCGCGGGTCCGCATTCGTGCAGCCGCTGGGTGGGCCCGCCGTTTACGTACCTCGAGGCCCAGGACCTGCCAAGCTTGGGCAACTACCGTGCCTCGCGGTTGCAGTGCACGCCGTACTATCACGAGTGGTGGAACGAACCGAACGTCGGTACGGTCAACGTAATCGGAGCGGAGATCCTGCCCAGCTCCACGTATGTGCTGAAGCTCTACGGCTCGGATTGCGAGGGCGCGGAGGCCAATTGCACGAATGTCTCCGCAGACGTGCAGATGAAGACTCGGCGGGCGGGGGACATCGCCCCGGTCTTCCAGGATCCGGCGGGTTCGCGCACCCAGCCCAACGCCATCGACATTGTGGGTGCGGTGAACAACTTCAAGAAGCTCAGCGGGGCGCCCAAGCACATCGAGGCCCAGGTCCAGCCGAACCTGCCCGACCTGAACAAGGACGTGGACGCCCTGGACATCGGGGCGATCGTCAACAACCTGAAGGCTTCCCCGGCGTATCCGTTCAGCGGTCCGTGCCGGTGCCCGTCGACGGTTCCGTGCAACATCACGGGGTGCTCCAGCGACGGTGCGTGTACCGGGCTCTACGGTTCAGGCGCTCTGTGCGTGAAGACCTGCGCGGCGGGCGGTCCGAGGGCAGGACAGCCATGTACGTCGAACAAGCACTGCGGGCTGTGCGTCGGCGGCTCGCGACAAGGCATTCCCTGCGACGCGGACAGTCAGTGCGACACAGCTTCCGGCGGTACGTGTTCCCTGGGCACGTGCAATGTCTCGGGCCATTGCCGCGATCGGTGCGGAAGGTGTAATTGATAACTGCCAAGGGACGGAGGGACGAAGGCACGAAGGGACGAAGAGAAGAAGACACGAAGGCGCCGAAACGGCGCCTTGCGACACGTCTGCTGCAATTGCACAACATATTTTCCTTGCATTCGGTTGAGCGACCCGCCACAATGCGGCGCCCGTTGGGCACGTCAACCCACTTGGGCATCACCATTCTTCTGAGACACGGTGTGTGGTCGCGCATCCGGCGGAGGGCGCTTGTGCGCTCACGGATTGCGTCAAGGGTCAAGAGGTCGGAGGAAACAAGTATGCGTCGGACAGGAACACTGTTGTTGGCCGCAGCCCCGCTGGCGTTGGCCTCGGTGGTTGTCGCGGCGGAGCCTAGGGAGGGGTCGCTGGAGGTGGAGGTGGCGGAACTCGCACCGGAGATATCCGCGGTCGGGCTCACGCCCGAGGAATACTTCGCGAACCAGGCCGCGGCGTTCGAGCTGACGCAGTCGGCCCTGCCGGACCTCACCTTGGTCGAACCGGTTCAGATCGAAGTCAACGATGATGATCTCCTGCAGCTCGAGACCATCCCCGCCGCGGATGAGCCCACTCCGCTGCGGATCGGGCTGGTCAAGCCGGTGGTCCCGCAGGCACACGTCGCGGGCCTCGACCCCGATCAGGGGCTGAAGAACCGCCGGGGCCTGGCGGGCGGCGAGATTCGCGTGCTGGATGATGGAACGTATTCCTGGGCGCGGACCATCGCGTCGCCGGGCGCAGGCGGCATCCGCGTCCACCTTCGGGGCGTCGATCTGCCGGAAGGCGCCCAGCTCTACTTCTTCAGCGAAGCCGGTGAGATCTACGGGCCGTACGTCGGCGCCGGACTCAACGGCAACGGCGAAATGTGGACGGACACCCTCTTCGCGGACACGGGTGTGCTGATGATCTATGCCGCCACGAAGGAGGACCTGAGCGGCTCGTCCTTCACCATCACGGACATCGGTCACATCCTTCCCCGCTTCGTCACCGAGGTGACGCAGACGGCATCGCATGAGACGTTCCCGTGCCCGTCGGCGGGGAATCCGTCCTGCGTGTTGGATGCGACGTGCACCAACAGCGGGCCAGCCGTTCCGGCCAAGCTGGGCACGGCCAAGATGGAGTGGATCGCGGGTCAGTACATTTATACCTGCACCGGCGGCCTGATTGCTGACAACAACCCGTTGCAGGACAACTACTTCCTGACGGCCAATCACTGCCTGAGCACCAACACCGTGGCCGCCACCGTCCAATTCTATTGGCAGTTCGCCACGTCCTCCTGCAACGGAACCTGCCCGCATCCGCTAATCAACAACACGGGGTGGACGCCGAAGACCAGTGGTTCGGTGGTGAGAAAGACCAACAAGAAGGGCGACTATACGCTGCTTCAGCTCAACGGCCCGCCGCCGGCGGGGTCCGTGTTCCTGGGCTGGACCTCGGCCAATGTGGGCTTCGGCGTGCCGCTCTACCGGATCAGCAACCCGAACTTCGGCCCGCAGGTCTACTCGGATGGGAACACGTTCAACTACGGTTTCACGTGTATCGGCTGGCCGCTCACCCAGCGGATCTACAGCAAGGGAGTCAACGGCGCAACGGATGGCGGGAGCAGCGGCTCACCGGTGCTCAACGGCTCGTCGCAGATCGTCGGTCAGCTTTCGGGCGCCTGCGGAACGAATTTGAACGACAATTGCGACCATAACAGCAACGCCACAGTGGACGGGCGCTTCTCCTACTACTACAGCGCCGTCCAGCCGTTCATCAACCCCTAGGCAATGAGAAGCTTCCGCAGCGGCGCGACGGCCTGATCGGCCTCGCAACGTTGCAACGAAGTCCGATGCCGCGTGTCCGCTTCTAGCGGGCACGCGGCTTTTTTTGGGGCAGGTTAGGCACTGCACAAGGCGCCATCGCCGCGGCGGGGTTATCGCCCGTGGGATTGTAGTCCCTCAAAACGCGCCGCGTCGGCAGACATCTGCTGACACTATTTCCGGTCGGGGTAAGCCCGCGAGGGCCGGGTCAGTCGGTTGAATTGTAAACTTGCCACGGCCTACCATCGTGTGGGGGATGAGTGGAGGGGAGTTTGTGCTGGGGGGAGTCGGGGAATGTCCTATATCGACCTGCAACAGACTCTTCAGGACTGGCCGTACGAGCCGGACAAGATATCGGTGCGGAAGATCCTCGGCACCGATGATGCGGTGCGCATCCAGATGCGGGTCGAGCTGGGCATCCTGCAGATGGAAGCCGAAGGGCGGCCCGACGGCTCGCGCCCGTTCGGATGCACCTCCATACTCGAATACCACCAGCAGCGCCTCGCCAAGCACCAGGAGCGTAACGGAACCACGCTGGGCTTCGGCCTGACTCGGCCGGAGTGCCAGGGGCTGCGGGTGGAGGCCTCGCTCTACTACCGTCGATACATCGCCTACTTCGTACTTGAGGAGTTCGAGAACGTGCTTCGCGACACACAGCACAGCCTGGCGATTTTCGACCTGTGCCACGAGCACGCCATCGATCCCGAAGACCGCATGGCGCTGGAGGAGTTCCGGCCGTACGTGCTGATGATGAACGCCCGGGCCCAGGCGTATCACGCCATGGAAGACGGCGAGCCGTCCAGTGCCCTGGCGCATGCCAACCGCGGGATTCTGGACATCAAAGCGCATTTCGAGCGTCAGGGGCGCAGCGAGGCGGCGTCAGGCAGCGAGGAGATCAAGATCCTCCGCACGCTGGCGTCGGAACTGCGCGGGCGGATGCCCACCGACTCGGTGGTGGTCACGCGGAAGGCCCTGCGCACGGCCATCGAGCAGGAGCGCTTCGAGGAGGCGGCCCGCCTTCGCGATGAGCTCAAGGAAATCACCGCCCGCAAGCGCAGGCCGGCGTAGTCTAGAAACTGGAAACTAGAGACTAGAAACTAGAAGGGGACGACCGCGCGGGCTTAAAGCCCGCGGCTCGCCGCAGCTTGGCGCTGCGCGTTGGACGCGTTCACGTTCCTGGCCCTCACCCCTGGCCCCTCTCCCGCGGGGAGAGGGGGAACCGGCTCGGCCTGCCGAAGGCGGGAGACATGCCGCTGTCATCGTCAAAGCCATAGTTGACAGGTCGCTTAGAGCACCTGTAGACTTGCCCGACCGAAACCGGCGTGCGTTAGGTCGGCGGTCTACCGCGCAGGGCGGGAATCTTGACCCAACAGGCTACTCGAATCCGCGCGTGAGGCAGGGTGTCTCCCTCCTGGAACGGGCGGATCCATCACGCCGAAGGCAGAACCCGGAGTGCCACAGTGATCAGGTTGCGACGAAGCGTAGGGATAAGTTCGTGGATAGCCGGGCGCCTTCGGGCGTGGGCATGGGTGGCGGTGCTCGGGTTGATTGCGGGTTGCCCGCCGGGGCCAACGCCGGACGACAACACCAACGGCAACACCAACACCAACGACAACACCGATGACCTCGAGGCGGAGATCATTACCCCGTCGACGAGCTTTGGGATTTCGTCGTTGGACGAGCCCGTTTCGGTGATCTACACCGTGCCGGAGTCGTCTACGGACGTGAGCGGCTATCGCGTTCCGGTGGGCGATGCCACGCCGGATAGTGCTCCCATCGGCGATCCAGTGATCATTGCCACGAACCTGCCGGCCGGGGAACGCAAGGCCTTCAGCTTCGATCCCGGGGAGGCGGGAGTGGGTTTCTATCGAGTGGGGGTGCTGTTCACCGTGGATGGTGAGGAGGAGGCGGTGGAGAGCGCCGGGGTCATCCATGTCGAGGGCTCTCCCAACCCCGTGTTCATCCAGCCCCCATCGGACGTGATTACGGAGGTGGTTCGGGGGACGGTGGTGACAATCTCTTTCGACGTGGGCGATCCGGAGAACGACGCTCAGTGGCGATTGTTTATCCTCAGCCCGTTCGATTCGCGGCTGAACCCGCCGGACCAACTGGGTGAGCAGCTTGCCGTCGGATTGGGCAACGCGGGCCTGTTCAGCCTGGACACCAGCGAGCTGGAACTGCTGGACTATCAACTGGGCCTTTCGGCGACGGACAGCGGGGCGTCGGTGGCCGACACGGTGGCACGCGGCGAGGAGGACCGGATCGTTACGGTTCCGGACCTGCTTCCCACTTCCCTCCCCACGCCGATTGTGCGTATCGTGGACGACGCCGAGCCCATCCCCCCGACCATCGAGATCACGGCGCCGGGCGCCACGGAGGTTGTCCTGGACGTGGGTGAATCGTTCACCATCGTCTTCGCCGGTGAAGTCTTCGAAGAGGGAGCGTCGGCGGGCATCGACGTTTTTCATGACACGGATACCAACGTGGATAACGGGTACACGCTGATTGCCTCGGACCTGCCGGTGACGACCACCAGCGTGGCCTTGCCCACCGACCTGCCGCCGGGGACCTACCGCATCGGGGCGACCATCCGCGACGGCATCAACGTGACGCAGACGGACTACGCGGCGGGCAGCATCCGTATCGTGCCGTAGCCGGCCGTCTAGAAACTAGAAACTGGAGACTAGAAGTCCTCGCGGGCTGAAGCCCGACGTGGAAAGCGGCTCGGCAGGAGCCTCGCCCTCCCACAGGCGGCTCGGCGGGAGCGGCCGGCGGTGTCACTCGGTGACACGACGTGAGGAGAGGTGCGAGGAAGGATTCTCGCACGAGCTTTGTACGCGACCAGTGCGCAATGGCATTCCCATGCGGACTTCTCGGTCGAAGATGAGCTCGTCCTGCTCAACCGGCGGGCGGAGGGAAGCTTTGGCATGACTCGACGGAGGCGTGTCGGTGGGTCCGCCGGCGGTTCGGGCGGGCCGCGCTCCCATAACTTGTGCGGGGCAGGTTCGAGCCGACCGATGGTGCGAAACCCCGGTCCGGTGCACCCCCGATAACGCGACGCCTGCGCCCTCGCGGCGGGTGTCGTTTGGTTGACAGACACGTGGGAATCGCGATACCATGACCATCGGGATAGGGTATCGACCGCCGGTCGCCTTCTCGAATGGGCGGAAAGCCTGCCGGGACGCGTGACAGAAGGGCGGTAACGGATGAGGGAGGCGAACCTTCCGGGCCTTATCCCCTCGCCGATTGGTTTAGCCTCTTGCCTGAGTTTCCACCTTGCTGGATCGGCGAACCGTGCCAACGCCTCCTTGCAGGCGGCGTTGAAGGGTCTGTGGTTGGGAAGTCCTTGCGCCGGTGCCGCCGGCGCGCGTCCTAAGGGGAGCTGTTGCAAATGAAATCGCGTCAGGACGGCATTCGCTGGATTCGGCTGTGTCTCTTATTCCCTGTCGGGGCGGCAGTCTTATCTCCGGTGGGCGGCTTCGCCGCGGAACGGCAGTTCCTGGTCACCCTTGCGGACTCGCCGAAGGACGCGCGCGTCCCTTGCGGCGAAGACGCCGACTGCCGTGCTCTGGGGAGTGAGTTTGCCTGCGGTGATGCCGGGATCGGGCGCAACGTTTGCGTGGTCCCCTGCACCTCGGACGCGGATTGCGAGGAACTCACGCCGCCGGACCTGGCCTGTCATTCGTTTCTTCGCATCTGTGACGACGCTCTGCCAAGCCCGGAGTTGATCCGCCGACAGTACTTCGACAAGACCGATCCCAACATCGACTCGTTTGCCGAGTTTTGGCAGGAGATCAGCTACGGCGACGTCACCGTCGCAGGAAGGGTGAGTGACTGGATTCTCCTTCCGTGGCCGCTAAGTGTGCCTTTCACCTGGGTCGAACTCCAATCCGCCGTACCAAGCTACAGGTATGGCGGTGGGGAGAGCTTCGACAATTCCCGAACGATGGTTGCAATCGACACTGGACAGGGACCGCCGAGTTTTACGATCGGCGCCGGACGGCAAGTTACTTCGAGGGGGCAGCAAGTCTGGACCCCCGGCGAACGCTTCCGGGACATCAACGGTGATGGGGTTTGGAACGGGGGATTTGACGAGGCGCGCAACGCGATGGATTGGCGCGACAATGAGATCCCGACGAGACCGCATGACGACCTTCCGGACCTCGCCGGGCCTTGGATCGACCTGAACGGCAATGGGATTCCCGAGAACGAGGGGAATTGCATCTATCTGCCGGATTCGGACAACGACGGCACTCTGGATTTGGACGACGACGGGGACCCGGACGACAGGCCGGATTGCTGTCCCAATGGGCCTGGTGAGCCGGGATGCAGGGGGCTGGTCTCGAACCAGCCCGATCCGCCAGACAAGGCCTGCCCCCCGACGACGTGGACGGACGCAGACGGCATTACCATCACGGACTGCAACGGGAACCTCATCGACGACGCATTTGACCTTCTCCTGAATCCCAACCTCGATCGGCTGCCCTATGGTGAGGGCGACTTGGGTCAATGTGAACCTCTCGGTGACGGGATTCTGGATGCTTGCCAGTTTGCGGAGCTGGATGGCAGTGGGAACCTCGTTTACCCATCAACACCGTGCTCAGCGACCGCGCCGAATTGCGAAGGGGAGGATCCACCGCCGTGCTGTAATATCGCCCCAACTGCATGCCTAAGAGCGCCGCGCAACCCGGCTCCGCGTTGCGAGTTCTTCGATGCGAATGGCAACGGCGTCCTCGACGTCCCCGAGCCTTGGGAGAACTACTTCCGGGGCTCGAATATACCCGAGTACATTCGCCACAATTTTCCGGGGACTAATCCCGATGCCGTTATCGCGCGCTCACACGGACGACAGATCGGCGGCCCTCACGATCCGCTCGGCAAGCTCACCAACAGCCGAGATAAGGTATGTTGGGATGAGCGACCCTACCGCCCGATCGGCTCGCAGAGCGAAGTATGTCCCGCAGGCACGCACGATGTGTATGATCCACCCGATGCCTGGAGCGACCTGACCTCTCCGGATCCTTCGGACCCCCTGCTGTTTGGGTCGTCGAAGATGATGATCGGGGGTAGCAGTACTCCGAAACCCGACTGGTATGAGAGTGCATGGCGCGATCGGTATAACAATGCCACTCCCCCGACATGGGTCGGCAGCACCAGCGCTTCGTTCTTCGACCCCCGCAACCCGATTTGGAACCCCCTTCTCGAGGACGGGCCCAACGAGTTTCGCCCGAACCGTGGCGGCCTCAACGGGAATGGAGTGGGCTGGCCTGCGGACATCGACCCAGAAGCGCCCGTGCTGCCCGATCAAATGCTCGGCGCGGCACCGGCGCCCGTCATCTATTATGACGGTCCCGTAGAGCACGATGATTTACCATCTTCAAAGTACCACCTGGACGGTGATCAGTATGTCGGAGAGGTGACCTCGCCGTTCAGCTACTCGATCGCCGGCGACGACCGCGGAACCAACAACCCCTCGGTGCCAGGTAATCCGGACGGAATCATCCCCGCCGCGGGTCCCTACGCCACTCGTCTTCACGGCCAAAACGGTCGCGATGGCGGGAATCAATTGGCTATCGAGGCGCTCACCTGGAGGACTGCTCTACCTGCCAACAATGGCGATGTTTGGCAAGATCGCTACGGCAGCCATCCTTATGCGGGCCCCCCTCACAACCTGGGCTTCCGCGACTACAACCTGGACGGGCGTTTGGATTTGGGAGAGGCCCGCGTGTCGGGCTCCGAGAGCTATCAAGGAATCTTCGGGGTCGCGCTCAGTGACCTGCGTCGTGCAGATGGAACGGGTGACAGGGCCTGGGACGATCCGCGAACCGTTGCCGATCCGCGCAGCCGTGTCATTGAAGATTGCATCGAGATCCTTGATGAGACGTTGGACTTCGATACCCTGGTTGACCAAGTCGTATTGGATGCTCTGGCCTGCTACCCGCGACCCGTCGACATTTTCGACGACGGAACGCCCACTGTGGACATTCGGTCCACGAAGTTGCCGGAGCCGTATACCAACGACGGGCCCGTCAGTATCGCCGGGACGCTCGCCGGGGTTGTCTTAATACCATCGGGCCATGCCGGCTTTCCGCTGGTTGAACCCATGTTCCGCCCCGTGCACAACGAGGACGGACTTGGGGATATGGCCTATCAGGACTCGGATTTCCCAAGCGACAATCCCCTGGCATCGCGCATTAACTGGAACCTGCGCTTTCATAATCTCGTCCACACACTTGGCAGCGGCAGCGAAAATGATGTGTCAAGCTCCGCGGATTTTGCAACCACCTTCTGCGCTCATGAATATGGACATGCCTGGCAGAATTGGCCTGACTTGTACGATTATGACGCCCTTGATCGCAGCGGGGTGGAGAACTGCCCGATCGGTGCGTGGGACCTGATGGCCACAGGCGGGCTTGCGCACCCCATTGGCCCGCTGAAGGAGGCCGAGTGTACGGAGTGGACCAAGCCGGTTGATCTCACTTCGCTGCTGACGCCCGGGGTAGACAAGTCGATCACGCTTCCGGTCGCGGAGTTCGTGCGGGACGACAGCTACTTCTATCTGGAAAACGAGGACCGACCGCGAGAGCGAATATACTTCTGGTCTGCCGGCGCGGGGTTCGATGAGCGCATGCCCGGGCCAGGGCTTTTGATTCTCCATGCCGATCCCGACACCAACCCTTCGAATCGCGACGCGATCGCTCTCCAGCAGCGTAGTGGCCTGCGGCCGGCGTACCGCATTATTCAGGCGGACGGGCTTCGCGAGTTGGAGGGGGGACCGGGTGTGGACCTGGCCTGCGGCGACGCCGGCGACCCCTGGCCGGGATCGACCGATCAGACGACCTTCGACTGCAACACGCTGCCCGCCAGCCAGTGGTATACGGATGAAGCCTGCACGGGCCTGGAAATCCGCGATGTCATCCCCGACGGCGAGGGCGCTACTCGCGTCGTGTTCAATTGGACTCCCACGAGCATTCCCAGCCTCCGCTTCATCGATCCGCCGGGCGGAGTGAGTGTCAGCGGCAAATACCAGATTCGCACCGAGGCCAACGATGTATTTGGAGGCACGCTCATTCGCTTCTATTACAAGAAGCACGACAACGGCGTCCCCGACTTTTCAGGCTCAACCTTTATCTCCCAGATTCGCAAGACGACCTCGGGTCCTAATGACATCAGTATTGATTGGACGGTGTCCAGCCTGGCGGACGGTCGGTACTTCATCTTCGCCGACTTGATTCCGGGCCCTGGCGCTGATGGCACCGAGGCCAAGCTGACGCGGCCCCGCGCTGGACGCAACAACCTCGGCACCGCGAAGCTGGAAACCACCGATGTTATTGTGAACGTCACGACCGTATCCGGGACGACGGTGACCAACCAGGGTACGGCTCGTTCCGAGACCTGGGTGGCGGAGTGCGTCGATCCGACCAACGGCAAGTGGGTGGTGAGCAGCTCCATCACGCAGCCGCTGCCCGAGGGTGGTGCGGACATCGCCATCTGCACGGCTACGCCGGATCTCTGCGCTACGGCGGGAACCCAGTACACATCGCGGAACTCGGCCGTCAAAATGACGATCAGGACCGGTGGTACGAACGACCCGTCTCCGAAGGGGGCGCTGGGTGACACGTTTACCCTCGTCACCACGGGGATCACGGCAGCCAGCGAGGCGGTCACCATCCGCGGCGGTCAGGTGCGGGAAGACCCGACGGCTGTGATCGATGCGACCCCCCTATCCGGACCGCCACCCTTGAAAGTCACCTTTGACGCCCGAGGGTCGTCCGATCCCAATGGCCAACCGCTGCAATACCGCTGGACCTTCGGCGACGGCTCCGCCCAAGTCACGGGTGCGCAGGTCGAACACACGTACAGCCGCGCCGGGACATTTACGGTAGTTCTCCGCGCGACGAACCCGGCCAACAATCGCTTCGGCGAGGCCAGCGTGGACATTGCGGTGACCAACAACTCTCCGAATGCCGTCATCCGGGCTACGCCTACCAGCGGCGGGACGACATGCCCGGGCAGCAGCGACACCAACGCCCGGTGCCTTACTGTGGACTTCAGCGCTGAGCAGTCCAGCGATCAGGAAACGCCGGAGGACGATCTGATCTTCCAGTGGACCTTCGGCGACGGCACGTCAGCCAATGACGACGCCCAACCCGGCATACTGGAGGAGGTCGAGCATACCTACTCGCGGCGGGCCGACGGCACGGCGTGCACGACGGCCTCACCGTGCAGTTTCACGGCGACGCTGAAGGTCACGGATAGTGACGGCGGCACCGACACCGCCTCGATCATCATTCGCGTGGGCAACAGTAACCCGCAGGCGAATATCACCACCACTGCTCTCGTGGGCCTAAGCCCGCATACGGTGACCTTCAACGCCTCGAAGTCCACCGATCCGGAGAATGACGCCATCGAAGTGGAGTGGATCTGGGGCGACGGTACGCCCAATGAGATCTACAAAGCCAAGACGGGCAAGCCTCCGGCAACCAATGGCGACGTACCGCACACCTTCACGCTGCCGGCCAATGAGACGATCAAGTCGTACACGGTGAAGGCGATCCTTCGCGACCTGGACGCCGCAGGCGCCCGCAAGGGTGGCGAGACCACCTGGCCAGGAGTTATCGTGACCGTCCAGTCTGATGAGGGCGAGCCGGGGCAAAATCGGCCTCCGCGGGCCTCCTTCACGGTCACGCCGGCCGAGCCCCTGGTCGGCGAGGTCGTCACGTTTGATGCCAGCGCTTCGACCGACCCCGATGGGGACGCCCTGCGATATCGCTGGTCCTTCGGGGATGGGGACGTGACCACGTTCGGCACGGCCTCGCGGATCACCCATACGTACGACGCGACGGGCACCTATACGGTACGCCTTACCGTGCGCGACGCCGAAGACGCGTCGATTGACGTGACCCAGACCGTGCAGGTTGTGCCGGTGGGCACGAACCGAGCGCCCGTGGCCATGATCGCCACCGGACCGCGCTCAGGCTCTGCCCCGCTGACCCTGACCTTCGACGGGCGGATTTCTTTCGATCCGGATGGCGATCCGCTGGCCTATGCCTGGGAGTTCCGCCAGGGCGAGACCGTCCTCGAAACCCTCACGGGCTCGGTGGTGACGCGTATCTTCCAGGATGAGGGCGAGTTCACCGTCACGCTGGTCGTTGCGGACGGGCGGGGCGGGCGCTCCAGCAGCGAGCCGGAGACTGTGATCGTGTCCGGGCGCGTCGAACCGCCGCCGCCGGAGCCTCCGCCGCCGCAGGACGTGCCGGAGGAGCCTCCGCCGAGCGAGGCCCAGCGTCCCACGACCATGTGTGGAATTGGAATGCTCGGTACGTTCCTGGCCTGCGTCCTCGGGCTGCGGTTCATGGCCGCGGTGCGCCGGCGGTCGTAGATCATCACGGACAAGCAGAGCTTGTCCGCGCCACCCGTGCTCTTAGACGAAGAGAACCCGACAGGCGCCCAAAGGCGCCTGCCGGGTTCTATCTTTCGTCAACTTGAAAACTGCCTTCCGCCGCTATCTGGAAAGGAAAACCGGCTTGTAGATGAAGTGGCTCGGCCCCGACCCTTCGCCGGTAACGCCGGAGTCATCTACGACAAAGGCGGGTTGAATGACGACCTTCTTGGTACTCATCGCCCCGGTCAATTTGACGTACATGATTCGAATGCCTGCAAAACCGACGACGGTGAAAACCGAGTTATCGCCCGGTCCGGTCACCGCGTTGAAAAGCGGAATCGCCTTCGGAAGCCCGATGATTGACTTCAGGTCGTCGCTGATGGCACCGCTGAGCCCCGTCTCGCCGGTCAGGGGGAGCGTTCCATCCGGACCCAGCATCAACTCCCCGCCGAAAACTGCGAGGTCGTCGGCGCTAACGCCTTCGCGAATCTGTCGAGACAGGTCCGCGGTGCTGTTGTCCGCCGGACCGATGTCCACGGTGCCGAAGTTTCCAGGCGGCAGGGAGCCGGCACCGCCGCCGGGGTAGAGATTGAGTTCCTGGATGCCGTCGGATCCCGGCGAGACCGTCCCCGAGGCCTCATCGTACGAATAGTTGTCCCCGGAGGTAAAGGCGCCGGCCAGCAGGTTGTTCCAGGCGTCCAGATGCAGGGCCAGCGGGAGCAGCTCGGCATTGCCGGTTTGGTTGTTGGGACGGTATCCCACGACGCCGTCCTTGAACGTGGCCCAGGCCGAGGCACTGATGTCGGCGTCCAACTGCCCGAAGATACCCGCAAAGAAGAGGTCGATGGGACCGTTGCGGGTTTCGTCCCGGCGGACGTGCACGGCCACCGTATTGAACTGGTCGGGGTTGGAATAGCTCAGCGAGGCGGATGCATCGTTGGGATCGTGCAGATAGCCGATCACAATGTCGCCGCTGGTGTCATTCCCGCTGTTGGAATCGACCCCCGGGCTGTCGTTGACGATGACGTTGCGGGCTGCGTACTGGGCTGCAATCGCCCGTGCGGCGGCCATTTCTTCGGTCATGTTGCCGCCGCCGCTGAGGCGATCCTGGTCCAGCAATTCCCAGGCTCCGGCCAGGGCCGCGGCGTCCGCCGAGGCCTGCGCCTCCGCCCGCGCTCGATACATCATCCCCACGTCCACGGTGAGCGAGGCCATGCCCAGAAGCACCACCATGCTCACCGCGACCATCGCGAACGACACGCCGCGGCGTTGGTGTCGGCGATCCGCTGTGTTCTTTGCTGCCATTGATGTCTCTCTCCATCGTCGCCAACGCAGTCGGAGCGGGGTTCACCGCTCCGACTCAACCGGACGGACGTAGTGGCTTCCCAGTCCTGACCGAGTTTTCTTACTCCAGCTCGAACACCACGCGGGGCGTGTTGTCCGTAAAGAGCAATCCCGACGCGCCATAGTAGCGCACCTGCGTGATCACCATGGAGTCCACCCGGTTCGACCCGTAGGTCACGCACGACTCGCGGGCCGAAGTCTCCGGGCTGTAGTTGCTCAAATCCGGCAGGTAGGCGGTGTCATCGAGACGCATGTCCTTGCCGAAAGAACCCCAGGTCGTGGAGGAGCCATTGAGCACTTCGAAGGACAGGACCGTGCCGTCCGTGGCCAGCCGTTGGGTCCAGGTGACGGTTTCAGCGACCGTGCTGAGCTGGCCGTACTCCATGCTGCGACGGCGGACCAGCGTCTCCCCGCTGTAGCTCTGGAGCTGCACGCCGCCGGGCACGTAGTTCGGCGTTTCGCGGTAGTTCCACAGGACCTGCGCGTAAGACGTGTTGACGTCGCTGTGGGGCGACATGATGGTGTGGAACTGCGGGGAATGGACAGCTCCATTGGGCTCGTTAAGCACCAGCATCCAATCCTCTTCGACCACGAGGACCGGATCGTCCATGAGGAAGGTTATGGCCTCCGTCGGAGGCGCCGAACTGATACAAACCGCGCAGAATGCGAGTGCACCTGCCGCGTACCCCCAACGCCTGCGCTCATCGCGAAGAACGAATGACATAGATAGACCCCTCCTGCTTTCCGGCGTGCATGAAGCTTGGGGTTCCGCAGTAGTGGGAACCGACGCTTCGCCAATGGGGCCTCGCCTCGACATGCGACGCCTTTTCGGCGTCGGCGAGAGAATGCACGTTGGGAGCGTACGATACGCGCAACTTTCGCGGCAAGGCTCCGTTGCCCGAGGAGTCTCGACTACGGCGCCTGTGCCTGCCGGAGTCTGCCGCGGAGGCTGAGGATATGGGACTGGCACGCCCGGTCGCTGCACCGCGCCTCGTAGAGGTCCGTAAACGCTCGGGCGGCATCGAGCTGACTGTCCGCCAGGAGGACTTCCGCCGTGATCCCATAAGTTGCGGGCACGTTGGGACGCTGCTCGTCGAAGCGCTGCAGGGCCGACAGCAACAGCTTTCGCGACACACCGGCTTCGGGACTGCCCGCCAGGAGCGGCGGCAGTCGTCGAAAGGATTCGGCGGCGTCGCCCTCGATAAGGCTTCCCATCACCAGTGCAGCAGCGACGGTGGGATGCGCGGATTCGGCCTGCTGCAACCCGCGGGCTGCGCGAGCGATACGTTCCACGTCGGCCGTCAGGATGAGCTGTGCGAGATTGAGCGCGGCAGTCGGCTCATCGGGTTGATCGGCGAGGACTGCGGAATAGATGTCGATCGCCTCGTCGACGCGCTCCAACGTATAGCGCACCACGCCAAGATTGATCCGCAGCGGCACGCTTTCGGGCAGATCGTCCAGCAATCCCAGGAGGCGCTGTTCAGCGGCAAGCAAGGATGCCTGATTCGCCTCGGCGAGATCCAGCTCGACCAGCGCAACGACGGCCGGGACTTCGAAAGCGTTGTTTTCCAGGGCCCGCTCGTACATCCGGCGGGCGTCGTCCGAACGCTCAAGTTTCACATACAATGAAGCAAGGCGTAGGAGTGTAGGATTGTGCCGCGGAGCAGCCTCCAACGCTGCTTCGTAGTACTTCACTGCTTGGAGCGCGTTCCCCAACTCTTCATAGGCCAGCCCCAGCCGGTACTTGCCCACGTCGGTGGCGGGATCCAGCTCCACGGCGCGGTGCAGCCAGCGTAAGGCTTCTTCGCCATGGCCCAGCCGAAGATGAGACATTCCGATGAGTTGAGATGCCCCGCCTTTCGCCGCGGGGTTATCCTGATCGAGCTCGTTCATGCCGTAGGTGATCGCTTCTTGATACCGGCCGAGTTGGTGATGCGTCCAGCCCAGCTTTTCCCACACCCGCGGCTCATTCGGGAAGCACTCCGCTACGCGCTGCGTTTTGAGCAAGGCGCTGTCATACCACTTGGCCGTGTACCAGCTCACACCCATCAAGGCGCCCAGGATCGCGGTTGCCGCTGTCGCTGACGCAATCCTGGCGAGGCGGCGTTGCCTGGAGAACGCGAGCACGTCGATGGCGACGGTGGAGAGGCACCAGAAAAGCCCGATGATCGGCAGATACATGTAACGATCGGCGGCCAGAATGTTCCGCGCCGGAAACACGGGCAGGGTATCGGCGATTCCGAAAAGAAACCACAACACGCCGAATCGACACACGGGGGCGCGAAGGCACATCCAGCCCACGACTGCCGCCGTGACCGCCAGCACGAAGATCGCGCTGACCGTATCCGCATCGGTCCAGGCCACGACGGGAGGTGTGGGGTAGTAGCTGGTGAGGCAGGTGGGCCAGACCACGTGCTTCACGTAGAACGCCAGGGCCAGAATCACGCGGACCGCTCGCGGTCCACGGAGGTGCTCGGCGCCCTCGGCGAAAAGGTCGGCCCCGGCCGTGGCTCCCACGTTGATCCACACGAACAGAGCCGTCACTGCTGTCGCTGGAATCCATGCCGCCAGCGCCCACTTATCTACCTTCTGGCGTCGCATCAGCGGCACCAAACCTGCCAGAAGCGGCAGCCCGGCGCGCACTTTGCTGATCGCGGACAGCAGGGCAAAGACTGGTGTAGCCACCAGGGCGGCAGGGCGCCGGCGATCGAGCCAGCGATCCATGGCCAACATCGAAGCCAGCAGGAAGAACGTCGAAAGCAGCATCATCCGCCCGTTGACCCACGCCACGGTTTCCACCTGAAAAGGATGCACCGCAAAGAGGAGCGCCGTCAGCGTGGCCACGGTCTCGGCGTGGGGAGACCAGCGGCTG
>SBAX01000202.1 GCA_005240095.1 Phycisphaera mikurensis
GCTCTTCTCGGCTTTCGTAGCGTTTGGATCCCGGAGAACTTTGCTTGCCAGAGTCGCCACCCGCGCCGATGTGACCTCTCTATTCCGCTTCGGCATTGTCAAACTCCTGAGAAAACAGGCTCGCGACGAGCCACTGCGGGACTGTACACCCGCCAGTCATTCGCTGCAAGCCAACCCACCATTTGTTGGGCGACGCCCCGGCGGAACTACACCATGTGGTAAAAGACCGATAACCATTTGGTTGTAACTGATTGGCGGGACGAGCGTCGAGGGATCATTCAAGGGAATAAGGGATCAAGAGATGAGGGATCGAGGGAGGAGGCGAGCGCGAGTGACGAGACCACCGCGAGCCCCGAGGGGGCTGCACCACTAAGGGCGAGCTGCGCTGCGCATTGGTTCAGTGGGGATTGGCGAGCGAGCGTAAGAACCGAAAGTCGAAGATTCCGGTGTTGTGGCCGTCGGACCATTCGAACTGGATGGCGTAGTTGCCCACCAGGCGGGCGTTGACTACGCGAATGCCGGTGGGGTCAGCGCGGAGGATGCGCAGGGGATTGGCGCTTTGCTGCTCGCGGTCGGTGCGGCAGGTGGCGCAGGGGCAGACCCGGCGAAGCTCGGCCAGCGAATACTCGCTGCGTTTCCCGTCCTTCCAGTCGATGAACAGCCGCTGCTCGGACAGCTTGACCTTCAAGTCCCTGGGCGTGACGGCATCGCCGCTCGATGACGTCGAGGCGGTGGGGGGGCCGGATGGGTCAGCGGGCATAGAGGCGGCCCTCCCAGTCGTAGAGCGAGCCGCGCTGCTCGCGGCGGAAGCCGATGTCGATGGGGTCCTTGGGTCCGACCTCGGCCAGCAGCGTCCCGAGGTGATCAACGTTCTCCAGCCAGTAGCGGCCCATGGAGACAAGCAAATCCCCGGGGCGCAGGCCCAACTGGTCGGCCGGGCTCTTGGGCTCCACGCCGAGCACGATCACGCCGCCCTGGCGGCGAAGCTCGAAGCGCCGGGCCACGTCGAGGCGCACGTCATCCACAGTCAGGCCCAAATGCTGGAGCGCCAAGCGCCTTCCGTCGGGCTTGGGGGGCTCGACCAGGGTAACCTTGGCCCGGGCCGTCGAGCTGCCCCGTGAGAGAGTGAGCTCCACGTCTTCCCCCGCACGGCGACCGAGCATGCGCACATAGAAGTCGATGCCGCGGGAGAGGCGCGCTCCGTCGATCGATTGCACCACGTCGCCCACGCGCACGCCGGCCTGCTCCGCCGGGCTGCCCTCGCGCACCTGGGTGACCATGGGCGCGTCCATGGCGCTGACCCGCATGCCGAGCATGACTTTGTTGAGCTTCTCGCTGTCGAGGATGTCGGGAAGGATCTCGCGAAGCTGATCCACGGGGATGGCGAAGCCGATGTTCTGGGCGTCGGTGCGAATGGCGGTGTTGATGCCGATGAGCTCGCCGAGGATGTTCAGCAGGGGCCCGCCGGAGTTGCCGGGGTTGATGCTGGCGTCGGTCTGGATGACGTCGCGATAGACGACGCGTCCGTCGACGTCGAGTTCCCGGTGCAGGGCGCTGATCACGCCGACGGTGACGGTGTTGTGCAGGCCGACGGGGTTGCCGATGGCCACGGTCTGCTCGCCGATCATCAGGTCGTCGCTGCGGCCGAGGGGAATGGGCGTCAGCGGGCTTTGCGGATCGATCTTGATCACCGCCAGGTCCCGCGTGGTGTCCCGCCCGATGACCCGGGCTTCGTAGTCGGTGCCATCGGCGAGGGTCACGCCGAGCTGCGCTCCGGCCGACACGACGTGGGCGTTGGTGACGATGTAGCCGTCCTCGTGGAGGATGAAACCGCTGCCCACGCTGCGCTGGCTGCGCTCGCTGGGGGCCAGAAACAAGTCGCCGAAGATGCTCGCGCCCCAGCGGGGGACCTCGACCTTGGCGGTGGCGGAGATGTTGACCACCGAGTCCCGCGCCCGCTCATAAGCCTCCACCACCGGCGTCCGCCGCTTGTCGCGTTCAGACTTTTCTGCCGCCAACGCTTGCCCGCATCCAAGGACTGTGGCGAACACGATCCGAGCCGCGACCGGAAGCGAGCGGTGTCGACACCGAGAGGTGAAAGATCCGCGAAACGATGAACTCATGAAGTCATTCAGTACCGCGCTGGTCATGGAGGCGTCAATCCGAGCCGTGCCTCAGAGCGGCAGGCCCTTCGCACGCATGGCGGCCAGCAATGACCGTGCCACTTTCGGGGCAAGACGGATGACTTCTTCGATCGAATCGGCCTCGACGTTGAGCCCGGGGAGCTTGGAGCTTCGGCCCAGGTAGCGCCCGTCCTCCAGCCGTTCGATCCGCAGCGGTAGAGAGTAGCCTCGTTTGTTGGAGTGCCCTTTCCACATCATTCGGTCTCACACAACCCTGGCAATGACGCGTGATTATAGCCCCTTCGAAAGCGTCGAGAAGATCACATGCCGGGCGAATCGAAGCACGACTTCGAACGCCGCTATTCGCTGCGAAGGAGTGCGCGGAAACCCATTTGCTCAAAGTGGTGATCATACGTAAGCGCGTCTCGAAGGTCATTTTCCTGCATCACCAGGAGGGATGCGCAATCGGTCAAGCTCCAGTCCTTGTCCGATCGCTGCTGAAACACATTGGCTGCTGCCCAGAACTGTGTGGACGTTTGTGGGATAATCCTGACGTCTGCGCGGCCCTGAAGGGCCGTTAGAAACTCCGCGGCGGCGCGGCGCAGATTAGGGCCCCGAGAACCGAGATCGTTAAGGAACTCAGCGAGGATCATCTCCGTGGTTACGATGCGTTCAAAGTGGTGCGTCGCCGCGAGCTGCCGAGCTTTCGCATGTAGCGCGTCGCGCGGATTGAGGTATGCAATCCAGAACCCAGTGTCGGCGAAGACGCTGCCCAATCAGTCCTCGCGTGGATAGCCGTAGCGATAGTGCTCGAAGTTCTTTCCCAGGTCGGCGGGTACCTGCGCCCATTCGCTGGGAGGAACGCGCGCCGCGATTAAGTCGGCCGTTTCAGCCAGCGAAGTCCTGGGCGACGGAGACGGGCCGACTTTGGAAGCGTGAGCCGCCAGGTACTCTTCAAGAGCTTCACGCACGACCTCGGAGATGGGTACCCCGCACGCCCGGGCGCATTCCTCCGCCCGTTGCCTGAGCGCGTCGTCGATTTGCACGCCGTTCTCGCCTGTGCTTTCCGGTCCCATGCCGGAATCATATCCGATTCATGCTGGGTTCGCCAGGTGATCGAATGCCGTCCCGCACTCCGGGCAGCGCGGCTCGGTCAGGCCCGTCAGGTTGTATCCGCAGCGCACGCAGAGCCCTTGGCACCGCCGCCGCGCTCGCCGAAGCGGCCCACGCACAAAGGCGACGAAGGGCCAAGCACCGAACAGCGCGACGGGCTGCCACAACGGCACATCGAGCGCGCAGAATCTGGGTGCAGGGATTCCCGGATCAGGTGAGTGTGTGATTACAATCGCCTGCTGATGCCATTCCATTCCAAGAAACCTAACGTGCTGATAGGGCACTGACGTCTCTTGATCGACGGGTGACAGCAGAGCTACATATATGGTCCCCCGCGCGGCCGAGATTGAAATCGCTCGGCCGACGCGCTCGTGTGGTGACGACGGAGAGAGTATTTGGCCGAAGTCTCCGTAATCAAGGATCTCTTTTCTATCAGGGTAGCTGGCGGCGAAAGCCGCAACTCCCGCCAAGGTGCAAACGCCGAGAATCGACATCGCTGCGCGTCGAAACAGTCGAGACGATAGCGCGGTGGAATCCGAACCCACCATGGTTTCCCTGGCCAAGATGCGTGCCGATGGAAGAGGCCGCATCCGCGTGACTACGAGAGCAAGAAAAACAAGGACAAGCGGTCCGAACAGTGTGCAATCTGATCTTAACTCACTGATGCGTGCCCCCGCGTGATTCCAGCTCCGCAGTCGATAGCCTAGCAGCGCGATCCGTGTTCCAAAAGTCGCATCTGGTGCGCGAAGGAGCGTGGCATACCACTCGAGTGGGTTCTCATCATGATTGGACGCGATGAAGGCGGCCCGCGCGCAGGCGACCCGCACGTTGCCCTCGGCAAACGCAAGAGCGACGTGGAACTGTCGGTGTACGGGGAAGTGCCAGCTCCACGAGCGCCCGAAGCTCGCGCAGCCCAGGACGGCCAGGGCCGCGGAGACACCAAGCGCGACCATCGCCCGCCATCCAGGTTTTCTCAAGATGTGCCCTTCCGAATTCTACGCCGCCGATTCGAGCTCCTTCTCGAAGCGCTCGAGCACGTAATTGTATCCCGCCAGGCCGCGGCGGAGGCATCGCTTAGTACGCCGCGCCCTCAGGCCGCTCGAAGCAATAACCCTCGATCCCTCGATCCCTTGTTCCCTCGATCCCTCCCCCGGGAGCGGGTGCTCGCCTTTGCTCGCGCCCAAGTGAGCACCCCGCGCGTTATAGAGGTGATGTACGCTCCTCGCCTCACGGTCCCCGACCTTTTCGCGTGCCCTTCGCACGGAGGGGAACCGCCCGGGCCCTTGCCCGCCGCGGAGAAAAAAACGCCGGTGCGAAACGAACCCAGTTACAATGCCATAAACCATTGCCAGATAAGGAGTTATGGATTCACCACTTCACGAAACGAACCCAAACGAACCCAGTTACAAGCCACCGCTCATCGGGGCCAAGACGACGCGCAAGTCATTGTGGGACAAAGGGTTACGTGGCTCGTCGCCCCGTTTTCTGCGTAATCCACCTCTTCCGGTCAGGAAGTCCCCGCTCCCCAGGGACCGATATCCAAGACGGCGCCTCGAATGAGCGGAGGCGGCGCGATTTCCACCACAGGAGCGTTCCATGCGCGTGAACCTGATGCTGCTGTTCGGCTTGCTTGCGAGCTTCGCGATCGTGACGGCGGGGTGCAATCGACGCCCGCCGCAGTCGGAGGATGACGGCACCTGCGATCCACTCGATCCGGACTGCGAAGGGGCGGAGGTGTGCGAGCTGTTCTTCGATGGCGAGACCCGCTGCGCATCGCCGGTGACCATCGCCGGGCTGGTCATTGCTCTGCTCGACGGCACGCCCATCGAAGGGGCGCTGGTACAGGCGGTGGACATCAACGGGGCGGCCGTGGGAACGTCCGGCGTCACCGACGCCGAGGGGCGCTACACGATCGTCGTTCCCGTGCCACGTGACGAAGAGGGCAACCCCACGACCGCGGTCTTCACCCTGCGGGTGCAGGCCTTCGGCTTCCAGGAGTTTCCCACGGCCATCCGCCCGGCCCTGCCCATCGACGCCGCGGAATCCGTGGAGAACGAGGACGGGTGGCTGATCGAGAATACCCTAACCACCGTGGCGCTCATCGCCCTGCCCGGCGATGTGACACTGCTTGGCACTATTACGGGCGCCATCAACGCTGAGCCCAACGCCGGCTTGCTGGTAGTGGCCGAGGGCGGCGATGCGGCCTACGTGGGCTTCAGCGACAGCGAGGGCGTGTTCACCATCTTCAACGTGCCCACCGGCGTCTACACGGTGGATGGCTACGCCGCGGGCGTGCAACTCGACGCCACCAACGTGGATGTGGGCGTGGGGGAGGTGGTCACCGACGTGACGTTGAGTGAATCCGGGACCGCGCTCAGCACGGTGTCGGGCAACGTGCAGATCGTCAACGCCCCCGGCGGATCGGTGACCAGCGTGGTGCTGGCGGTGGAGAGCACGTTCGAGGAGGCCACCGCCCGCGGGCAGGTGCCGCCGGGCCTGCGGGTGGGCAACGTCAGCGGGGCCTTCGTGATCCCCGACGTGCCCGACGGGCGCTACGTGGTCCTGGCCGCGTTCGAGAACGACAACCTCGTCCGCGATCCCGATGAGAACATATCCGGGACCCAGATCGTGCACATTCAAGTGCCCGATCCGACGACCGGAAACGCCGTGACCATCACCGACGGCTTCAAGATCACCGAGGCGCTGGCCGTGGTGGCGCCCGGCACGGATGGCCCCGAGCAGGTGACCACGCTGACCCCTACGTTCGAATGGGCCGACGATTCGAGCGAGGACGGCTACACCATCCGCGTCTACGACGCCTTCGGCACGGAGTTGTGGAACGACGAGATCGCCGGCGTTTCCGGCTCGGAGACGGTGACGCACACCTACGCCGGCCCGGCATTGGAGCCGGGCATGTTCTACCAGTTCCGGGTGTGGTCCTTCCGCGCCCCCGGCGGCGGCGACCGCAGCAACATCAGCGCCACCGAGGACCTCAAAGGCGTGTTCTTTTTCCTGGTTCCATGAACAAGCAGAATCACGGAACCCAGTGTGTGCCACTGCTCTGTGAGCAGTGGGCCGGCGGATGAAAGGACCACCCGTGGGATTGCTGCCGCGCCTGGCAAGAGCCCCGTTGGCATCCAAGTTTGACCCGGCGGGCTACTGGGCCGACCGTCACGCCGCGCACGCCGGTCAGTTGGCGGCCGTGGGGCATCGACAACTGACCGAGGAGCAGAACGCCGCCCAATACGAAATCAAGCGGCGAAAACTGCTCGATGTGCTCGATCGATTCTTTCCCGACCCTCGAAAGCGCACGCTGCTCGACGCCGGCTGCGGCATCGGGGTGCTGAGCGAGGCTTTCGCCAATCACGGCTACGAGGTCACCGGCGTGGACTTCTGCGAATCGGCGGTTGCCGCGGCCCGCCAGCGCGTCCCAAACGCGAAATTCCTCACCTGCCCTCTCGACGAGCTGCGCCTGGACAAGCGCTTCGACGTGATCACCGTCGTGGATGTTCTTCTGCACATCGTTGACGACGCCAAATGGCAACGCACCCTCGCTGCCCTCACGTCCCATCTGAAGCCTCAAGGCGTTCTTCTGATCCTCGACTCCTTGAATGAAGCCAGTAAGCTTGACGCCACCCACGTCCGCCGGAGACCAAAGCGCGAATGGGAAGGAGCGTTTGACGAGCTCGGCCTGCGCCTCACCCAGCACGAGCGCTTCTCGCTCCCGCACGAGGATTTGTCGAAAGATCTCCTCTCGTGTGTATTCAATCGGATGTGACGAGAACCAAGGGACCTGCGTAGAAAACGCCTCCTGTGACCGTTACGACGCTTCCGCTGGCCCCGTCCTGCTCGTAAGCCTCTTCAATGGTCAACTCGGCTTCGAATGACAATGAATCCCCGGAAACCATCGTCCAGTCTCGCACGTCAAGGTTTCCGTTGCCTGCGATAAGGCCGTAGTGCGCTTCAAATGAATCTTCAAAAGACCGCTGCATATAGAAAACAAATGATGGCACAGCCTCGCCAGCCACCTCGGAGCGGTGGGGTACGACGAAGGATGCTTCGCAGCCAGGGAAGTCAAACAGCCGCAAGATCGCCGCGGACGTCTCCTCCGTGGCGGATGAGTCATCGACAAACCCTAGCTGGACCATGTTCGTGCCGTCAGGCACTAGCGTCTGTTCGGCACCGCTCACGCGAAGACGGTATGATCGTGGAGGATCGCTGTGGACAGTGACGTTGAGTTCACCGATGGGCTCGGCCGTATCTACCGCCTCTGACAACCTCATCGGCCCGCAAGGCGACTCCTGGGTGCACCTCAGGGCGGACATGAGAACGAAGATCGCCGCAATTGCGCGCTGGGAGAGAATTGATGAAGGGTGGGTACGCATAGTTGCAGGATTCTTCGGTCGTACGGGTGGCCGGTCAATCGCTGAATCGAAACCGCAGGATGGCCCACAAGGCCTTGAAGCCGTCGATCATGCCGATCTTCTTGCCTTCAGAGTAGTCGCGCCCGGCGTAGCTGATGCCCACTTCGTAGATCCGCCAGCGGCCCTTGGCCACCTTGGCCGTGATCTCCGGCTCGATGGTGAAGGAATCGCTCCGCAGGCGCAGCGACCGAACCACCTCCATACGCATGACCTTGTAGCAGGTCTCCATGTCGGTCAGGTTGAGGTTGGTGAGCATGTTGGAGAGCAGGGTGAGCGTGCGGTTGCCCACGTAATGCCAGAAGAGGTGCACGCGGTGGTACTCGGAGCCGATGAAACGCGAGCCGTAGACCACATCGGCCTTGCCCTCGCGGATGGGACGAAGGAGCTGCACGTAGTCGCGGGGGTCGTATTCCAGGTCGGCGTCCTGAATGAGGGCCACGTCGCCGGTGGCCAGCTCGTACCCTTTGCGGACGGCCGCGCCTTTACCCTGATTGCGGGGCTGGAGGTGCACGCGAATGTTCTGCCCGGCCCAGCGCTCGACGATCTTCGGATACAGATCGCGGGTGCCATCGGTGCTGCCGTCGTCGACGAGGATGATCTCCTTTTCCAGGCCCACATCGACGGCCACCACGCGGGCAACCAGCTCCTCCAGCGTGGCTCGCTCGTTATAGACCGGAATGACCACCGACAGACGTTTCATACAGGGCTCAAGAACCGTTACGAAGCGGGCATCGTATGGGTTCCAGCGGGAGTTGGATAGACGGTTGTCGTCGCTTGAAGAAATGGCGCGGAGCGGTTAGCGTGCCATCGTTGGGAACTGCGAGTGCCAGCATTCTGTCGCACGATTCTGGGCGGGCGGGCGACAGCACCCTCACCCCGGCCCTCTGCCTCGGAGGGAGAGGGGGTAAGCTCGGCAGGGTAGTAGAGGGCCGTCGATGAACGTACTGATCACCGGCTCCAGCGGCCAGATCGGCACCAACCTGGCGCTGACACTCCTTGAGCGAGGCGACCAGGTCGTGGGCGTGGACAAGCGCGAAAACGCCTGGACGGGCGATATCCCCACGCACGTCCTCGACCTGACCAAGGCTACCGCGAACGACCTGCCCAAAAGCGACTTCGACGTCGTCGTGCACCTTGCGGCCAATGCCAAAGTCTTCGCCCTGGTCGAGAATCCGCAGGGGGCGATGGACAACATCTCCATGGCGTTTACGGTGCTGGAGTACGCCCGCATCCACAGGCTGCCCATCGTGTTCGCCAGCTCCCGCGAGGTCTATGGTGACATCCACCGGCACATCACCCACGAGGCGGCCGCAGACTTCGTAGTCGCGGAAAGCCCCTACAGCGCCAGCAAGATCGCCGGAGAAGCACTCATCTACTCCTACGCCCAGTGCTACGACCTGCCGTTTCTGGTCTTTCGCTACAGCAACGTCTACGGTCGATACGACAACGACATCGAGCGCCTGGAGCGGGTCATCCCGCTGTTCATCGAGCGCATCGAGCGCGGGCAGCCCATCGTGGTGTACGGCAAGGAGAAGGTGCTCGACTTCACCTACGTCGACGACTGCGTGGCCGGAACCGTGGCGGGCATCGACGCCCTCGTGCAACGCCGCGTAGTCGGACAAACCATCAACCTGGCTCACGGCCAGGGGAACACGCTGGTGGATGTGGTGAACCTCATCGCCCTGACGCTGCACAAAGAGCCCGACGTGCGCTACGAACCGACGCGCCCCGGCGAGGTGGCGCGGTATGTGGCGGACATCACCAAGGCCCGGTCGCTCCTCGGCTACGAGCCGCAGGTGCCTCTCACCAGGGGGCTGCCCCGGGGCATCGAATGGGCGAAGAGCTGGCGGTCCCGCAAGCGCGGCTGAACTGCAATTCATAGCTACCGTCGCCTTCCGCGTCCGGTGGATGGGGTTGCTTGAGCCCAACCTTCCTAAGTGCGGACGGGCGCCGTGACGGATGTGGAGAATCCGCACCCTCTTGCCCTGAACTGCGAAGAGGACGCGTTATCTATGTTGTCGGCGTCCACAGAGAAGCTGCCGGATATCGACATCGAATGCAGCACTCTCTGGAGCGCGCGGGCAGCGTTGCGGATGATCGGCAAGCGAGTGAAGCGCGCCCATGAGGCCGTTGTACCATCGATGAGCTGCCCGAGGAGCCGATTGCGCGATCCATCGATAGGCTTCCTCGACTTCACGATCCGCCTGGGGCGAGAGTTCAACGCGGTATGCCATACCTGCGGCGAATCCGTTCGTCGGTACGGCGTAGCGGAATGCCTCGCCCGCGGGCGAACGACTCCAGCCGCTTCTGGATTCCAGCGATGGCCTCCGCCTGCTCGATCAGGTCGCAGAGCTTCTGATAGGATTTTACGTCCTGCACAACCAACTCGGCCTTGCCGTTGATCGTGAGTACCAGCGGCTGTCCGGTCTTCTTGAGCCTCTTGGCGAATGCCGCCGTCTGTCGTTTGAAGTCCGTGAGGGGCTGAATGTCTTCGCTTAGGTCGAACATGACGTTACCTCTGGGGCGCGCACATTATACGCACTCTAAAGAATGCTAACATCCCAGTGGGACCCGGTCAACGGTCGGGGTCGCCTGGTCTTTCCGGCTTGCGAAGGCGGCAGGCGGGCACGGCTGCGAGCAGGCCGGAATCAGGCTGGGATTGGCTCCAATTCGGCCCTCGGGTATGTTTTCCGTATCATGCCTGATCAGCACACAGAAGTCGGCGGAAGCGATCAGCGTGGCGCGGTCGCCGAGGCGGGCGAACGCGGGCGGGCAGCACGAGTCACGCAGCTCTCTCTGTTCTCAGGCACTGCGGGGGGGATGTTGGGAGTGCTTGCGTTCGCCACGATCCCGTATTCTTTCCGCGCTCCGACTCTGCCCACACCGATTCCTGTTTTCCTCGGGCTGCCGTTTTCGCTGCTCATCGGCGCGAGCGTGGGAATCTGTTGTTCGCCAGCGGTTGTTTTCTTGCTGGCATCAAGAGACGTCAGATCGGCCAAGGCGACGATCCTGTGGCCCTCGGCCGTGATTGTCGTTCTTCTTACGATGGTGCTAGGAGACAGGATCTTCGAGCTGATCCCATTGTGCGTGCTGGCATTCGTGCTGGCCGCGTTGATCGCGCGATGGCTGATGCCGCGGGTCTGGGATACACGGGGTTTATGTTTTCGCTGTGGTTATGATCTTCGTGAATCGTATCAGTTTGGACGATGCCCGGAGTGCGGGCGCTCCACGGGAGGCATCCCGGGAACGGAACCATCGGTTCGTGGACTGAGTTGGCCCTTGGGGTTTGTACGACGGTGGCCAGCGCTTCCGGTGCTATTGCTGACGGGTGCTCTACTCAGCATGTCCGCCTTTCATGGCTGGCGGGGTGCCATGAGACGTCATCTAGTGCTTTCCGCTGCGTCCGAAGCGGTCGCGCAAGAAAGTGTATTTGACCTCGCCGAAGCGGCGGTCTTTGATTGGGACACGGTTTGTGTGCACAGGCCCCACTCGAACCGGTCAGAGATTGAACAGGCGCTGGGCATCAAATGGTCCGACGTGGAGCGGGAAGCGGGCGGGATCGATCCCAGCGAACAACTCTTTATCTTCGTTCGGAGCCAGCGCGTTGCGGAAGTACTGCGGCTTGCCGGGTGGTCGCGCGATCCCTCATTGAAGACCGTGAGTGGCTTCAGTCCGACATGCTGCGCACGGGCGATACGGCGCGAAGAAGCGATCTTCAGGGTCGAGACGTCTGAGGATGGCTGGCGAGTTTTCGTCCTTGCCAAGTCACCCACGGCCGAATGTATCCCATCTCCATAGCACTGTCATGTGTTTCGCCGCGGTTGGCTGGCCCATTGCAGGGTACGGGCTCGGACCTTATGGTCTGGCTATGACACCCCCAGCGGAGACTCCAACACAAGCGTCACGTGAGCAGGGTCCGACCGCGCGGTCAGGGGGCGGTAGTCTGCTTCGGCGCGGGCTGGTGGCCGGTGCGGCCCTTATCGTTGTGACCGGCGTCGTGGCGATTCTGCTGCTGCGCGGTCGCACCTACGTTGTCGAGCTTACGGAAGCACAAATCCAGGAGAAACTCGACGATCGCTTTCCGGTTCGCAAGCAGTACCTGTCCGTTTTCGCGCTTACGCTATCGGAGCCGAAGGTAAGCCTGCAAGAGGGCTCGGATCGCATCTCCCTGGGGCTGAAGGCAACCCTGAACATCCAATTGGGCGGGCAGCAAAAACCTCTCGGTGGTGATGCCGTGGCCTCCGCCGGGCTGCGCTACGACCCCACTGACTACTCATTCTACCTTGATGATCCCAACCTGAAGAGTCTGACGGTCCAGGGAATCCCATTTCAGTATACAGAGCTGGTCGACAAAGTGGCCGCGGAACTTGCGCAGGAAAGGCTCGACCGCACGCCGATCTACACGCTTCGAAAGAATGATCTCAAGCAAACGACGGCGAGGCTGGTTCTGAGGGGCTTTGTTGTGCAGGATGGCCGTTTGATTATCACGCTTGGATTGTAGCGATCGGCCGGCTGGCTACTGCTTCAGCCAGGGCATCCAGGAGCGGACGGTTTGGCCGGCGCGTTCGAAGAGGGTGTCGAGATCGGCGTTGTGGAGCTTCTTGAACTTCGCCCCGCCGGTGCGGTGTTCGGCGATCCATTCCCGGGCGAAGGCCCCGCTGCGGATTTCGTCGAGGATGTGCTGCATCTCGGCGCGGGCGGCGTCGCCAATCACCAGCGGGCCGCGGGTCAGGTCGCCGTACTCGGCGGTGTTGGAAATGCGGTCGCGCATGCCGGTCAAACCGCGTTCGTAGATCAGATCGACGATCTGCTTGAGTTCGTGGACGCACTCCAGGTAGGCGAATTCGGGTTGATACCCGGCCTCAACCAGGACGCCAAAAGCGGCCTTGCAAAGGGCGGTTACCCCGCCGCATAGCACGACCTGCTCGCCGAACAAGTCCGTCTCAGTCTCCTGGGCGAAGGTGGTTTCGATGACCGCGGCGCGCGTCGATCCGATGGCCGCCGCCCAGGCGAGGGCGGTCCGTTTGGCCCTACCGGTAGCGTCCTGATGCACCGCGAGGAGCGCAGGCAGGCCCTTGCCCTCGGTATATAGGGAGCGAAGCAGGGAGCCGGGGCCTTTCGGCGCGATCATCACGACATCGACGTCCCGGGGCGGCTCGATGAACCCGTAGCGGATGTTGAATCCGTGGACGAAGCCCAAAGTGCGCCCGGCCTTAAGGGCCGGGCCGATTTCGCGGGCGTAGATGTCCGCGCCCGACTCGTCCGGAAGGGTCAGGATGATGAGGTCGGCGGTACCGGCGACTTCGCGGACCGAGGCAGGGTCGAAGCCGTCGGCGCGGGCGAGGTCGTAGCTTTTGCCCGGACGCTGGCCAACGAGGACGTTCACGCCAGAGTCGCGCATGTTGAGGGCATGGGCGCGCCCCTGATTGCCGTAACCGATCACGGCCACACGGCGCTGACGAAGAAGCTCGACGTCGGCGTCTGATTCACGATAGATGGTCAAGGCCATTGCCCTAAATTCCAAATCGGCATACTCGACGCGGCAGCGCCGTCGAACCAGAACGTCCGCGCGGGTTTAAAGCCCGTGGCTCGCTCCTGTCGTTGCCTTCCCGTTCTTGACGATCATAATACCACGCCCCAGGAATGGCCGCGAACGAGGCACAGATGACGGACGAAATGACATTCCATGAGCAGTTGACCACGGCCCTCGCCGACGCGGATGAGCGGGCGTTGTCCGCGTTCCTGTCCGGGGCGCGGGCCGCGGATATCGCCGAGTCCTTCCAACTGCTCGGCGACGAAGAACGGTCGCGGATTCTCTTCGCTCTCGATCCGCACACGGCTGCCGAAGTAGTCATTACCCTCGATGAGGCCGTTCGCGGCGACGTGGTCGAGGAGATGGACACCGAGTCGCTCACCGAGATCGTCGAGGTCCTCCCTCCCGATGATGCCGCGGACGTGCTCGGCGAGCTCACCGAGGAAGAGGCCGGCGAAATCCTGGAGAAGATGCCGGAGGCCAAGTCCGACCAGATCGAGGAGCTGCTGGAATACGAGGAGAACACGGCCGGCGGCATCATGACCCCGGATGTGGTGGCCGTGCCGGCGACGGCGACAGTAGCCGATGCGGTCCAGTACGTTCGCGAGGCCAGCCCCACGGAGGACCTGCACGAAATCTACATTGTCGATGCGGACCGCAAGCTCGTGGGTACGGTGCCGTTGCGGCGGTTGGTGATCAGCGCCCCGGTCACGAAGCTCGCCGACGTCTGCGACCGCGACACCGTGGTCGTGTCGGCACGGGCCGACCAGGAAACGGTCGTTCAGGAGATCCGCAAGTACGATGCTATGGCCGCCGCGGTGGTAGACGATCAGGGGCGGCTCATCGGGCGGATCACCCACGACGACCTGCTCGACGTTGCCGAGGAGGAGGCGGAGGAGGACCTGCTCCGCATCGCGGGTACTGCCCCTGAGGAGTTGGACACCAGCTCCGTTCTGCAGGCGGCGCGCATTCGGCTCACGTGGTTGTTGCCGTGCATGGCGGGTATGCTGCTGTCGGCATCGGTGCTGGGACTCGCCAAGCTGCAGTTCGACGTTGTGCTCTTTGGGGCGCTGGTGCTATTCGTTCCGATGATCGGAGCGATCGGCGGCAACAGCGGCATTCAGACAACCACGGTGATCGTGCGGGGGTTTGCCACCGGCGAGTTGGGGGCAACGCAAATCATGCTGGTCCTCTTGCGCGAAGGACGCATTGCATTGACGATGGCGCCGGTGTGCGGGGTCGCGGCGTGGATCCTGGCGTCGATCAGCTTGCCCCTCTTGAGCGCTTCGGGCGGGAACCCAAGCGTTTATCACCCACCGCGAGTGGCGATGGCGGTGGGGATTGCCATGGGCGCGGCCATTCTCGTGGCTGCGAGCCTGGGCATCGCCCTGCCCTTTACCTTCCGACGGCTCGGAGTCGATCCGGCGATCTCCTCAGGCCCCATCGTGACCACCATGAACGACGTGATCTCGGTGGGCATCTACATGACCGTGGCCATGGTCATCGCCCGGTGACCCGAGGCGATCACTGGGTGGCGACGGGCGTTAGCCGATCGAGGAGCCCCTTGAGCACCTCCTGGTCGCGCTCGAGAAACTTGCGGTAGTCGGGCGCGTCCGTACGGCGAATCTCGGGGTTGAGCTGGTTGATCCGTGATTCGATCAGGACTTTGAGGATCTCCAGTTCCAGGTTGTTCAGTTCGAGGATCATGCTGGCGCACTCCTTATCAACCCACCAGGCAAGGTCACCCTACCGTCACCGTGACTTGCACGAACCGTCCCACGGCCGGTCCCTCCGGAGGGTGGAGCCTGTTGCCCTCTGAATTAAGTATAGGCCTCCTCAGCCGAACAGGGCGGCATCGCGGCCGGTCCCCCAGCCGTGGGCGACGCGGCCTAGGCTGTCCTGGGCTCTTTCGCAGCAATCGTACCCTCCGGGTCGCGGGTGAGGGTGACGTGATAGGCAGGGACGGAGGTCTTCGGGTCGTCGCAGCGGAAGTGGACGCCGATGGAGTCGCTGCGCTTCAGGGCAGACATGGCGATGAGGCGGGCGACGGTGAGGGCGTTCTGGGCTTCCCAGCCTGCCGTATCATTGAGGGTCTTGTCCAGAGTGTAATGGGCCCAGAAGTCGAGGATGTCCACGGTTTCGCGGAGGCGCTCGGCCTGGCGGACAATGCCCACATTACGCCACATCAGGCTGCGGAGTGAGTTGCGGATATCTGGAAGGTCAAGACTCGTGCGGGAGGAAGGGGCATTGCGGTTGGCGATGCGGGCCACGGGGCTGAAGGGGGCGGAGCCCGCCGCGCGCTCCCCCGCAGTCTGCCCGGCGATCTTGCCGAAGACTAGGCCTTCGAGCAAGGAGTTGCTGGCCATGCGGTTGGCCCCGTGGACGCCGCTGCAGGCAGCCTCTCC
>SBAX01000284.1 GCA_005240095.1 Phycisphaera mikurensis
ATTTCATGGCTGTCTCTCAGTTGCTGTTCTCCAGGGGCCCGTTGGGGGGGCGAGGCTCCTGCCGAGCCGCGGCTCGCCGGGAGGCTCGCCCTCCCAACGGGCTCCTGGAGAACAGCAACTGAGAGACAGCCATGAAATTCCGAGTGGATGAAATCTCGTCGGTGATCGCGGAGGAAATCCGGCAATACCGCGGCAAAGTGGACGTGGCCGAGGTGGGCAAGGTGCTGGAGGTAGGCGACGGCATCGCCCGCGTGTACGGCCTGAGCAACGCCATGGCCGGCGAGCGCCTGGACTTTGAGAACGGCGCCTCCGGGCAGGTGTTCAACCTCGAGGAGAACTCCGTCGGCGTGGTCGTGCTCGGCGACTACCTGGGCATCAAGGAAGGCGACGAAGTCCGCCGCACGGGCGAGCTGCTGAGCATTCCCTGCGGCGACGCGATGGTCGGCCGGGTGGTCGATCCGCTGGGCCGCCCCCTGGACGGCAAGGGTGTCATCGAGTCCCCGCATCGCCGCCCGCTGGAGTTCAAGGCCCCGGGCATCGCCGAGCGGCAGCCGGTCAACGAGCCGCTGCAGACGGGCATCAAGGCCATCGACAGCATGATCCCCATCGGCCGCGGGCAACGCGAGCTGATCATCGGCGACCGCAAGACCGGCAAGACCGCCATCGCCCTGGATACGATCATCAACCAGAAGGGCGGTGACGTAGTCTGTGTCTACGTCGCGATCGGTCAGAAGGAGTCCACCGTCGTCGGCGTGGTGGAGAAGCTTCGGCAGGAAGGCGCGATGGACTACACCATCGTGGTCAGCGCATCCGCCTCCGACCCCGCCCCGCTTCAGTACATCGCCCCGTACGCCGGGGCGGCCATGGCCGAATACTTCATGTACAGGCTGGGCCGGGCAACCCTGTGCATCTACGACGACCTCACCAAGCAGGCCCATGCCTACCGGCAGTTGTCGCTCCTCCTGCGCCGCCCGCCGGGGCGCGAGGCCTATCCCGGCGACGTCTTCTATCTCCACTCCCGCCTGCTGGAGCGAAGTTGCAAGCTCCGCGACGAGTACGCGGTCGTCCCCAAGGAGACGGCCAGCGACAGTACGGATCGCTCCCTTACGAAGAAGCACCCGCAGGGGTTGAAAGCACCCGAGGAACATCGTCCCGACGACGCCGACGGCTTGTATCATCGTCCGCATGGAAGGAAGAAGGCCACCGCCTGGCTGGAGAGCCTGCCCGACAAGAACAAGTATCGCGTTCACAGGTTCCTCGACTCCGGTGGGTCGCTCACCGCCCTGCCGGTCATCGAAACGCTGGAGGGCGAAGTCTCGGCGTACATTCCCACCAACGTGATTTCGATCACCGACGGGCAGATCTATCTGGAGCCCGGGCTGTTCTTTGCCGGGGTGCGGCCCGCGGTGAACGTGGGCATCAGCGTCTCTCGCGTGGGCGGTAATGCCCAACGCAAGGCCATGAAGAAGATCGCCGGCTCGTTGCGACTGGACCTCGCCGCCTATCGCGAGCTGGAAGCGTTTGCCCAAGTCGGTACGGAAGTGGATGCGGCCACGCAGCGGCAGCTCGATCGCGGAGCCCGAATGGTGGAACTGCTCAAGCAGCCGCAATACCGGCCCTACAAGCTTGCCGACCAGATCATCAGTATCTTCGCCGGCACCAAGGGCCACCTCGACGACCTGCCCCTGAACCGCGTGCAGCCCTTCGAGGCGGACCTGCTCAAACACATCAACGACGAATACCCCGAGCGGGTCAAGGAACTGACCGACACGGGCGAGTTGTCGGACGATCTCGCGGCGAAGCTGGCCACAGTCATCAAGGATTTCAAGACCCAATGGCTCGCGAGGAGCAAGCGATCATCCGAGGTTGCGGGCACGCATGAGGTCGAGGGCGCCTCGAGGCCCAAGGAAACGCGCGACCGCGAACACAAGCCCGCGGGCGCACATGCCCATGCCGGCGAGAAGAGCGTGAAAGTTGGCTAACGCACGAGTCATTGTCAAGCGCCGCAAGTCGGTTCGCAACATCCGCAAGATCACGCGGACGATGCAACTGATCTCCACTGCCCGGTTTCAGGCGGCCTTCACCCGTGCCATGGCCACCAAGCCCTACAGCGAGCGCCTGGCCCGATTAGTGGCGGACCTCTCCGCCGCCGCGGGCGAGGAAGTACGGCATCCGCTGATGCAACCCCGCCCGGACGTAAAACGCTCGGCCCTGGTGGTGCTGACCAGCGGTCGAGGGCTATGCGGCGGATACAACACCGCCGTCCTGCGCACGGCGCTGGCCCATCTCGACGCCGAGACGGCGGCCGGACGTGAGGTGGACGTCTACATGTCGGGGCGAAAGGGCATCAACTACTTCCGCTTCCTGCGTCGCCCCATGCACGAGCGCATCACGCACATCAGCGATGTGCCCCGCTTCGATGCCGTCGAACAGATCGCTAATGGGTTGATGCAACGGTTCCGCCAGGACCAGCTCGCCGCGATCCACGTAGCCTACATGCGGTTCTATTCCGCGGGGCGGCAGCGGCCTTACCTGCTCCAGTTGCTCCCCCTCACGCAGGAGTCGGACGACGCCGCCAGGCCCGAGGCCGCCGGGACGAACGTACAATACGAGTTTTCGCCGCCCCCCAAGGAACTACTGGAAGACCTCCTGCCGGCTACTGTGCGCGTGCGGTTGTTCCAGTGTTTCATTGACGCAGCGGTCAGCGAGCAGACCGCCCGCATGGTGGCCATGAAGGCCGCCACCGAGGCGGCGGGCGACATGATCACTTCGCTGACCCGAAGGTACAACCGGGCGCGGCAGACGCAGATTACCATGGAGCTGCTCGACATTGTGGGAGGAGCGAACGCACTGCAGTAACGCGGATTGGTGAACTATGGACAACGGGAACATCGGCAAGGTCATTCAAGTCATCGGCTCCACGCTTGACGCGCAGTTCGCGGAGGACCGGATGCCCAACATCTATAGTGCGCTGGAGGTCGAGGTCGAGCGCACGGTGCTGGGCGAGACGTTCAAGGAGACGCTGTGGTCCGAAGTCGCCCAGCACCTGGGCGGGGGCCGGATCAGAGCCATCGCCCTCGGGGCCACCGACGGGCTGAAACGCGGGCAGCAAATCCGCGATACCGGCGCGCCGATCACGGTGCCCGTCGGCGAGGAGACGCTGGGACGGGTGTTCAA
>SBAX01000174.1 GCA_005240095.1 Phycisphaera mikurensis
AAGTCACAGAAAGAAAAAGAACCAAAAAGAAAGAGGTCATTGTCATCATGTATGCTATAGCTCGAAGAAGCATACGCTACGAGGGACTTCAGTCCCTGGATCGCGGACTTCCTTCTGTTACCGCCCGGAGGGCGGACGAAGCGACGCGCAACGACCTTATGCAGTTGCCTCTTGCCTCTTCAGGCTGCATCCGCAATAAGCTTCGCTACACGCTCATCAATCGCTCGACCGCACTCCGGGCATCGAACCGACACAAGCCCACGTAGGCAGTAGCCGCATTCCATGCAAACCGGCACACCGCACTGGAGGAGTCTGCCCCGCAAGAACCTCGCCGCATCGCTGCGCATACTGATCGAAGTAACATAGACGAAGGCGGCATTCACAAACAGCGATGTGCCCAACTTGAGATACCAGGGGACGCTCGGCAAGAAAGCTGCAAATCCGCCTACCAGAAGCTGTGGAAGCACAATCAGGACAGGAGGCCCAAGTAGTACACCGAGCCAGAACAGCCATCGCGTGTAGCGCGGCCGGGCAACGCATGCGGTTATTGCGTCATCCTGTGCGTGCTTGTCCGGGAACAAGTCGAGCTCGGGGAGCCCGTGTAGCTCGAACTGGAACCACCATTGGTACTGGCGAAGCGCGCTCACGTCGCACCGTTACTTTTCGCCGTCCCTCGCCGGATAGGCCATGACCTCTCGCACTCGCCTCGGAAGCTCCACACCACACTCGGGACAACGTTCCGACGCAATCCCGCGCAGGCAGTACCCGCAGCCAAGGCAGATAGGCACGCCGCACTCAAGCAAGCGCATTCGCAGGAACCGGGCAGCGTTCCCACGCGTCGCCAGAATGTTGAGATACCTCGCCAGCAACCCCATGAACAAGCAGCTCAGGAACAATACCACCAGCTCCAACCAGTGAGGTATCGACAGTCGTCCTCCTAGGCAGAACAACGGAAGCAGAACGAAGAAGTAACACACGACTGCCATGCTCGGGCCTGGTTGGAAATCCCTTATCGCGAGGTGGCGTTCCCGCATGCTCGGGAACATTGCCAATTCAGGAATCCCCTGCAGGGCCAGCTCGTCGACTAGGCAAAACCAATTACCCACCGCTAACTCCCCGAGGCGTACGCGTCGAGATCGAGTGCGGCGACGTCGCCGCGTTGGAGGTGATGGAAGCCCAAGGCCGCGATCATGGCGGCGTTGTCGGTGCAGTAGGCCATGGGAGCGGCGTGGAAGGTCAGGCGGCGGGATTGGCATTCCGTCTCCAGCGCCGTGCGCAAGGTCTTGTTGGCGGCCACCCCTCCGCCGAGAACCACGGTGTGTACGCCGGTCCGCGAGACGGCCAGCATGGTCTTGCGGACGAGGACGTCGATCACTGATCGCTGGAAGGACGCGGCGATGTCGGCAAGCTGCCGCTGGGAGAGCGCTTCGAGTCCGCCAGAGGTCCGCCCGCGCCCGTGAATGTGATAGAGCACGGCCGTCTTGATCCCCGAAAACGAAAAGTCCAGGGAGTGCGGTTCGAGCATGGTGCGGGGAAAATCGATGGCCTTGGGATCGCCGCCACGGGCCAGTTTCTCCACCAGCGGCCCGCCGGGATAGCCCAGCCCCAGGATAGTGGCCACCTTGTCGAAGGCCTCTCCGGCAGCATCGTCGAGGGTGGCCCCGAGCAACTCGATGGACGTCGGCCCTTCCACCAGAAAAAGCGACGTATGCCCGCCGGAAACGATCAGGGCCACGGCCGGCCAGAGCGGGGCGGGCAGCCCGATGGCCGGGCTGTAGGCATGGGCGCGGATGTGATCCACACCGACGAGCGGCCTGCCCCACGCCCAGCTCAGCGTCTTAGCGGCGGTCAGGCCGATCACCAGCGCCCCCACCAGACCCGGGCGATTGGTCACCGCCACGGCATCGATGTCGTTCGGCGTCACCTTGGCTATGGACATCGCCTCTTCGATGACGCTGTCCAACCGCTCGATGTGGGCCCGCGAGGCGATCTCCGGCACGACCCCGCCATACTTGGCGTGCAGATCGACCTGCGAAGCCACGATGTTGCTGCGCACATCCACCCCGTCGACCACCACGGCCGCAGAGGTCTCATCGCAGGAGGTTTCAATGCCCAGGAGCGCGGTCACAACCAGCGATTGTAGCGTGCGATGCGGGGGTTGGTGGAGCCCATCGACGCACGGCTGTGCCCGGTATCTCGTGGGTCCAGGTCGCAATCAAAACGGTGGCGCAGGCCGGTTCACCGGCCTTTCCCGCCGAAGGCGGTGCAGGCCAGCCGTTTACGGCTGGTCAGGAACGAGGCGTCCCTGGTAGTTCAGCCCGTTTCAACGGGCTTCCCCTTTTCGGCGGTCGTCGGCGCACAACCCGTTGAAACGGCCTGACGGAAAAAGGAACGGCGCGGTCGCTCGACCAGCCTTAAAAGGACTGGCCTGAAACCGCTGCGCGGAAAGCCCCGTGAACGGGGCTGAACCAAAGTCCGCCACCGAGCTGGGAGCGCCCTCATCCCTCACACGACTTGCGAAACGGAGATACGCCTACAGGCGCTCCAGGAGGGCCTTGAGGAAACCCTGGACGAGGGGCCGAGGTACGCCTTCGATCGGCGGCGGAGTCGGATCCAAGAGCATGCCCTCGACGTGGTCCCGAGCTCGGGCTCCGGCTCGTTTTAGCTGCCGGGCGATGCGATCAGCTTCGTCCAGCTTGGAGTCCCGCATGGCGATGATGAAGCTCTCCACAAGCTCACCGACCTCGATCACCTCGCCAGGCGCTTCGGGCCGCCGCGCGGGTCCCCGGGCGGCAGGAGGCTCGTCCGGGACGACCTTGAGATCGGCGTCCTTGTCCATCGTGGTCGTGTAGCGAAGCGCCTCCTGGCGCTCCTTTTCGGCGCGGCGCTCCTCTTCCTCATCCACGGGCGCCAACGCCAGAAGGTCGTTGTCCGCAAAAGGAACGGGGATGTAGACCTTGGTGTCGCAGTACGGGCATTTGCCGTGCTTGCCGCCGGCGTTGTCCGGGGCTCGGATCAGCTTCTCGCATTGCGGGCAATGAAGTTCGATGGGCACGGGTAGGTCTTCCTTAGCGCTTAGAACCCCGACGCATGCGGGATCGCGGGGCGGACGCCGGCACACGCTCGCGGCGCCGCCGATATGCCAATCGTATCGGGACTTCGCCGAAGGGCAAACGTTCCCGGAAGCGATTGAGCAAAAAACGCTCGTATTCCTGGGTCACCAGCTCCGGATCGTTGACGAAAAGCAGGATGGTGGGCGGCTGGACCGCGATCTGCGTAGCGTAGAAGAACTTGGCCGCCCGGCCCTTCTTGGCCGAGGGCGGATGGGCGGCGAGGGCCTCCTGCAGGGCCTGGTTGAGGGTCCCCGTGGACACACGGGTGCGGGCCTGCTTGGAAAGCGCGCTGGCCAAATCGATGGTGGAATCGATGTTTCGCGAATCGAGGGCGGAGGTAAACGCCGCGGGGGCATAGTCCATGGCCGGCAGCACCTTCCCGAGGTACTCCCCGAACTTCTCCGTCGAAGTGCGGTCCTTGGCCAGGTCCCACTTGTTGATGACCAGGATGCAGGGCTTGTATTCCTGTGAAATGGTCAGGGCGAGGCGCTTGTCGACCTGCCCGACCGGCTCGGTGGCGTCGATCAGGAGCAGGACGACGTCGGCCCGCTGGATGGAGTCCAAGGCTCGCGAGTAAGCAAAAAACTCGATGTCGTCGGCGATCTTGGCCTTCTTGCGGACACCGGCGGTATCGATGGCAACCAATGTCCGTCCATCCTTCTCGAAACGCACATCGATGCTGTCGCGTGTGGTGCCGGGGATCTCGCTGACGATCACCCGTGGCTCGCCGGCCAGGGCGTTGATGAACGTGCTCTTGCCCGCATTGCGCTTCCCGACCAGGGCGATCTTCATCACCGGGTCGGCCGGTCGCTCCTCGGATAGGCCGGCCACCGCCCCGCGGATCGTCTCCAGCAGGGCCCACTTGCCGCTCCCGTTCAGAGCACTGACCGAAATGGGCTCGCCATAGCCGAGCTTGGCGAATTCACCCACGGCGGCCTCCAGGTGAGGCTCGTCCACCTTGTTGGCAACCAACCGGACGTATTCCGCCCGCGTGCGGAGCAACTCGGCGGTGCTCCGGTCAAGGGGGTTGATTCCCTCCCGAGCATCCACCACAAACAAGATCAGCGTAGCTTGATCGATGGCAAAGCGGATTTGTCGTTCGACATCAGCGCTCAGATCGTCCCGGTCGACAATCCCGTGTCCCCCGGTGTCCACAAGCTCGAAGTACGCCTCATCGATATCACAGACAGCGGACACACGATCTCGAGTCACGCCCGGCGTCGGCTCAACGATGCTGGTCCGCCGCCCGGAAATGGTGTTGAACAGGCTGCTCTTGCCCACATTGGGACGACCGACGATGGCAACGACTGGAAGCGACATAAGGTATTGTCAATACGAGGGTTATGTATCGTAAACCCGCTCGCATCGCTATTGTAGCGTCAAAACTGGGCGTGGGGCAGTCCCTGGGACGTTGGGGTCAAGCAAGGTAAGCGCAAAGAACAGGCGGAAGGTGCCGCCGTGGCGAGCAACACCTTCCGCCTCGTCCGTTTCGTGCCGCGCCCAGAGATGACATTCGCGCTCAACCACTGACGACCGCCGTGGCGAAAGTCAGCGCCAGCGTGAGCAGGTGCGTCATGTCATCGGGCCGCGAGGCACCGGATCATCTCATGGCGGTCTTCTTTGATCTCTTCTTCTTCTTGCCGCCTTTCTTCTTTGCAGCTTTGCGTTTCTTAGCCATAGACGTCACCTCCTTTCTGGATGAAATACTACACGCTCGCTGCACCATGTCAAAGGAAATCTTGCCGAACCACCCATGGATAGGGGGCCGGCGCGATCGGAATACCACCCCTTCGATCGCACCGAACGAGCGTCAATCTCAGGTGTCAACCGCCTGTCTCACCCCCGGATTCAGGGAGGCGTGCCGGGGGCAGGTCGCAGTGCCTGAGCCTGGCACGAGGGGCCCCGCGCCAAGAGCCCATGAGGCTCTGGCCAAGTTCCGCGCGGGCTTTTCCGGCTGCTATGGGCGGTGCTCGGCGGGAGGCCGATGATTTCCGGCCCAAATCTCGGCCGAGTCGACAAAACCCTTAAAAACAAGGCAAATCCGCGCGCTCAGTGGAACCCGACCGCGGGAAGGGAAACCGGGCCGGGCCCGCCGCTCAACGAGCGATGAGGGAGTGCCACGAACATGGCACTCAACGGGCACGGAAGCGCCCGTCGGTGCGCCGCCTTGCACCGCGCTACAACGCCGCAGGACGCGCGCGGCGAGTCCCATCTCTCGAGGAAAGCGCCCGCGGGGCGCGACGATGGACACGATCGTTTGGCCGTTGCGATCGGCAGGTCACACGGTAAAAAAATTTCAAAAAATTTTTTGTTGGAGGCTTGTCGGTACCCACTGCGGCGCGCTTCTCGGAGCGATTCCGCGCTTCGATCAGGGTAACGTCGCGCCAAGAAACGCGTCATAGAACCCCGCGCCGACGAGCAGATCGACGGCATCAAGCAGGTCCGCCGGCGTGATCAGTGTCGATCGATCGATGTCCACGGACCAGATGGGTCCGACCGTCCCACTGCCCGCCAGGATTCCCGCCAAGAGGGTCACATCTGCGACTTCGGTCATGCCGTTGGCATCCACATCCCCTGGCAGAACGCCCCATTGCACGCTCACGCCGCCGGTTTCATAAGTGAGCGTGGAGCGGGCTCGTACCTTGAGCGGCGCGGCGAGCGTGATATCAACCTGATCGGGTGCAGTTTGCGTCACAGCAGCGACAAGCGGAGGCGACCCAGTTCCACCTTGCTGAATGGTGAAAAAGTCAAGTTCGGTAAGGCAGGCAACCGATTGCGTGAAGGTCAACGATACGCTGGACCATCCGAGCGGATCACCCGTGTCGGGATCGATGGGCCGTCGCGCGTCGATGGCGCCCGCCGGTGGATCGCTGTCCGCGATCGCCATCGCAACATCCGGCACGATCTTGAAGACCTCGCCCCCTTGATGATCACAGACATACACCTCACGGGCGGCATCGACTCCAAACGAAGATATGGCGTCGATGTTCCCGATCGCGGGCACGAGTTCCATTGTGCGGTTGGTGATGGACGGCGTGCCCTCCGGGTCCAGCAAGCTCCAGATTGTTTCGCGGTAGTAGTCGGCGAAGAAGTATGCGCCGGTAAGGTCAGGAATCGCGCAACCTCGATACACCTCTCCCCCGGTGACAGCATAGGCTACGCCCGAAATGGCGTGCTCGTACTCATGAATCGGCGGGACCAAGGATTCATCGTCGCAGGAACATCCGCCGTAGCCCGAACAATGCGTTCCCTCCATGCACTTCCAACCGTAGTTCCGTCCACCGCCCGACGCCGCGGGTTCGAAATTGATTTCCTCCCAATCGGAGTGCCCAACGTCGCCGATGTAGAAATCGCCGCTCAGCGAGTCGAAGGCGCATCGCCACGGATTCCGCAGGCCGTACGCCCAGATCTCGTCATCGCCGGTAATGCCAATGAACGGGTTGTCCGGCGGAATCGCATAGTTCCTGTTCGCATCGCCCGGGAAATCATCTCCATCAACGTCGATTCGCAGGATTTTCCCGAGCAGGCTGCTGGTCGTCGTTTGCGCGTTGTTGGACGGGTCGGGATTGCTTATTTGAGTCCACCCGCCATCCCCCACGGCGATACGGAGGAAGCCGTCCAGTCCAAAGCCGATCCAACCACCGTTGTGATTGGTAAGCGGATGCGGAATGGTCAGAACCACCGTACCCTGCGGATCTGCCACGTCCGGGTCGCCGGAGACGACATATCGAGCCACCACGATGGTCCCGACATTGTCCGTGTAGAAGACGAAGAACCGCCCGTTGTTCGGGTAGTCCGGGTGGAATGCCAAGCCAAGCAGCCCCCGCTCATTCGTGGATGAAGAGATTGGGTCCACGTCCAGAAACGGAGTCGGCATGACGGCGCCGTTCTTTCGGATCTTGATCTTGCCTCGTTGCTCGACGATGAAGAGACGCTTGAAGTCGCCGGGCGCGTGGGTGACGAAGACCGGAAAGCTCAGTCCGCTCGCAATGCGGATCGTGGTTAGAGGCGTGTCGGCGACAGCCAGCCCCGGCCAGCAAAGCACTACCAGGATTGCGAAGGAACCGCCCGCCCTGCGTTGGGTCATTCTCTCCCCCATCCGAAACCGCGTCCCTATTGTAGCCGGGGAGGCTGGCCCAGGCGTTTGGACCGATAAGTACCGCGGCTCAAACAGGTTTGAAATGCTCGAAGGATTGCAAACACCGGTGGCAGTAATGGATCGACCGGCACAGCGTGGGGCCGAAGAGTGACTCCAGCTCCGTCACCAGTGACCCGCAGAAGGGACAGGGCACGTGGGTGGGCTCCGTGAGCTGCCCTGCACCACAACGCGGGCCCGGCGGGGCCACGCCGAATTCGCGCAGCTTCTCGCGTCCCGCGGGCGTGATGCGGTCCGACGTCCACGGCGGATCGAAGACGATGTTAACGGTCACATCGGTCTCCCCGACGGCCGCTAGAGCGGCTGCGACGCTCTCGCGGATCAGTCCTACCGCCGGGCAGCCCACGAACGTCGGCGTGATGTCCACGGCGATCTTTTCCCTCTCGATGCGCACATGCGCAACCATCCCCATGTCGACGATCGAAAGGACAGGAATCTCGGGATCGGTGACGGACTCAAGGGCGCGGAGGATTGGCGATTTGCGATTGGCGACACTCGATCCGCCCGCAGCTCCGGCATCCAATCGACAATCGACAATCGACAATCGACAATCGACAATCCTTGTCGCTGTTCGGTTTCTGCGTTTCTGCGTTTCGCTCACCATTTCGCCGTCGGATCGATGTTGTAGACCAGTTGAAGCTGGTCGAGCAGTTGCTTGAGCGCCTCCGGGTGTCGGCCCACACGGCCCCCGTAAACCGGCTTGGCGGCCTCGGAAACGTGCAGGCCCGCATCGGCCAGGACGGGGGCGACGGCCGATTCCCATTGCCGTCGAAGCTCCGACTCCCGCGGGGCGATCCCCGCCTGGGCGAGGGGCTCATCGAACTCTGTGGGCTCAAACAGGCCCAAGGCGCAGGAGTACGCCACATCCAGCGCCGCCTGCATCCGGCCACGGCTCTCCTCGGTGCCGACGCCCAGCTTCAAGACCCAACTTCGCCCATGCATGAGGTGGTATTTTTCTTCCCCCCGCAGCTTGGTAGCGAGCTGGGCGAGGGGAACCAGCGTGCTCTCGACGAAGGCGGTCAGGCGAACGGTCTCGGCCGCGTCGTAGAGGAACTGCCTCAGCACGCTGAAGGCCCAATCACCCTTGGGAAGGCACACCAGGGCCGCGCAGCGGAACTCCCGCGGCTTTCGCCCGAAGGCCAGGGTGTCGGGATCGGCCTCGCCCAACTGATGGAGCATCTGGTAGTAGGCCTGGGCATGACCCATCTCGTCCTGGGCCATGGAGGAAAAGGCGATGTCGGCCTCCAGGATGGGCGCATGCCCCGTCCACTCCGAGTTGCGATGCCCGATCACCAGCTCGTCGTCCGCGAGACGATAGAGAAGGTTGATCACCGCCTCGCGAAGTGTGCCCGGAAGGCAATCGAGGGATTGAAACGCCTTGGTGTCCATATCCTTACCCTTCGTCGCTTCGTCGCTTCGTCGCTTCGTCGCTGGTCGTAATCGTCTTGGGCGTCTTATACCCCCACGACTCGCGATAGCTCTTGTCCGTGGCCCGTTCGAAGATGTCGTCGTTCTCGTAGGCGGTTGCCAGGATCGCCTCGGCGGGGACGACCCAGAGGTTCACGCAGGCCTGCCGGCGCGAATACTGCTCCTTCGCCAGAATAAGAGCCATCTCCGCGTCCGGCGCATGGATCGACCCCACGTGCACGTGCGGCTCTCCCCGCGCCTGCTGGTGAAAAACCTCAAATACTTTCCACTGCGTGTCGGTCATGTCCGATTGTCGCCTGCCGATTCCTCACCCTCACCGAGATAACAACTCGCGTAGTTTCTTCACCACCTGTTCTGACGGCAGGTTCTCTGCGCCGTTGGCCGCGAACGCAAAATTATCCGCCAGGATTTCCTCGGGATGGATGACGTACGGAGTATTTGTGCCCGTCTTCTCAAGGTAGCCGCTGACTTGCTCCAGTCTAAAAAGCGAAGGCTGACCCTGTTTGAGCTGGGGAACGAAACGTTCGCCCGACTCCTCGACTTCCAGAAGTCGGAAATCCAGGAGACCCATTGGGAATGGACGGTCTTTGGCCTGGGCCACGTCCGCGACGGATGACAGCAAAAGTGGAGCGACCCACCGTTTTTGATTCTCGAATTCGACCTCGATGACCACGTTGAGCACAGGCGCATCAGGGTTCGTGATCCTGGGTGCGGTCAAAGAGGCCGGCAGCTCGATCTCCTGGCACGTTCGGAAACCTACGATGGAGTAGAGGCGGTCTCGAAGCTCCGGGTGGTAACGCGAAAGGACATGAAACAACTCGTGGAGGAACACCTCTTCGAGAAGCTCCACGGGAAAGCTGATAGCGAACAACGGAAGAATGATGGCGTTGGATCGCGTGTAGGGATTGCCGCCTTCCTCTCTGCCCGTGGTCTTGATCAGCAGAACCTCGTTCGGGAAGGAAAGGGTGACCCAGGAAACCTTGGTTCCAACGGATTCGATAAGCGGCGTAAGCCTTTCGACTTCGGCTGGCGTCCATTCCTCCACTTGGGCAGCGGCAAAGGCTACGAATTCCTCTGTTGAAACGGGTTCGACGGATTTCAACAGGACTGCTCGGTCAAAGGGAGTCAGCCGGTTTATGAATTCATCTCTTTCGCTGAGTACTTTTCGCGCCTGCGTAACGGTTGCGAACCTGACGGCAGTCCCTGACCGCAGATTGACCGTTGCCGGATCGGCGGCGACGTTCCCAGCGAGGAGATTGACCAGCGCGAGGACGAACAGCAACCGTGGACTGCGAATGACTTTCGCCTGCATGATGACGCTGCTGACGAGTCGGATGTGCCCTTTGGTCTTCGGCATCGCGTTGCTTGACCTCCGCGGTTGGTTCCTCAATCCTTCGTAGACAGTCAGTTGGTGGGCGGCATCGGGACCGGCTTTCTCTCCGCCGCGGCGGCGAGTGCTTCGCGGACCCACTGGCCGTCGCGGTGGGCAAGGCGGCGGGCTTCGACGCGCTCCTGCGACACCGGCCCGCCGTTGTTGACCACCTTCTTGAATTCATTCCAATCCGGATCGTCATACAGCCACGTGTCGCTGGCCTTGTCGTAACGCAGGCTCTTGTCGGGAATCTTCATTCCCAGGTCCAGCATCTTGGGCACAAACTGCTTGAGGAACTGTTGCCGCTGCTCGTCATTGGTCTTGAGCTTCACCTTCCAGCGCACAAGCTGGGCGGTGTGCTTGGATTCCTTATCTGACGGCCCATGGAACATCATGATCGGCGTCCACCAGCGGTTGAGGGCGTCCTGGAGCATGTCCCGCTGCACTTTCGTGCCGTTGGCCAGCACCACGCACATCTCGTACCCGTGCTTCATGTGGAACGCTTCTTCATAGCAGATGCGTTTGAGCGCCCGGGCATAGGGGCCATAGGACCCCTCGGCCATCATGGTCTGGTTGATGATTGCCGCGGCGTCGATGAGCCAGGCGATGATGGCCACGTCCGCCCACGTCTCAGCAGGATAATGAAACACGTTCGAGAACTTCGACTTTCCGCTGATCAGGTCCTCGATCATCTGCTCCCGCGAGGGGCCGAGCGTCTCCGCAGCGCGGTAGAGCAGTTGCCCGTGGCCGACTTCGTCCTGGACTTTGGCCAGCAGGGCCAGCTTGCGCTTGAAGGTCGGAGCGTGCGGAATCCACCGGCCCTCGGGCAGGGCCCCGCAGATCTCGCTGTTCGCGTGTACGTGGATCAGGCGAATGAGCTGCTGGCGATAGTCGTCGGGCATCCAATCCGCGGGTTCGATCTTCTCTCCGCGGTTTATCCGCGCCTCAAACTTTTCCAGGCGCCGCTCATACTCTGCGGATGACAGGCCTCCCAGGTTCTTCTCAACAGCCACAACCATCGCTCGTTCTCCCGAACGCCGAAGAAGCAATCATCAAGGCCCCAGGTTGGCCACGGCTTCGCTTTTCACGCTTGGTCCTTGGTCCTTGGTATTTGGTACTTCTACGCCATCCCCCGCTTGAGACCATTGAACAACAGGTCCGTGATCTTCCGGGCGATCTCCTCCGGCGTCATCGGACCGTCCGGCCGATACCACTGATAGATCCAGTTGATCGAAGAGAGCACCAGCAGCGCCGCGAACTTCTCGTCCACGTCGCCGAAGGTACCCTCCCGAATCGCGGCGCGAATCAGTTCCCGGAAGATTCGCTCGTAGGCAT
>SBAX01000410.1 GCA_005240095.1 Phycisphaera mikurensis
CGGTCATGGCGGGCCCTCCGCCTCCGGGAACACACGAGCGTCTGCAACTCCGCCGGCGGGCGCCGGCTCCTTGCCGACGGCTGCCCAGAAGACGTAGCTGTCCAGGCAGAGGTCAGGCACTCGCCGGCCGTTCAGGAACACCGCCGGAGTCGAGGTGACCTCCAAACGCTCCGCGAGGTCCGCATGCGTTTTCGTGTCCCAACGCTGGAGGCAGGCGTCGCGCCCAAAGGCCTCGCCGAAGCTGCTCTTCCAGCGCTTCGCGAAACAGCGACACGCCGAACACCCCTGCGTTTCGAAGGCGATCAAGGAAACATCTTCGCCACCGTTGGCGACGTAATCTTGCAGTAGCTCGCCATGCACGGGCTGGGCATTGAACTCACGGAGCATGAGGTCCGCATCCCTCTGAATCGATGCGACCATGGCCTCGAAGCCCATGGCCTTGCGGAACTGTCGCCGCGCGGCCCGCGAGGAGTCGTAGTAGCCAAACAGAAGGATCACGACGAGGGCGTACGTCGTCAGGGCAGCACGGGCCCATCTTCGCGTATCCGACCAGGCGTTGATCGCGCACTGCGAAGCGGACTCCCCTCTGGCGCGCGCCAGGCAGAGCAGGAAGATGATGCCGTTGGCCACGTGAGCACCCAAGCACAGCGGGCACCAGTGCTTAAGGGACACGAACATGACCACGAGCAGCATGATGGAAACCGAGAGGCCCCCTGTGACCAGCGCGAGCGTGACCTGCGACACCCACCGGGCGCCGCCCGCGGGCACCATCGCCAGCCAGATAAGAAGTCCCACGAAGTACGCCAAACCCACGAACGAGGTGGGTACGAGGAGGTGACGCTGTGCGAGAACGACGTCAAAGGACCCCCATCGACTCGCGACCACGTCCGCGCAACTGACGCTCGGCACGCCGGCCAACTCGCACAAGCCCCATAGGAAGCCCCCGGCGCCTGAGCCCATGGCCCAGCCGCCGTCATGATCCATGAGGAGCTTGGCCGAGATGAGGGCACCCCCCGCCGCCAGCCCCAAAACAGCGAAATGGAGGACGCGCGATTTCAAGGTGGTTCGCATCGCTAGGTCCCCGCCGCCTCTTGCCCGCCATCCCGCCCGTCTGCAGGCGCAGCGCCCGCCATGCGCTCGGCGCTCTGCTGCCGAAGATGCTGCAGCAGGTCTTCACGGATGAAGCGCCAGTGCCGCCCCACCTTCTGTCCGGGAATATCCCCCCGTAAGGCCAGGCGATAGACGGTGTGCCGCGAAACGCGCAGCAAACCCGCAACCTCTTCAATCGTGAGTAAATCCATGCGCAGTGCTGCACGCCTGCGCTGCCAGGCGCTGAGGCGTGCTCCCTTATGCTGAGCATCGGCAAGCAACAACGATCGCTGAAGTAAGGCCGAAAACCATTGTCCTCCGATAATCCATCGCCGCCGCGGGGCGTGGCTGACTCTGTGCCTCTGCCGATTACCCTTAAGGCTAAGCGGATTGCCCGCGGAATTGACGATAGACGACCGACGGCGCTCGTCACGATCGTGTCTGTGCAAGAAGTGGACGACCCATGACCTCAACAGATAACACATCTGTACCGCAAGCTGATGCTCCCGCCGCGACCCCCGCCGCCGCGACCGAGGCGACGCCCAAGGAAGTCATCGATCAACTGCACGAGCGGCTCGGCAAGAAGCGCGGTTCGCCCAACGAACGTACCGCCGAACGCCGCCCATGGGTGACCTCGCTCGTTCTGGTCCTCGAGGATCCTGATGGCAAACCGCGCACCGTCGAGGTGACCACCCACGATATCTCCGTCGGCGGGTTCAGCTTCGTGTACCGCCAGTTCCTCCACGCAGGGACAAAGATTCGCGCCCATTTCTCCATTCTCCCCGGTCGCCCGTTCCTCGATGGCATAGTGCGCAATTGCATGTACGTCGGAGGGATGCACCACCGCGTCGGCGTGCAGTTCAACGACCGGTGCGAAGAAAAAGCCAACCGCTACGCCACCGCCTGACGAGAGCGGGCCTCGTCGCCCGCCCCTTTGACTTACTCGCTGCCGGCGGGGTATGCTTATCTGGTATGCACGATCGACTGCGACAGGATATCGAGCAGGCCATCGACACGATGAGCGACGCCGAGAAGCTTGAGCTGATCGAGAGAGTAGCGCGATCCCTGCGTCCAGGGGTCGAACGTCGAAGACCCGACTCCCCTGAGCGGGTGGCCGAACGGATTGCTCAGATTGCGGCCCTTCCCGTTTTGGCACCCTCCGATGGCTTCTCCGCACGCGATCACGATGCCGTGCTGTACGGCCCGCGAGGCGAAACTCGGTGTGATCTTCGCAGATACGAGCGCCTGGTACGCCGCGTTGGTTCCGCGGGATCCGGACCACGAAACGGCCTCACGATGGCTTCGGGCGAACCGCGAGGACCTGCTGGTAACGGACTAAACGATCGACGAGTTGCTCACGGTCCTGCGCGTCCGTGGCAAAGGCCGTCGCGCTTTGGAAATCGGCGCGGAATTACTCAGCGAGGCCGCGGCACGGATCGAGTGGGTCACGCCGACTGATGTCCAATCTGCTTGGAACATCTTCGTGTCCTTCCGCGACAAGGAATGGAGTTTCACGGATTGCATCAGCCGCGTGGTGATGGAGCGGCTGGGTATCACGCACGCCTTTGCCTTCGATGAGCATTTCCGTCAGTTTGGAACCGTGACCGTCGTACCTTGAGACGTTCGATGCGCCCCCCGGGCGGGTCGTCGTGTTCGTGCTCTTCTATGGAAATCAAGCCGGTCGCAGTACTGTTCCCGGGCGCGCTCCCTGACGGTCGTGGTTCTGTTATAGTACGCCCGGGATGACAAGCGACGCAGACAAGAGGCCCGGGCGCTATGACTTCACCGCCATCGAGGCCAAGTGGCAGGCTCATTGGGAGAAGAACCAGACCTTCCGCGTCCCCAATCCCGGCGAGCCGGGCGCCGACACCAGCAGGCCCAAGTTCTACATCCTCGACATGTTTCCCTACCCCAGCGGGGCGGGCCTGCACGTGGGGCACCCTTTAGGCTACTGCGCCACGGACATCGTGGCCCGGTACAAGCGCATGCGGGGCTACAACATCCTGCACCCCATGGGTTTCGATGCCTTTGGGCTGCCCGCCGAGCAGTATGCGGTGGAGACCAACGTCCACCCCGCGGTGACCACGCAGAAGAACATCGAGATGTATCGGCGGCAGCTCCGCATGTTCGGCTTCTCGTACGACTGGAGCCGTGAACTCGCCACGTGCGATCCTCGCTACTACAAGTGGACGCAGTGGATGTTCGCCCGCATGTACGATAGCTGGTACGACCCCGAGCTGCGCTGGACGGCCCCTGACGGACGCAGCGAAGTCGGCGGGGCCAGGCCCATCCGTGAACTCATCGCCAAGCTCGAATCCGGCCAGTGGGGCGTGGGGGCGCAGGGCGAGATCATCCAAGCCCCACACCCCAGTCGGCGGGAATGGTCGCAGTTGTCGACACGGCAAAAGCGGGAAACCCTCGACGGCCAACGCCTCGCCTACCTGGACGAAGTCCCGGTGAACTGGTGCCCCGCCCTGGGGACGGTGCTGGCGAATGAAGAGGTGGACAACGAAGGGCGCAGCGATCGCGGCGGGCATCCCGTCTACCGCCGGCCTCTCAAACAATGGATGCTACGCATCACCAGATACGCCGAACGCCTGCTCACGGATATCGAAGACGTCGACTGGCCCGAGCCCATCAAGCTCATGCAACGCAACTGGATCGGCAAGAGTGTGGGCGCGGAAGTCGTGTTCCCGCTGGCTCAGTCATCCGATCCGAGCGTGGAGCGGAAGCGACACGACGAGGGCATTCGCATCTACACCACTCGCCCGGACACGTTGTTCGGGGCCACGTACATGGTGCTGGCGCCGGAGCATCCCCTGGTGGACTCAATCACCACGCCCGAGCATCGCGACGAGGTGACCCGCTACGTGGAGGCCGCCCGACGCAAGAGCGATCTCGCCCGCACCGCGGAAAGCAAGGAAAAAACCGGCGTTTTCACCGGCGCCTACGCGATCAATCCGGTCAACGGCTGGAAGATCCCCATTTGGATCGCCGACTACGTACTCATGGGCTACGGCACCGGGGCCATCATGGCCGTGCCGGGCAGCGACACCCGCGACTTCGAGTTCGCGTGCGCGTTTGAGCTGCCCATCGTGGCCGTGGTCAAACCTACACCCGAGTGGATCGATGAACACATCGCCCTCCTGGCAGCCCGCGCCGAACACGCCGCCGCGGAAGGGTTCGACCGCCTCTCCCGCGAGGCCCCTGATCTTCGCGAGGCCATTGCAGCCCACCGAGGGCAGGCCGAGAGCCTCGCCGAAAAAACCTCCACCGTCCTCCACGAACGCGTGGGCATCGATCGCCTCATCGAGCATTACGTCCACCATCCGCGCTCCTGGGGTGCGGCGTTCGTCGAAGAGGGCACGGCCGTCAACTCGCCTTCACCAGACACGAGGAGCAGCCTTGCAGGCGAGGTCTGTGATCTCAACGGATTGTCCACGCACGATGCCAAGAAGAAGATCACCGTTTGGCTGGAGCAGGTGGGATTAGGGCGCGGCGCAGTCAACTACAAACTCCGCGACTGGCTCTTCAGCCGGCAGCGCTACTGGGGCGAGCCTTTCCCGGTGCTCCACTCGGACGATGAGGGAACCATCCTCGTGCCCGATGAGGAGTTGCCGGTCGAGTTGCCCGCGATGGACGACTTCCATCCTACGCCCTCGGTGAATCCGATGTCTCTGCCTGAGCCGCCCCTCGGGCGCGCCAAGCAGTGGAAGCTTGTCACCCGTGATGGCAGGACCCTGCGCCGCGACCTTAACACCATGCCCCAGTGGGCCGGCTCGTGCTGGTACTACCTGCGATTCATCGACCCGCATAACGATCGGGCCTTCTGTGACGCCAACGCCGAACGCTACTGGATGCCCGTGGACCTCTACGTGGGCGGGGCGGAGCACGCCGTCCTGCACCTGCTCTATGCCAGGTTCTGGCACAAGGTGCTCTACGATCTGGGTCACGCCCACACCCGCGAGCCCTTCATGAGGCTCTTCAACCAGGGCATGATCCAGAGTTTCGCCTATCGCGACCGACGCGGCATGATCCTCGGCCCCGATGCCGTCGAGGAGCGCGGCGAGGACAAATACGTGAGCCGCGACAGGGGCGAACCTGTCGAGCGCATCGTCGCTAAGATGAGCAAGGCGCTTAGGAACGTGGTCAACCCCGACGAAATCATCAGCCAATACGGGGCCGACACCTTCCGCCTTTACGAGATGTACATGGGTCCGCTGGAGACGTCCAAACCCTGGAACACTCGCGACGTGCCGGGCCTGCACAAGCTCTGCCAGCGCATCTGGCGCTTGTTCATCGATGAAGAGACAGGCGCCCTCAGCTCGGCGCTCACCGATGCGGCGCCGCAGGAGGCGGCTCTGCGCGTGCTCCACAAGACCATCAAGCGCGTCGGCGACGACATCGAGCAACTGAAGTTCAACACCGCGATCGCCGCGATCTTCGACTTCGTCAATGCCCTGACTCCGATGTCGCCGCGACCCCGCGCCGTGCTGGAGCCCTTCGTCCTGCTCGTGGCTCCGTTCGCCCCCCACCTGGCCGAGGAACTCTGGGCACGCGTGGGGCACGCCCGCTCGCTGGCCCATGAATCTTGGCCCGCCTACGACGCCAGTCTCGCCCGCGACGAGGAGGTCGAGATCGCCGTGCAGATCGGTGGGAAGCTCAAATCTCGCGTCCGTGTCCCCGCTGATGCCGACGATGCCATTCTGCAGGAGGCCGCCTTGGCCGACGCCAAGGTCGCTGCTGCCATCGCGGGCAAGCCGATTCGCAAGGTGATCGTGGTAAAAGGCCGACTAGTGAACATCCTCGTCTGATAATTTCGTCGAGAATGCTCGGCAAACGCCCCTTATGAGGAAGCCCCCGCGGGCGAGCAGCGCCGGCTGAAGGCACCCCGCGGGCACAATTCACTTGAACCCCCTCGGTCGCAACCGCTATGCTTGAGCCTTCGGGAGCGGCTGCAATCAGCCAAGGCGTTTACGCGCGACGGCGCGGAGGGGAAGCTATGACAAGCAAGGCGCAGAGGAATCCTTTTTCGTTTAGGCCGGTGGTCGTGCTCATGGCGGCGGCCATCCCAGCTGTTCATGCCGCCGACCATGGTGACACACCCGCCCTGGTCAATGCCAATCGTCGTGACGCGCTCATCACCGACCTGCACACCTTCGTGCGTGATCAGCGGCTCGTGCTCAGCGTGTGTACGAATCCGGCCATTCCCGTGGGGGCCACGTCATACCTGTTCCCCTCGGACATGACCCTAAAGATCATGATCGACCGCGACTGCGCCGTCGATTTCAGCAATGCCTCGGATCGCACCACCTACGGCGGCACGGTCATGAACCCCGCCGGCATCTCCGAGGACATCATGTTCCAGGTGAAGTTTCCCGACGGCGTGACGCCGCAGCTTACAACCACGGGGCTTTCCCTCGCCGCCCGGGAACGGATGCGCATCTACGCCGGCTTGCGCGACGATCCCTTCATACGCGGCCCCCGGCAGGGGCGCACCATCGCCGCGGTGGTCATCGACTTACCGCTGGCGGACGTGATCGCCTCGCAGCCGACGCTGCTGATCTGGGCAACTTCGCACGTGCCTGACGTGGCCGGGGATTTTCAGGAACTCGCCGGTCGGGCGCTGCGCAACATGTTCTCCGAGAACGACGCCATGAACTCCATGCATCCGAGCCAGCATAACGCGGTGATGGGCGTGCCCCCGGATGTCGTGATCTATAACACGGCCTACGCGGCCCAGTTCCCCAATGGCCGTGAGTTGACCGATGACGTGGTCGATCTCGTAGGCGACCCGCGGGTGACCGGAAACGACGCCCCGTTCCCCTCGGCCAACGACGTGCCCTTCCTGGTGGACTTCCCCTACCTGGGCTTTGCCCGAGGACTGGAGCCGCCACCCGTACCGGCGTTCTCCGGCGTGGGCGCGGCTGCTGCAATCCTGGGGCTGGCGGTTATGCTTGCCCGCCATGCCCGACGCCGCGAATAGTCCTCGGTCAAGGCTGGCAGGAGGGCGGGCGACGCTTCGGCCTTGGTCGCGTCGCCCCTGCCGAGCCGTTGCGTTGCAACGATCGGTCTGCCCTTGCCTTCTTTTTCTCAGCGCAGTCCTCGGCCGCGCAGATCAGCAACCCCCGCCCAAACCCACGCCCGACGAGCGCATCGACTACTACACCCGCAAGCTCACCGCCGATCCCAAGCTCTATCCCGTTTACGTGCAGCTCGCCGTCGCCTGCTTCGACAAGGCCAAGGACACGCACGACCCTTCGCCCCTAGCCAGAGCCGAGGAAGCTCTGCTCAAGTCCATCGAGATTCAACCCAACCTGCCCGCCTACGCCGCGCTGTCCGCCCTGTGCAACTATCGCCATCGTTTTGCGGAGGCCCTCGAGTGGGGACGCAAAGTCCTGGAATCGGAGCCAAACGATTCCGCGGTCATCGCGGGGATGGTCGAGGCCTATCTCGCCTTGGGTGAAGGCCCCGACGCCGAGAAGCTCCTTGCCACCCGGGCCGATGGTACCGGCGATTTTCATCTCGCCGCGGCCCGCGGCGTACTCCTCAAGTCCCAGGGAAAAAAGGAAGAGGCCGCCGCCGCCTTCGCCCGCGCCGCCGATGCCGCCAAGGCCCGGAAGGTCAATGATCTCATTGCTTGGGCGCTGGTACAGATCGCCGGCGTGTGGATCGACTCCGGGCAGGCCGGCCGGGCCGTTCCCTTTCTGGAGCAAGCTGCCCAGCTTGACCCCCTGCACGTCGAACTCAAGATCCATCAGGCCGAAGTCTTGGAGGCCCGTGGCCAGCTCTTAGAATCGCTAGCTGCTTATGAGGAGCTTCTCTCGCGGAGCAACGACCCGTTCCTCCACGCCAAGGCCTACGAACTCGCCCGGGAGATCGGCGACGCGGATCGCGCCGACCGCCATTTCGCCTTCGCCGAACAGGGCCTTAAACGCCCCATCGACGTCGGCGAGGTTTACACCTTGGGCGCCCTCGCCCGTCTCTACCTCGCCGCCGGCGCCCGCCTCCCCGAAGCCTTGGAGCTGGCCAAACGCAACGCGCATCATCAGAAAGATGCTTCCTCCCAAGAGCTGATCGAACAGATCGAGCACGAACTTCGCGCGACGTCGAAGTGAGCGCCCGGGCCCATCGAAGGCGAATCCCGCGCCTTGATACTCTGTTATCGAGACGCTATCGTCATGTCGATGCGGGCGTAGCTCAATGGTAGAGCATCAGCCTTCCAAAACGACGCCGCACAACAACCAACCTCGAAAATGGCCTTTTTCGCCTTGAAAATGCGGTTTTCTGATAGGGGTGCGGTCGATGGATCGCCCTAAGTTGTGCTCGATTGACCGCTTAAGTTGTGCAAGGCATTTCCGGTCACTTGCTCCGCTTTCTTTTTGCTCATACGGCATCAAGGTTTTCGTCGAGCGCTTGTCTTGGCTCGGGGTTCAAGTGGAATCGATTCAGCCGTTTTTGTGTAAGACTTCCGGC
>SBAX01000426.1 GCA_005240095.1 Phycisphaera mikurensis
CACCGGTCGTTTGTACTTTCTCATCGTCATTCTCCACGCGCCGACGGGTCGGCGCTCAAGCTCACCTACGCAATGGTTTACCAACTCCGCGGACGGCCCGCCGGCCTCGCGCAGTCGGGCACCGAGCGCCCGCAGGTTTTCGTCGAGATAATCGTGGCGTTCGCTAGTCATGTTGCACCCTTGGTGCTGAGGATCTTCCGGAGACGCCCGCGAGCGCGCCGCAGGCGCGTCTCCACTGCCTTGATGGTCGTGCGCAACTCCGCGGCGATGCTCGCCGAAGATCTCCCGTCAAAGTAAAACGCAAAGAGCAGGTCCTGGTCCTTCTCGCTCATTTCCGAGATAGCCAGCATCAGCGCCCCGCGCGTTTCCTCACGAGCAAGAACCTCATCGGGCAGCGGCTCACATACCAACGGCCGCGCCAATTCGAAATCGCCGGCCTCGCGGCATCTCGCCCGGCGGCGTTGTCGCCAGTGGCGACGCACGAGGTTGCGGGCGATCCCGCAGAACCAGGCGGGCCAGGCATCGGGGTCCACCGGGGGCTTCCCGTGGGCCCAAGCGTGCCGACAGCACTCCTGTAGCAGCTCGCCGGCGGCATCCCTATCGCCCCCCAAGCGGACAAGAAGGAACCGGTAGACGTCACCAGCGCTGCGGAGGAATGCCTCCCGCAAGCAGGGTGCACCCTCTGCCACCGCGCTGGCCGTATTGTCGAACTCGCCGGCTGCCGCCAGCCCCGCCATGGTCGTCACGTCTACATAATGCGCGCGGAGAGGCGCGCCCCTCGCGTGGTTTGACAGGTTCCGACAAATGGTCCGGGAGGGCAAGGCTCCTGGTGAACCGCCGCTGGGAGGGCGAGGCTCCTGCCGAGCCGCCGCCCTGATTGTGAACGGCCCACTTAGGGGCAGTTGACGCTGTTGCAGACGGTCACGTTGTAGTTCCCGGTCAGCAGGTTGGTGTCCGTGCCGAACCCACAGCCGCACCAGTTCTCATAGGCGCGCACGCGGACCGTCCAGGTACCCGTGGCGTCGAGCGTGGCGTTGTTGATCCGTGCCGTGTTGCCGCAGGAAGCGGTGCCGGTAAAGGTCGTGCCGTTGGGTCGCACAAGATCCACACGGCTGAGGACATCGGGACGGTTGAGGACGCTGGGGGTGGTGAAGTCGACGGTGATCGCCGAGCCCGAAGTTCCCGCGAAGGAGTAGTTGTCCACCTCCGCGATCTGGGAGAGCGATCCGGCACGGGTGACGTTGATCGTCACCGCAACCGGTGCGGCAGCTTCGTTCAGAGCGATGGAGTAGGCCCCGATGGGCTGACCGTCTGCCGCCTCGCTCAACAATCGATAACTTCCTGTGGCGGGAAGAGCGAAGTCGAAGATCACGGGGCAGGTTCCGCTGCTGGATTGGAAAAGCAGGGTGCCGTTGGGCGCATAGAGCAGCAGGCGCCGGGCGGTGGCGGGGCCGAGAAACATGGCCGTGACGCTGTCACCCAGAGTGCCGTCGAATTCATAGTTGTCCATCTGGCAGTCCACCGCGAAGTTTCCGGCGCGGGTCTGGCCGTAGGCGATGTCGGTGGGTATGCCGGTGGATGGACAAACAGTCAGCGTGTAGTTGCCCTGCGCGACGATGGGGTCGGCCCCCTGGCCGCAGTTGAACCAGCTTTCATAACTGCGCACCCGCACCGTCCAGTTGCCGTCACGGTTGAGGGCCACGCTGTCGAAACGCATGGCCGCTCCGCAGGTGGCGTTGGTCGCTTGCAGCACGCCGTCGGGCCGGATGAGGTCAAAACGGGCGATCACATCGGGGCGATTCGCGACCAACGGCGTCTCGAACTCCACGGTCGCGATCGAACCGAAGGGCGCGTCGAAAGCGAAGTTGTCCATCTCCCCGACCGGCGAAATCGTGCCTGCCGTGGGCGTGTTGAAACCGATGGGCACGCTGTTGGACAGTTCGCTCAGCGAAAGCGTAAAGGCTCCCAAACTCTGGCTATCCGCGGCTTCGACGGCCAGCCGGTATGTGCCTGTCAGCGGCAAGTGCACGTCGTTCATTCCCGAAGCGGTTCCAAATCCGGAGGAGGTCAGGAGGGCGCCGTTGGGGTCGTATAGTCGCATGCCGCGCGTAATCGTCGGCCCGATGTACAAGATGGTCACCACATCTCCAAGCCCCCCGTCGAACTCATAGTTCACGATATCGCAGTCAGTGAGGAATGCGCCCTGCGTGCTCTGTTCATAGGCGATGGGAATCGCGGGAGTGTCGGAAGTACAGACGGTCAGTGTGTAGTTACCGGTGATCAACTGGGTGTTGGAGCCGTGGCCGCAGTTGAACCAGCTCTCGTAGGCGCGGACCCGCGCCGTCCACGTGCCGGACATGTCCAGCGCCGCAAGGTCGATCCGTGCGTTCGTTCCGCAGGTGACCGTGGAAGTGAAGAAGGTCCCGTTGGGGCGCACCAGATCGACCCGCGAAACAATATCCGGGCGATTCTCCACCATGGTGGTGGAGAAATCGATGGTGGCCAGCGTGCCCTGCTGGCCTTCGAAGCAGAAGGGATCGGCCTCCCCGATGCCGGCGAGTGATTGATTGGTAGGCGTGCCTGGACCGATCGGCGCGCAGTTGCCCAGCTCGCTCAATCCGATGGTGAAGTTCCCGCCGGCCTGGTTGTCGGCGGCCTCGACCGCGAGGCGGTACGCGCCGTCGGCGGGAAGAATGAGGTCCAGAAAGCCGGTCCCCGCGCCTCCTCCCGTGGTGGTCAGCAGCGCCCCGTTGGGAGCGAAGAGCTGCACGTGGCGAATGGATGGACCGCCGAAATACAGCACGGTAACGGAGTCTCCCGCAGAGCCCTGGAATTCGTAGTTGACCACCTGGCAATCGGCGGAAATCGTCCCACCGGCGCTCTGTCCGTAGGCAATCGGCGTGGGCGGAGAATCCGAAGTGCAAACGGTGACCGTGTAGTCCCCCACGAGCAGCTCGGAGCCGGAGCCCTGGCCGCAACCGATCCAGCTCTCGTAAGGACGCAGCCGGACGGTCCACGTGCCGTCCATGTTGATGGGGATGGAGTCCAGGCGCAAGTTGATGCCACACGCCACGTTGCTGGACGCCGAAGAGCCGTCGGGACGGATCAGGTCCATCCGGGGAAAGAGATCGCTGCGTGGACCCACCAGCGTGGTGGCGAAATCGACGGTGACTTTGGAGCCGGCGGTCCCCTCGAAGGAATACAGGTGCGCCTCGGCCGGCTTGGACAGCGTGTCGTCATGCGCAACATTGGAGGTAAGCGGTATGGCCTGGTGCAACTCGGTGAGACCGACACTGAATCCGCCGGTATTGGTCTGCCCATCCTGGGCTTCCACCGCGAGGCGGTATGTGCCTGTAGTCGGGAGGTTGACGTCAAACAAGCCGGTTCCAGCCCCTCCCCCGGAGTTCGTCAGCAGCGCACCGTTGGGGGCATACAAGCGAAGCCAGCGGGCGAATGCCGGACCGAAGTAGAGGGCGGTGACGATGTCGCCTTCCGCGCCGTCGAAAAGATAGTTCACGATCTGGCAGTCGGCGGCGAAGCTTCCCCGCCGGGTCTGGCCGTAGGCGATGGGAACGGGCGGAACGTTCGACAGGCAGACGGTGAGCGTGTAGATGCCCGTGCGCAGGGCCTCGTCGGCGCCGAAGCCACAGCTTGCCCAGCTTTCGTACACGCTGACGCGCACTTTCCATTGACCCGTCACGTCAATCACCGCGTTGTCGATGCGCAGGGTCGTTCCGCACGAGGGCGCCGACGTGGCCGATGTGCCGTTGGGACGAACGAGGTCCACGCGGGCCACGATGTCCGGACGGCTGTTGACCAGGGGCGTGACGAGGTCGACGGTCACGGTAGTCCCGAACTCCGCAAAGAAACTGAACTCATCGACGTTGTCCGCAGGGGCGAGTTCGCCCGCCGTCTCCACGCCGAGTTGAACCGGACTCGGGGCGAGGGTGAGGTAACTGCGCTGGAGCACGGCAAAGTCGATCAGGTCGATGTGCGTATCAGCATGGAAATTGGACGACGCACAGTTTGCCGGGATGGCCGCCGCCGGACCGGCCAGGCAGTCGTGAAAGGCTCCGTAGTCCAGCGGCGAATCCTGCCCGGCTATAGTGCCCTCGCCACCCCAAGCCGTATTCTCTTTCTGAAACCCTGCGAAGCTGACAACCGCGAAAACCAACCACAGACGGGTAGCGTGCATCGTTTTCCCTCCTTACGCTCGACCTGCCGCGCCATCGCTTGAGTCCCCTCCAAGCGATCTCGCGAAGACATTGTACTGCGCGCCCGCCCATGAGCAAAGCCTTAGCGGAAAAAACACGGTTTTTGCGAAGAGCGGAACCCTTGTTTTCGATGAGCCCAACCGGATACACTAGGTAGACGCATTGCACGGTCTATCCGGGGGGTGGTCGGGCCATGAAATGGAAGCAAGTCCAGCGCCGGGCGCGCGGCTGTGCGCGTGTCGCACTCATGGTGGGAGCGCTGCTTGCGTGCGGTGCCAGCCCGGCGTCGCCACAGCCTGGCGCCGAGGCAGTCAGCGGGCCCAGCTCGACGCAGATTGTCGTCACTCTTCGACGTGAGGCCCTCCAAAGCCCGCGGATGCAGGATCACCTGACGCGTCATGGGCGAAGGGCGGACCCCCGCCCGGCCCTGGCCCAGGAAACCCAGGCTGCGGCGCGGCAGTGGAACGTGTCCCGCATGCGACCCGCGTTCTCGTCAAGCTTCTTGAACCCCGCCCTGGCCTCTCGCCTGGGTCTCGATCGCGCATATGTCGTGGAGGTTCCCCAGGGGACGAACACCACCGCCATGGCTGAGGCGTGGCGTGCGCTGCGGGACGACATCGAATCGGCGAGCGTCGATACGATCGGCGGTGTGGCCGATTTCTTTCCCAACGACACGAACTTCGGCGTGCAGTATGCCCTGCACAATACGGGTCAAAGCGGCGGGGTGACCGATGCAGACATGGATGCTCCGGAGGCGTGGGGACTGCACACCGGCGACTTCGGCACGGTCACCATCGCCATCATCGACAGCGGCGTGAATTCCCACCCGGAGCTGGGCGTAAACAGCCCGCCGTTTCCCAACGGCCGGTTCGTCGAAGGCCGCAACACCAATGACCCATTCACTCCCACGCTGACCACGGATGGCTGTCCGCACGGCACGCACGTGGCCGGCATCGCCGCCGCAGCGGGCAACAATGGCATCGGGGTAGCCGGAGTGACCTGGGGAGCCTACATCATGCCCGTGCGCGTGCTTAACGGCTGCTTCGGAACGGTCTCGCAACTGGCCGACGGGATCGTGTGGGCGGCAGATCACGGGGCGGACGTGGCGAACATGAGCTTGCAGTACTACGGCCTCACCGCCGGCGAAGAAACGCTGCTGCAGAACGCGATCGACTACGCGCACGGGGTAGGCATGATCCTGATTGCGGCCACGGGCAACGATCGTCCGGCGGGCACAGTCGCTTATCCCGCACGTTTGGGCCGGTGCATGGCCGTCAGTGGAACCACGGACGACGACCTGCTGGCGACGCCATCTACCACCAGCCCGGCGTGGAGCAGCAACTACGGGCCTCAGGTCGATGTGTGCGCTCCCGCCCACCGCATCTACTCGACGTGGACCAGCAACAGCTACACCTACCTCTACGGCACATCGATGGCCACGCCTCACGTGAGCGGCCTGGCCGCGCTGATCAAGTCGTACCTACCTGACCTGAGCAATGAAGATATCGAGGGGATCCTGACCAGTAGCGCAGATGACCTGGGCCCGGCCGGCTGGGACATGCAATACGGCCACGGGCGAGCCAATGCATTTTCTGCGTTAATGCTGGCCAGTGGCGCGGAGCGCCCTCCTTCGCCTCTTGGTGACGGCGGAACGATGATGAGCCGGGGGATTTCTTTCATGATGCCGTCCCCCACAACGGCAGGTCCGGCAGCGCCGTATGCGGTTCGGGTGCGGCTCACGAGCCTGCATCATCCTGATCCACCCAATGCGGCGTGCTGCCCTGCTCCGGATTTCAGCGCGTTCGAATCGGAGGATCGCTGGGTGGGACCGCCGCGCGGGGTGGCGGAATCCAACGACGATCCGTCAGCCGGCTCCTTCATCGCCGCCGAGCTGCAGTGCGAGCCGCATTACCGCAACGATTGGAGCGCGTTTGGGCCAATCCACGTGGCGGGAGCGGAGATCGTCCCCAGTTCGCAGTACCTCGTGCACACGGTATACGACACGGGAATCGTCTCGTTGGGCAGCGCGATGGTCTCGACGGCACGATGGGGCGACATTGTGCCGCCATTCATTCCGCCGGCCGCTTCACAGCCCGACGGCATTGACATCGTGTCCCTGGTCAACAAGTTCAAGGGGCTCTCCGGAGCGCCATCCAAGGCTGTAGCCCAGCTTCAACCGAACGTCCCCGACCTCAACGTCAATGTCCTGGCTCTGGACATCACGGAGTGTGTGAACGCCTTCAAGAGTTTCGCCTACGGATACTCCGGTCTCTGTGCGTGCCCATCGACGGTGAGCTGTAATGCAACCGCCTGCACGTCGAACGGAGATTGCGGAAAGGGAATGTGTGTGCAGACCTGCATCGGCGGTTCGAAGGAAGGGCTCGCGTGCCACGCGGACCGCCATTGCCGCGCCTGCACGGGCGGTGCGAACAACGGCGCGCCATGCTTGGCCGATTCCGATTGTCCCGACGGAACGTGCCCCGCAGACGGCACCTGCAACCCCCAAGGCCACTGCCGCGACGCCTGCGGAAGATGCACGCCGTGATTCGTCGAGCAATGCTCTACTGAATGAAGATGAAGGCTTTCGGCCATCGCTCACTGGCCAGCCGACCGAAGCCATCGAAGACACGGTACAACAAAAGCTTGCCGTCCTCATCTAATGCGTACACATGGTCGTAGTCGCCGCGGGCCTTGCGGTAGTATCGAACGCATCGGAGCGCGGGGGCGACTTCGTAGAGCGTCTCCACGGTGACGGAGAGCTTCGGAAACAAAGATCCCCCAAAGCGATGACTGTCGTACGCGAACCAATCAGAGCGTACCTCGATGTAGTGCCGCTCCAGCCAGTCGCTGCGCTTCGACGGCGAGTAGGCGCAACGACCCTCGCGCAACTCGGCCCAAGCTTGGAGAAACGTGGTCCGGTCGAGCCGCCTGATGGCCTCGCGTTCCAGCAGCATCTCCACGTAGGCAAACAGGGCCTGATGATAGCAGGCGTCAGCAGCCGCGAAGTCATCGATGAACCAGCGCCTGTCGAACGGCTCGACCCACGGGCGGTCTGCGAGCCGGCGTCGAGCCGCCGCCTCCTCCGTCTCGGCGACGCGAATCAGCTCGGCGATTTCCTGGGCCAAGGGCTTGTCGTGGATGCGACGATAAGAATGCGGAAGCTGGAAGTACGGATTCACGCGGGTTGCCGTCTCGCCTGTCGCCTTGACATCCCGCGGCAATGGCGAAAGCTAAGGTGGCAGGTTACCTCGCGACGCGGCGTGGAGACGACCTCTTGGTCCAAGCTTTCTCGATCTTCGCCACGGCATCGAGATCGTAGTATCGTTCCCCACACTTGGGACACACGTCGGCCTCCACGCCCCGAACGACCTTCCCGCTGCGGAGGTGCACGTCGACGAGCAGCCTTCGCACGCTTCGCGAACCGCACATGATGCATGTCCGCAGTGTGCCCGGCTCAATCCCCGATCGTCGCGATCTTCGACGATACGAGGACGTAGAAGACGTCGCCTTCCGCGTAGTGGACGATCGTCCCTTTCGTGTAGATGTACGTGCCGTCGTAGCTGATGCTTTTGATGACGTAGAGTTTCTCATGTGATGAGCGTCGCGAGCGACTTCTCGATCGAATCACCTTGTCGATCCGCTGTGCGTTGACCAGCGACTCGATCACTTCCGATTCTAGCAGGCCGTCTTCTTCCAGCTCGAGCAGCGCCTTCTCGGTGAACTCAACCCGCCCGAACAAAGCCAGTCGTTTGATCTCAAACAGGACATCCATGTCGCATCCGTCGGGCACCGCTGGCAAGAACGGCGCCCCCGCCGACGTTCTCCCAAAGGAGCGGAGGGGCTACTTGGCCTTGGCGGTGAGGCCCTTGATCTTGGTGATGATCTCCTTGTGCTCGGGAAAGCGGCCGACGTCGTGCTTGCTCCAGATCTGCGTGCCGTCCACGTGGACGTCGAAGATCCCGCCGGAGCCTTCGATCAGCTTGGGGCTCACCGCAAACTCCTTCTTGATCGCATCCGCCAGACCGGCGGCCGTGGGAAGGTAGTTTCACTGCGTGCAGTATTTGATGGTGATGTTCATCGCCGAACGACTCCTTCATTCAAATGGGAATGGCGAACGGAAAAGACCGAAGGGCCGCTATACCGCACTGCCCTTCGGTCCTCACCATCCACATTCGACAGTTTACGCCAAGTTCATGGTCAGCAGGAACTCGGCGTTGCTCTTGGTCTTCCCAAGCTGGGCACGCAGGAGCTCGATGGCCTCGACCACGTTCATGTCGGACAGCACGCGGCGCAGGCGATAGACCAGCTCCAGCTCCTTGGGGTCGAGCAGCAGCTCTTCCTTGCGGCTGCCGGAAGCGGCCACGTCGATGGCCGGCCAGACCCGGCGATCCACCAGACGGCGATCCAGGTGCAGCTCGCTGTTACCCGTGCCTTTGAACTCCTCGAAAATCACCTCATCCATCTTCGATCCGGTGTCCACCAGGGCCGTGCCGATGATGGTCAGCGACCCGCCCTCTTCCATGTTCCGTGCCGCTCCGAAGAAGCGCTTGGGCTTCTGCAGGGCGTTGGCGTCCACACCGCCGGAAAGAATCTTTCCGGAGTGGGGCACCTCCGTATTGTAGGCCCGGGCCAGGCGGGTGATGGAGTCGAGCAGGATGACCACGTCGCGCCCGTACTCCACGAGTCGCTTGGCCTTCTCCACGACCATCTCGGCCACCTGGATGTGCCGCGAAGCGGGCTCATCGAAGGTGGAGCTGATCACCTCGGCCGTAGTGTTCCGCTGCATTTCGGTGACCTCTTCCGGCCGCTCGTCGATGAGCAGAATGAAGACGTAGGTCTCGGGATGGTTCTTGGCGATGGCGTTGGCCATCTTCTGCAACAGTACGGTCTTGCCCGTTCGCGGCGGAGCCACGATGAGCATGCGCTGCCCCTTTCCGATGGGGGTGACGATGTCCACGATGCGCATGTTCAATTCGTCGGGGGCCGTCTCCAGGAAGAGACGCCCTTCGGGGTGAAGAACCGTCAGATCCTCGAAGTTGGTCTTTTCCGTGACCAGGTTGGGATCTTCGAGGTTGATGGCCTCCACACGAAGGAGGGCGAAATACCGCTCGGACTCCTTGGGCGGACGAATCTGGCCGGCAACGATGTGCCCGGTACGCAGGCCGAACCGACGGATCTGCGAGGGGCTGATGTAGATGTCATCCGGGCAGGGCAGATAGTTGTACTCCGGGCTGCGCAGGAACCCGAACCCGTCGGGCAGGATCTCCAGCACGCCCTCGCCATACATGAGGCCGTTGCGGTTGATCCGCTCCTTAAGGATCTTGAAGATCAGGTCTTGCTTCTTGAGGCCGACGACATCCTCCATCCCTTCGCGCTTGGCGAGCTCGTGCAGCTCCTGCACGCTCATCTTCTGCAGCTCGGTGATGTGGATGTTGCCGCGCTTGATTTCCTCATACTTCGCATGCGTTTCCGCATCGATGGGCCCCGTGGCCTCCTCGTCGTACTGGGGGGCAGGCGCGGGTGCCTCGGCGGCCTCCTCGAGCTCGACCGGGGCCTCCGCCTCCGCTTCGACCACCGGCGGGGCGGTCATGGTTGTTTCTTCATCATGGGTGGTGGCGCGTTTGCGACCAATTCGCACCCTTCCGGTTGTGGCTTTCGCCATGGGTAAACTCCTCCTAATGGGACATGCCTTACAACGAAGGCGGCCTGGTTTGGTTCTCTGTTTGGTTCTACCGACCTCGATGCCCGACGACGGGTTTTGGGAGTCGCACGATGCGCTCAGGAAAACGCGGCGAGCACCGAAGAAAAAACTTTTTGTACCTCGTTACGCAAAGACTCCAACGTGGATTGGTTAGTCACTACATAATCGGCTAACGCCCTCTTGGCGTCCACAGAATCTTGCAGATTCTCCCGGCGGCGGACCTCCTCGTCGGACCACCCGCGGGAAGATTCGACCCGCTCGATTCGCCGCCGCCGATCGGCTTCAACGAACACGACGGCGTCGCAGTAATCGCCCAACCCGGCTTCATACAGCTTGGGGGCGTCGAGCACAATCGCACGGACGGTCGGATCAAGTTCGTAGCGGGCAACCAGCTCCTCGCGCCGGCGATGCAGTCGGGGATACAGCAACTTCTCCAGTCGATCCAACTCGTCTGGATCCGCAAAGACGATGGCCGCGATCGCTTTCCGATCAAGACGACCGTCGCTTCGACAAACCTTGTCCCCCCACCAGGATCTCAGGGTCTGTACGACGAGGGGGTCTTCAAGTTCCTCGTGAGCCAGCACATCGGAGTCGATCACCACCGCGCCAAGGGATTCGAGGATGCGGGCCACGGTGGATTTCCCGGCCCCGATCCCCCCGGCCAGGCCGATGATCGGCTTCCTGCCTTTCGCGCGGACTCGCGACAACGTTGGTTCTTATCTCTGCCTTAGCACCCCGCCGCGCTCCATGGGATCGCCGCGGGCTGCGGGACTCGGCGATGGCAACTCGACGACGTTGTGCCAAGCCAGCCTTCGCCGAAAACTATTGAAGGAATCGACCCCGCCATCGCCGTCCGTGGCTATCGTGACCTGTAGGAATTCGCCCTACCTGGGCCCGCCAAATGCTACTAAACGCGGAGCATACAAAACGACGGGGCACACTACAACAGAGGGTTCAATCCTGCAGAACCGCGCTTACTATATACAACTCTTCTCGGGTTGTCACCCCCCCTTTTCGAGTTTTTTTCTGCATTTTTTCGATGGCCCTGTGAAGCTCATGACAAGTTTTTGCACCGCCGGTCACGCCTGCCGGACCGCTCTGGAGGACCGGCCTCGCCGAGACAGGCCTGTGACATTAGGCAGGCCGTAGGGGTGGCGGGGATTCACGGAAGACCTCGGCGTGGAAAACGTAAACATGGGTATCGCTTTGCCGCCAGGCGTCGGCGGGCAGGCCGGCCTTCATCGTACAACAGCGGCTCAAGAATTCCTCGGCCGACCAACCGCGCTCCTCCGCCACCTTGGGAAGGAAGCACCCCGATTGTGCCCCGCGACGCACGACAATGCCGTGGCGCCCGGGGATCAAGGTAAGCGGGTTCTCGGCCCGGACCGGGTCGCTGAGAAGCGAGACTTCGATGGTCAGCTCCGCAAGCTCGGTCAGCGTCACGGGGCTGGTCTCGAAGCGGGGGTCGGCAAGGGAGGCCCCGGTGATATCCTCAAGCGCCGCGGCGAGATCGGTGATCGCCGCGAACGATCCCACGCATCCGCGGAGCAGCTTGCCCGCGTAAAAACTGACGAAGGCCCCGCCGAACCGCCCTTCGACGCGCGGGCGTGGCGGCGGCGTGTCCGAGCGCCCGGTCAGGATCCAGCGTGCCACCGCGCGCACGAAAGTCAGCAGCGCGCTTCGATGATCGGCCGCAACGGCCGAGGCCCCTGCAACGTGGCCTTCGAACATACCTGCGCCCCAGCGCCTTAAAGCAACCTATCCTGAATCGGTTTGCGACGACCAGCGCCCACAGTATAAGCGAGCGATTCCGAAGGTCCAGCAGCCCCCGGGACAGCCCCGGGGGAAAGCAAGCCTTCTGTGTCACCGCAAGCGAGCGCCGGCACCTCAAGCTTGCGTGGAAGACAAAGCGGCGGGCCGCGATGGTGTCGGCCGCCCGATCTTGACCTCTGGCAGTAACCCCTCGGCGCGTCGGCAGCCTATATCACTTGACCGAGCCCACCGCGCCACGATGGCATCGCCTTCCAGCAATACATCGATACGCGCACCCGCCCCCGGCTCGCGGGCGATCAGCGCCGCGATTGGCGTGGTGACC
>SBAX01000427.1 GCA_005240095.1 Phycisphaera mikurensis
ACACGCATTTCACAGCAAGTCACAGAAAGAAAAAGAACCAAAAAGAAAGAGGTCATTGTCATCATGTATGCTATAGCTCGAAGAAGCATACGCTACGAGAGACTTCAGTCCCTGGTCCTGAGCCCCAACAACACTCCCGCCCGCAGGGCGGACGTACCGTTCGTCGATTTCGCCGCGTCGTCCCTCTGCTCGTTCTCGTTGTGCTCATGAGTTCTCCCAGTTGTCGCTCGCGCCAACCGCGCGCCCGCAACACCCCCGCTGCCTCAACACCGTCCGTCCAAGTCTGGCGCGTCGCCCCACGAAACGACAGCGACCCTCCGCCGGCGCGCTTCACCTTCGACGCCCCCGTGGACAACTACGCCGGTGAGTTCGCCCGGCTCACCGGCGAGCTTCGCCTGTCCGGCGACCTGGACCTCCGCGGCGCCGGCGGCGCTTTCGAAGCGCACATCCTCGACCTGACCATGGGTGAGAAAGACTTAGACGCCAACGTACGAAACAACGTGGAGCTGCTCTGTGGAAAGCAGTTTCCCGTCTCCACCTTCACCATCCGATCGATCGATGGCGCCGGAGACCGCCTTCGCCACAATAGTGCCAACGACGTGACACTGCATGGCGAGCTTACCTTAAAGGGAGTCACCATCCCCCTCGCGGTGCCGGCGGTCCTCGAGCCTCGCACAGACACGGACGGCCGGCGCACCATCCGCCTCCGTGCCTCCTTCGCCATCGAGCAGCTCCGCGCCCGTTTCAACATCTACGGTCCCGGTGGCGAAAACGAACCCGCCGGCGACCGCGTCCGGGTTAACGTCGATACCTTACTCGTACGAGAGTAGCGGAAGATTCATCCCGCGTAGCGCCACACCCATACCAGCAGTATCGCCGACATGGCCACGGCCACGGCGACTTTGGTGGCCATGCCGATGGCGAAACCGACGGCCGCCAGAAAGCCCACTCGCGTGCCGTGAGCAAGGTGCTTTCGCGCCGAGAACTCCACCGCGGCGGCGCCCAGGAAACAACCCAGCAGTGCCCCGAAGATCGTGCCGATGGGAAAGATGGGAATGAGAAAGCTCAGGAAAATCGCCCCAATAAAACCACCCGCCACCCCACCCCAACTTGCATAGCGCGATGCCCCGGCGCGTTTGGCCAGCACCACCGAGGCCAGCATCTCCACGACCTCGCCCACCAATGCCGCCCCGCCGAGCACTCCGAGCGTGAGCCCCGTTCCCGCAGGCCAGCCCGCCCACCAGAAATAGCCCACGCCGCAGAAGAGGATCAGCCACGTCCCCGGCAAGCGCAGGGCGGTGAGAAGCGTCCCCGCAAGGCAGGCGACCGCCAGCAGGATGAACGGAATCCACTCGCTCATGGCACGGGCGAGGTTGGGGGTGGTGATGTGCTCACGCCGTCAGCTGCTCGCGGACCCAGTCTTCGGTGACGCCCTTCCCCGCGAGCAGCTTAGCCAATCCCGTGGATTCGTCACGAAGCAGGGCCAGCAGCAGGTGCCGAGGCTCGATCTCGCCCGCGCCCAGGCGATTGGCCGTGTCCACCGCGAGGATCATGGTGTGCCAGAACTTCGGCGAGCGGAAGGCCTTGGCCAGCTCCTGCTGGTGCACCCACTCGAAGTCCCCGTGCCGCGAGTGTGCCAGGTCATGCCCCGGTTCGACGTCCGAGCGGAGCATCCCCAGCACCTTCTCCCGCAGGCGATCGAGCTGCACACCCTCCTCACGGAGGACCTTTGCCGGAATACCGTCCGGCAATTGAAGAAGTGCCAGGATCAGGTGCTCCGTGCCCACATACCGATGCCCGAAAGTCCGCGCCTCTTTGATTGCCAGCAGCGTAGCCTCTTTCGTCTCCTTGGTGTGGGCCCGCACGCCGATCGCGTTACCACCCGTGCCGCGCTCCATCTGCGCCGCGACCTTGGCCCGCACGCGTTCAAGGTCCACGTTCAGCAGCCGCAGAGCCTCGGTGGCCACGCATTCGCCCTCCGCGATCAATCCCAGCATGACGTGCCCGGGGGCGAGGTAGTTGTGATTCAACTTGGAGGCCTCCAGGTTGGCCAGGGCCATCGCATGCCGGGCACGGTCCGAAAATCGCTCATTCATGGATAATTCCTCAATCGACAATCGACCATCGACAATCGACAATCTTCGCGGCAGATGGCTTCCGCGGCAACATTGCGACTCCTGGACGATGCGGCGCTCGACGGTCCCACCAATATGGCCCGCGACGAAGCCCTTTTGACGGGCGTAGGGAGCGGCCAGTCTTTGCCGACGCTGCGCCTCTATGAGTGGTGCGAACCCACGCTCTCTCTGGGCTACTTTCAGCCCTACGCCGAATACCTGGCCTTGCCGCCCCCGGCTGGGAAGCTACCCGTGGTCAGGCGCCCCACCGGCGGCGGGGCCATCCTTCACGACCTGGAATTGACTTACTCGATCACCCTGCCGATGGGGCATGTCCTGCTGTCGCGCGGGCCAAATAGGCTCTATGAAGTGGCGCACGACGCGGTGATCGCCGCGCTGGCTGAGTTGGACCTGGCCCCCTCCCGCTGCGGACAGTCGGATGGCTCCGGCGCCGCCCGCGGACCCTTCTTCTGTTTCGCCCGCAGGCATTGCTACGACATCCTCGTGGGCGAGGACAAGATCGCGGGCAGCGCCCAGCGGCGAACCCGCCACGCCGTCCTGCAACACGGCTCGATCGTCCTGGCCAACCGCTTCACCCAGCAGCCCACGGCCGTAGCCCCCCTGCCCTTCGAGACGGCCATCGCTCACCTTCGAGCGGAGTTCCCCCGCGCCTTCGCCGCGGTCACGAAACTGACCTGCACAACCGGAATCTGGAGCGATTCGGAACAGCAACTCGCTCACGAAAGTCGCTCGAAGTACGCCGGCGACGCCTGGACGCGACGGCTGTGACGACTGTTGGCTAGAAGCCGGACCACGTGTTCTGCAGAGACCCAAAGTCGCGCAGGTCCAGCGTGCCGTCGTGGTCGAAGTCAAGCACGTCGCAGGCGGGCTCGGCGTAGGCGCCATCGGGCCCGGTGGCGCATTGCTCCCAAGCCGCAAAGAGGGTCAAGGTGACGATGCGCCCGCAATCGCCATTGCCTGACTCCACGGCCACGTTCTCGATATGCCACTCGTCCGACAACGCAGGCATCGGCCGCGACGACGGCAAGTACGTGGTCGGCACGGGCTACGGGAGCTACAAGATCGAGGCCGGCGACGCCCAGGTCACGGAAATCTCCTGCCATGCCCGCGGCGCGCACCTGCTATTCCCGGCCACCCGCATGGTGATCGACATGGGCGGTCAGGACACCAAGGCCATCAAGGTCGGCCCCGACGGTGAGGTCATCGATTTCTGCATGAACGACAAGTGCGCTGCCGGCACGGGGCGATTCCTCGCCGGGGCCGCCGACGTGTTGGGCATGTCCCTGGAGGACATCGGTGAGATATCCCTCCGCGCTACCAAACCCGTGCGCATGACCAGCGTCTGCACGGTGTTCGTCGAGTCGGACATCCTCAGTCACCTTGCCCACAACAAAAAGGTGGAGGACATCCTCGCCGGGGTGCACGAGGCCATCGCCACCCGAACCATGGGACTGGTCCGCCGCGTGGGCATCGAGCCACAGGTTACCTTCACCGGCGGCGTAGCCCGCAACATCGGCATGGTGCGGGCCTTGGAGGCCAAGCTCGGTGCGCCCCTCAACCGCAGCAGCGAGTCGCACTTCACCGGGGCGCTGGGAGCGGCACTGTTCGCCATGGATCAAGTACTTGCCACGCGACGCGCTGCCGTCGCCGTCCCGGCCGAGCCTGCGGTTTGGGTGGATGAGTAGCGAGTGCCAGAAGAGGAGCGAATCGTGGCCTATATCGCGGGCGTGGATCTCGCGGCGGGCGCCGTGAAAACCGTGGTCATCGACGACGACGGTCGCATCCTCGGCACCTCACACATGCGTTCCCAGGCCGACTTCGATGCCGTCGGCCGGCGGTCCATCGCCGCCGCTTGTGAGGACGCCGGCATCCGACCGGAGGATGTCGACTACATCGCCTCGACCGGCTTGGGGCGATACAGCCTTACCGATCGCAACATTCAGATCACCGACCTGACCTGTGGAGCACAGGGCGCGCACTTCCTGTTTCCCGAGGCGAGATTCGTCCTCGACATGGGCGCTCAGAGCACCCGGGCGATCGCTCTCCGCGACGGCGGCAAAGTCAAGGCCTTTCGCACCAACGAGAAGTGCGCCGCGGGCAGCGGCGGGTTCCTCGAACGGGTCGCACGTTACCTCGAAGTCCCCCTGGCCGAGTTGGGCCGGATTTCCCTCGAAGCCAAAGATCCTCAGCCGATCAGCAGCGTGTGTGCGGTGCTGGCGGAGTCGGAGATCATCAACCACGTTTCCGAAGGCAAGTCCGTCGCGGACATCGTCTGCGGAGCCCACGGTTCGCTGGCCGGCCGAGCCATGAGCCAGCTCAAGCTCGTCGGCTTCGACGATCGCGTATCAACATGAAAGCACATGTGCTTGTGCGCGTCGGGTTCGACGTGACCTTGCTTCGGCTAATCACTCGCGGACTCTCTGACAAGGCGGTCCGCCTCGTCGTCCAAACCCAGGGCTCGAAAGCATGTCGCGATTCTCTCCCGGGCCTGGACAGTCGAGCACACAACACTCGCGTGTTTTTCTCGCTGGATACGAAGGCAATCCCGAAAGTAAGGGTCGGCCGAGAGACAATTGTCCTGCGCTGCCAGTACGGAGCCCAGGAGGTACGAGCACTCCGCCGTCTCATACGCGTCGGGTCCGCGGCGCGTGCGCTGGATCTCGAGTGCCTGCCGAACGAAAGGCTCGGCGGCATCGGGATCGTTACGGTATTCCAAGAGGATGCGTCCGAGGCAAAAGAGGTTCCACGCCAGGGCGGGGTGCTCCTCGCCCATCTGCCGACGGCGTTGCTCGATGACTTCCCGCAGGAACGCTTCGGCTCCGTCTATGTCGCCCCGGGCTTCGCAGTTTTCGGCGAGGGCCATCAACAGTCGGCCGTGGGGTGCACCGTTCCCCTCCTCAAGCCGCCGATTCATTTCTACGGCTCTTTGCAGCAATGGCCATGCCTCTTCAAACCGTCCCGATTCGTGCAGGCACTCGCCGACCAGTCCGAGGCACGGGGCCACGGATGGATGCTCATCTCCAAAAAGCCGGCGGCGAATATCCAAAGCATTCTGTGCCAGAACTTCAGCTTCGGCGGCGCGATTCTCTTGGATGAGCAGTTCGGCCAGGTCAAACAGACTCTCGGCGACCTCCTCGTGATTGGGGCCCAGCAGGCGGCGGCGCATGTCCAAGGCCTCGCGCATCGCGGACTCGGCCTCGGTAAGATTCTGCTGCTTGTTGTGCAGGGCGTCGCCGAGTAGCGCCAGGATTCTGGCCACCGTCGCGTGCTCCTCACCCAATACGCCTCGACTCAGTTCGAGGGCCCTTCGCAGATGTTGCTCGGCGTCGTCGAACAGCCCCAGGCTGTTGTACGTGTCTCCCAATGTTTCGTGAATGGCCGCCGCTTCTTCCGGCAGATCGGCGAACTCTGTTTCGATGCGTTCAGCGCCGTTGTCCAGGATCATGCGCAGGCGGAAATCGGCCGCCGGAATCTGCTCGGGAGCAACGGAGGCCAACATGCTCTGGAGGAACACCTGGACGCGTCGCGCCTTCTCGCGCTCCCGGGCGGCTATGTCCCGTTCTTCGGCGACCCTTCGGGCCTGTGCGGCCATCGCGACTGCGAACAAGGCGCTCATCAGGATGCCGCCGGCGATCAGCATCACCGCCGCGCGATACCTCCGCAGCGTCTTGCGCAAGACATACCAGGTGCTGTCCCGCCGGGCCTCGATGGACTCGCCGGTTTGAAAGTGTCGCAGGTCCCGACTCAGCTCCCCGGCGGTCTGATACCGGCGTTCGCGCTCCTTGCTCAGACACTTCAGGATGATGGTGGCCAGATCGTCGTCGATCCGCTTCCCGTGCCGAAGCGGGACGGCTGGTTCGGCAGATCGAATGTTTTCCAGCACGCGATCCGGCGGGCCAACGACCTTGTACGGGAAATGTCCCGTCACGGCCTGATAGAGCATGACGCCCAGCGAATACACGTCGGTCCGGGTATCGATCTGTCCCGGGGCTCCAGCCGCTTGTTCCGGCGACGCCCAGGGAAGGGATCCGACGAATTGGCCTGTAATGGTCAGCGACGGAACATCCAGCCCGGCGTTGGCCGGGCCGTCTGCTGAGACGGACTTGGCCAGGCCAAAGTCAAGGACCTTGGGCCGACCCCTTCGATCGACAAGAACGTTGCCGGGCTTCAGGTCGCGGTGGATGATGCCCCTTAGATGGGCGGCATTGACCGCCTCACAGAGGTCGATGAACAGCTCCACGATCGAATCAACATCACGCCCGCCGCGCCCGGCAATGATTCGCGATTTGTCCTCCGGCAGACCGTCCTTGCCCCCTGCGGAGGAGAACCATCGGTCGAGAGGCACTCCCTCCACAAAGGCCATGACGTAGTAAAAATGGTCCTCGACCCTCCCGCTGTCATGGACCGTAACGATGTTGGGGTGATTCAGCAGAGCGAGCAATTCGACTTCGCGCTCGAGCCGACTTCGTTCTCGCGGATCGTCGAACGGCCCGCCGCGAACAAACTTGATCGCCACTTGACGGTGCGTGCTCTCTTGAGTGGCTTCGTAGATTACGCCCTGACCACCGCGGTGCACCAATCGGATGAGGGTGTAGCCGGGAACCGCCGGCAAGGGCCGGTCGATCGCCAGTCGGTTGAGGTCTGAGCCTTCGGCGCGGTCGCGAGTGCCTTCCCGATGCGTCCGCCGAAGCCCCTCGGCTTGGGACTTGGCGGCGCGAATCTGTTCCAGATCGCGATCGGATGCGACCACCTTGGGCTCTCCAGACGCGCCGGTATCGCGCGATGACTACATGTGCTGCGAGCGACGACGCCTCAGCGTACTAACGCGGAGCTGTCTACCAGCCGCTGATCCTCTTGAAGAATCTCACGCAGCCGATCATGGGCCCGGGCCACGAGCATGTAGATCGCCGGGACGGAGCGGTTCATGGCTTGCGCTACTTCCGTGGAGGTGCGATCCTCCAGATCGTAAAGCCCTACGACCGTTCGATAGTCTTCCGGAAGCCTCTTCAAGGCGTCATTCATGATTTGCTGAGTCTCACCTCGCGTGGCGGCGCCGCTGGGGGTCGTCGCCGAGCGTCCGACCAGCTCAAGCAGCAGCTGGTTCGTGGTCTGATCCATCGGGGGGCAATCGCCACGATGAACGCGACGATCCGGCGGAGGTCGCTTGGTGCGACCCAGTTCCTTGATCGCGTCCCTGAGATTGTTGTTGGCGATCCCGGCCAACCATCGCAGGAACGAATCGCCGCCCGCCGGTTTGAAAGCTCTAATTCGTTGAAACGCCTCGAGATACGTCACCTGCATGACATCGTAGGGATCGATCAAGGCCCGCCACTTGCGGGCGATCCGGAGCCCGCCCCGCACGATGGGCCCATAGTACTCCAGCAGCGTCGCCAGCGCATCGCTGTCACCGGCAATGGCCTCGGCCAGCCTGTGGTCTTCATCCGGCCCGATCATATTGGCCCATTATAACCGCCCCAGCGTTAGTCGGGCCGTCGAATCGTCGCTCGAAGCGGCTTGGGGGAACGGCCGTTGCGGCAAGGGCCTCCCAGACTGGAAAGGATGTTAACCATGACTTTGGAAACTGACATGTCGAGAGTTTATGGGCACGGTCTTGTCATCCGGCGAGGCATCGTTGCCTCCTTGCTTCTCATCAGCGTTGGCTGGGCACAGCAGATCACCGGAGTGACGGTGTGGCCACCGGCCGTTACGGGTGGCCGGCCCTTCCAAATCCGCGTGACGAAGGGCCCCACGGGCAGCCCGGTTCCGGTCGCGTTCTACAGCCACAAACTCTGGGCTGCGCCGTTCACCGGCGTGGAGGCGAGCATCCCCGCCGCATCGACGGAATATGTCTATACCCCTGCAACCGGGCCTGTTGAGGTGGACACGGTGGTGCCGATCAGCGTGGTGGAAACCAATCTTCCCGACGCCATTCATACGACAAGTGTCACCGTTCTAGCCCCTCGCGTGACGAACATCGCGTTTGCGCCGGCGGTGCCAATCGCGGAAACGCCGGGCAGGGCCACGTTGACCACCGACGGTCCGGCACCCGGTTTTGGCATGGCCTTTTTTCTGTTGGGCGATGAAGCGGATGTCCTGGGGTTGCCCGATTACGTGCTGATTCCGCCGGGAGAAACTACCTTCAGCATTGACTTTCTGCCTCGCTCTACCTCGCCCACGGAGGTTCAGGTCGAGCTCAGGGTCCTTAGTGTTAACCAGAGCCTGAAAGTGGCCGTGACGGTTCGGCCGCCTGGCCTCAAGTCCCTTGCCCTCCGGCCGTTCGGCCAGGCATCCGCTGTGGGCGCTGTGTCGGTCATCGGAGGAACGTCCATCGAGGCCACCGCAATGCTGGATGCTCCGGCTCCGGAAGGAGGATTGGAGTTGATGGTTGAGGTTGCAGACCCTGGCGCCGCATCGGCGCCGGCTTCGATCCTGGTGCCTGCGGGGAAGGACACTGCGGTGTTCCACATCGATACAAATCCCGTCGAGGCGTCCATCGAGACTTCGCTGGTCGTCAGCTCGCCGTATGCCTCGCAGCAGGCCCAGATACAAGTCAACCCCGCTGAGCTCTCGTCTTTCTCTTTTTCGCCGGGAGAAGTCATCGGCGGGCAGCTTGCAACCGGCTTCCTCGAGCTAAACGGGCCGGACCTCGCTAACGTCCAGGTCGGGCTAAGCGCGTCGGTTCCGGACCTTGTGGAGGTCCCGCCCACAGTAGCTATCGAGGCTGGCAGCAGCACGGGGAGCTTCGTTGCCACAACATCGCGAGTGACTCAGACGACATCGATCCTTGTGACCGCATCGGCGGGGGGCGTCGTTATTCCGGTCACATTGATGTTGCAGCCATCCGTACTCGGAGACGCCGACGGCGATACCGATGTGGATTCCTTCGATTACGCGCAATTTCACTCCTGCTTCCGCGGACCTGTGCTCAGCGCGACATCCCGGTGCCGGAGCCTATTCGGCTTC
>SBAX01000456.1 GCA_005240095.1 Phycisphaera mikurensis
GCTGGCTCGTCACGCAAGCCCGGCGCAACTTGGTGGACGCCGCGCGGATGCTGCAGGCCGAGAAACGCGGTGGCAGCCAGATGCGGATTCAACCCCCAGCCGCCGACGAATCCGTGACTGCCCTCTTTGATCAGCTCTCGGCCACAACGACAACTCCGAGCCGGTACGTTGCCAAGGACGAGGCACGATCCGCGTTGGAGCACGCCGTGGGACGATTACCCGCGGTGTATCAGCGGGTCGTGCGGATGTATGATCTGGAAGCGCGCGATGTGACCGAGGTCGCTGCAACGCTGGGCCGGAGCGAGGGGGCCGTATACATGATTCGCGCTCGGGCCCACGACCGGCTAGCTGAGCTTCTAGGCGCCGCGTCCAAGTATTTCACCGACTCGGCGTGAGCATAGGCCTTGGCTTTCGCCGTCTGCCTATGCCGTGTACGGCGTGTAAAAGAGTGCCATCATCACCACGGATCGAAAGCGATGGGCTCCAATGAGTGACGCCTCCAAACAACACCATCGTACTCTGATCGAATCCGCGCGTCGGGACGCGTCCGATATTCCGCCTCTTGTCCCTCAGACGGATCTCTTGCATCAGGAGCCACTTATCGTTTGCGACCTACAACCGGATTCGTTTCCGGGCTACACCATCTTGGGGGAATTGCATCGCGGCGGGCAGGGTGTGGTGTATCGGGCCCTTCAGAATTCCACGCACCGCACCGTAGCCATCAAGATCGTCCGCGAGCGCTCCGTGCATACGACCAGTGACGAAATCCGATTTCGACGTGAAGTCCGAGCGCTAGCCACGCTCCGCCACCCGAACATCGTCGCGGTTCACGAGAGCGCTGTGGTGGACGGTCGGCCCTATTTCGTGATGGATTACGTCTGCGGAACGCCGCTGGATGCCTACGTGAAATCGCGGGTTTGCTCGATCGCCGAACTCCTCCGGCTCTTCAATAAGATCTGTCATGCGGTGCATGCCGCCCATGTCCGCGGCATCATTCATCGGGATCTGAAGCCGGGCAACATCATCATCGACGAGCGCGGCGAGCCGTACATTCTCGACTTTGGCCTCGCCAAGCTCATGGGCGAAGAAGCCGCACCCGGGACGACGCTCCAGCCGATGACGCAAGTTGGACAGTTCATCGGTTCGCTACCCTGGGCCAGTCCGGAGCAAGCCGAGGGTCGACACGATCACATCGATCTCCGCTCCGACGTCTATTCGCTCGGCGTGGTTTTCTTTCAGATGTTGACCGGCAAGTTTCCCTACAACGTCATCGGTTCCACGAACCAAGTCATCCGCGACATTGTCGAGGTTGAGCCTGCCAGGCCCAGCGCCTTCCGGCCGGACCTCGATGCCGAAGTGGATACCATCGTTCTCAAGTGCCTGGAAAAAGAACCGGACCGGCGATACCAAAGCGCTGCTGCCCTGCTCGAAGATGTTGCAAGATTCCTTTCCAACGAGCCCATCCTGGCCCGACCGGCCACCACGTTCTACCAATTGCGAAAGTTGGTGGTTCGCCACAAGCTTCCGACCGCTCTGCTCGCGGCGCTTCTCGTTTCGATCCTGGGTTTTGGCGCTTGGATGGGAATCCTCTATCGCCAGGCGGAGCGGTTGCGGCAGACCGCCGAGCACGACCGAACGCTCGCGGAAGCCAATCTCCAGCGTGCGGAGGCTGCCGAATCCGCGGAGCGCCACGCGGCCCAGACCGCCAAGCAAGTCTCCGATTTTATGATCGGGCTGTTTGAGATTTCGGACCCCAGCGAAGCACGGGGCAGTTCAATTACCGCTCGCGACGTTCTGGATCGAGGCGCGGAAAAAATCCGCAGCGAACTGTCGCAGCAACCGGAGGTTCAGGCCTCACTCATGAATACGATAGGCCGGGTGTACCTCAACTTGGGGTTGCATGGTGCGGCACGCCCCTTGTTGGAGGAAGCGTTGACGCTCCGCCAGAATGCCATGGGGGAAGACGATGTAACCGTCGCCGAATGCCTGGAGAACTTGGCGACTCTGCAACGCCAAAACCGGAGTTACCAGGAGGCCGAGGCTCTGCTTGTGAGAGTGTACGACACTCGTCAGCGCGCCCTAGGCGACCATCACCCCGATACGCTCCGGGCGCTCAGCAATCTCGCCTTGGTACGCCACCACCAGGAAAAATACGACGAGGCCGAGGCGCTTTATCGTCAGGTACTGGACGTGCAGCGCGTAGTTCTGGGCGTGGGTCATGCCGACACCTTGGCAACGCTCAATAATTTGGCGGTCATTCTGAAGTTTCGGCGACGGCTCCCGGAGGCTGAGGCCCTGTACGGTGAGGCAATGGTCCAGGCCAAAGAAGCTCTGGGTGAGGATCATCCGACTACGCTACTCATTCAACTCAACCTCGGGGCCGTTCTCAAGACGCAGAACAAGCTCCAAGACGCGGAAGCACTCTGCCGACAGACTCTGGGCGCGCAGCGCCGAGTCTTGGGCGAAGAGCATCCCGAAACACTGACCACGATGAATAATCTGGCTGCCGTGCTGAAGGCAGGGCAACAATTCGTGGAAGCCGAACTCTTCTACTCTCAGGTGCTCGCGTGTCGTCGTCGTATTCTCGGTGACTCGCATCTTGACACCCTGACGTCCATGAACAATCTCGCCACGACCCTACGCGACCAAGGGAAGTTGGAGGAAGGGGCTGGTTTGTACAACGAGGCGTTGAAAAAGGGAGCGAGCATCTCACCAGAACCTGAAGTATTGATGCTCGTCATCCGGGGCAACTATGGGGACTGCGCCGCGCGCATGGGAGATTACGCCGAGGCCGAGGAGAACCTCCTGGCTGCCTACCAGGGGTTCAGTCAAAAACGAGGCGACGCCCATCCACGCACGCAGACGGTGATCCGTGGCCTAGTCGAACTCTACCAGGCCACCGAGCGGACCGAGCTGGTGGAGGTCTTTCGCTCCAAACTCAAGTCGGAGGAGGCTCCCGCGGATTGAGGTTGGATGCCCGTCCGACCGAGAGACATGGATGTGCTCTGCCCACCGTTACTTGCACAGGCGGCGGACTGCCGGTCTATGTCTACGGCGAGTGCTTTCGTATTCGGCGGGGCGAATCCTTTCAAGTCGGCGCATTGAGGTTCAGCGATTTGTCGCCGCAAGCGTTGGTTTCCATCGAAGCTCCGCCGGGTACGCCGACATTGACGGCGGTGGGTCAGCAGTGCTCCGCCAACGGCGACAAAATGCGTCCAAACGCGTCGCAATGCGACGATTTGCGAAAACGACTCAGGTCGCTAAATTGCTGTTATCAAAGGCTTTAAGAGCTTTTCGGAGAAAAGCTTTTGCTTCCCAAGCTGGACGTCGCCGGTTCGAATCCGGTCGCCCGCTTTCAAACCTAAGCCTTGAACAGGCGCGGGCTGACTTTGGATCTCCCAGGACGTGAGGAACCAATTTCTGCCGCGCGGCCTCAGGCCGGACCGGCGCGTCGGTCCGGCAACGATAGGTTTAACGATTCGAGGATCACACATGCGTGTGTACTTCCATGCAATTTGGCGTCGCCCGGCGTTGGGTCTGACTGTGGGCTGTCTGGCCTGCGGCGTGTCGGCCGCCCCGTGGGCCTTGGCGGGTCTTCAGGACGGCAAGGACGACAAGAAGGCCGAAGGCAGGACGCCAGCCGAGGCGAAGCCTGCCAACAAGACAGAGCCCAATGGAATCGCCATGCAGGTCTAATTATCTCGAGATCGTCACCAAGGAGGCGGACCAGGTGTGCGCCGCATATAGCGCGCTCGGCGGCGTGAAGTTCGGCAAGCCAGACGCCGGACTGGGCGGCGCCCGGACGGCGCCCATGCCGGGCGGCGGGATGGTGGGGGTGCGCGCGCCGATGCGCGAGACGGAGGAGCCGATTGTGCGGCCGTACTGGCTGGTAGACGACATCAAGGCCGCCGTCGCCGCGCCCCAGAAGACGGGCGGCCAGTTGGCGGTGGAGCCGACGGAAATCCCCGGCCAACGGCGCTTTTGCGATCTACGTCCACGGCGGCGTGGATCATGGGTTGTGGGAGAAGTAGAGGCGGGGCGACGGTCCACTTTTTTTTTCGCCGCCTCGATTTCCTCCGAATGCAGTTGTGACGAAGCTTGACTTCAAAACGTGGCTCCGGCCTCAGGCCAGCCTCGGACCTCGCGAAGACCTGTGGGCCTTCCGCCCGGCTTCAGCATCCCCTCTGAAAAAACCCCTTGACAAACCGATAGTTGCATATACAATTATGGAGGAGACATGAAGTGGCGGGAGCCGAGCACTATGCAAGCAATGATTGACAAGGTCGCCAGCGAATGCGTTGCCGTTCGGCTGCGCATGCTGAATCGCGTCATCACCAACATCTACGACGACGCCCTGCGGCCGCTGGACCTGAAGGTGAGCCAGATGAACATTCTGGTCGCCGCCGCCACGTTGGGTACAGCTCGCCCCATTGACGTTTGCGATCATTTACATCTCGACGTTTCGACCCTGAGCCGCAACGTCGAACGCATGAAGGCCCGCGGCTGGCTGGAAGTGGTGCCCGACAAGGATGGCCGCTCGCAGCCTTTTCGCCTGACGCCAAAGGGACGCAAGCTCCTGGAAAAGGCGGTTCCGGCCTGGAGCGAGGCGCAACAACAGGTCACGAAGGTTTTAGGGGATGGATTCGTGCATCAGTTGAACCGAGTGGTGAAAGGAGTCGGCGAAAGGGCTGTAACAGGTTGATTTTTTCGCAAGATAGTTGTATATACAAACACGAGGCAGCGATGATGAACTTTGAGAATACAGATAGTCGGCCGTTGATGACCATGTGTCTGCTTGCAGGATGGCTGACCGTGGCCTTGATCGCGGGCGGGTGCTCGAAGCCGCCAGATCCTCGCCTGCAGTCCCCGAGGGTGGAGGTGTTCGAGGCGAAAGCGGCCGGCACAAATGGCAGGGCCTTCACCGGGATCGTGGAAGCCCGCGTTCAAAGGAACTTGGGCTTCCGAGTCGGGGGGAAGATCCTGGAACGATCCGTCGATGTTGGACAGCGGGTCAAAAAGGGTCAGGTCCTCATGCGGCTTGATTCCCTGGACCTCGAACTCGCGCTCGCCGCGCAACGAGCAAGGGTCGAGGCGGCCCGGGCCAGATTCGCCCAAGCCAAGGCGGATGAAGCGAGGTTCGCTGTGGCGGTCGAATTCGGCGGGGTATCGCGTGAAGGATATGACGCGGCCCGGGCGGAGCTGGAAATCTCCAAGGCACTGCTGGACGCAGCGGAGGCAGAGGCAAGAGTCAGCCACAACTCCAGCGAGTACGCCGTCCTACTCGCTGATGCTGATGGAGTGATTGTTCGGACGTTGAGCGAACCCGGCCAGGTCGTGGTCGCGGGTCAAACCGTGATCCAGTTGGCGCAAGACGGTCCCCGTGAGGCCTTGATCAACCTGCCCGAGGGGGTGCGACCTGATTTAGGAACGATCGCGGCGGCCCGACTGTATGGGCAGGATCAAATGTATCAGGCCCGGCTGCGCCAGCTTTCCGAAGCGGCGGACCCGGCGAGCCGAACTTTTGAAGCGCGATTTGTGCTCGAAGGTGAGGCCGCCGCGGCGCCGCTCGGTTCGACCGTCACGGTCACACTGATCCCCAAGCACACCTCCGGTAACCAATCCGTCCTGGTGCCCGTCGGGGCCGTTTATGATCGCGGTAGCGGGCCGGGCGTCTGGATAGTGAACGACAGGTCGGAAGTGGCCTTCCGCTCCGTACAAGTTGCCTCAATCAGCAAGGAGGAAATCGTCATCTCCCGCGGGGTCGAGGCCGGAGAGAGGGTGGTGGCGCTCGGCGCGCACCTTCTGCACGAAGGACACGTTGTCACCCCGGCCGATGAGAAGGCGGTGCAGTATGCGCGGCGTTAATCTTTCCGCGCTGGCGGTGCGGGAACGGGCGATTACGCTGTTCCTCATCGTCGCGTCGGCGTGCGCGGGCCTCTATGCCTATGTGCAGCTGGGACGAGCCGAAGACCCATCCTTCACCACCAAGGTGCTCACGGTGACCGCGGTGTGGCCCGGAGCGACCGCCCGGGAAATGCAGGATCTCGTCGCCGAGCCGCTGGAAAAGAGACTCCAGGAGCTCCGCTGGTACGACCGCGTTGAAACCATCACGCGACCCGGCCTAGCCTTGATGACGGTGCAGCTCCTCGACAAAACTCCTCCTAAGGAAGTCCCCGAGCAGTTCTACCAGGCGCGAAAGAAACTCGGCGATGAGGCGCGGAAGCTGCCGCAGGGCGCCATCGGGCCTTTCGTCAACGATGAGTACTCGGACGTCTCGTTCGCGCTCTACTCGGTCGAGGCTCCGGGTATGCCGCTGCGCAAACTCACCCGCGTCGCCGAAGAACTCCGCCAGAGACTCCTCCACGTGCCGGGGGTCAAGAAGGTGGACATCGTCGGGGAACAGCAGGAGCGGATATTCGTCGAGTTGCCCTATTCGCGGCTGACCATGCTGGGCATCTCGCCCGCGGACGTCTTCTCCGGTCTGGCGCGACAGAACGCGGTGACTCCCGCGGGGTCGGTAGACACAGATGGCGCGCAGGTGTTTGTCCGCCTCGACGGGGCCTACACCGACATTGATCAAATCCGCGATACGCCGATCGTGGCCGGGCAGCAGAGCTTCAAGTTGTCGGACATCGCGGAGGTCACGAGAGGCTACGAAGATCCGGCGACGTTCGTCATTCGGCATAACGGAGAGCCGTCCCTGTTGCTGAGTGTGGTGATGAAGGAGGGGTGGAACGGGCTGGAGTTGGGCGACGCCCTGCGCGCCGAAGGCGACAGGATCTCCTCCGACCTGCCATTGGGAGTCAGCCTGAAAAAGATCACCGATCAGGCGGTCAACATCAGCTCGGCGGTCAGCGAGTTCATGGTCAAGTTCGCCATGGCGGTCGGCGTCGTGATGCTGGTCAGCCTGCTGAGTCTCGGATGGCGGGTCGGCATCGTCGTCGTGGCGGCAATCCCGCTGACGCTGGGCGCGGTGTTTGTGATCATGATGATCACGGATCGGGTGTTTGACCGGATCACGCTGGGCGCGCTCATCATCTCGCTGGGGCTGCTCGTGGATGATGCCATCATCGCCATTGAGTCCATGGTCGTGAAGATGGAGGAGGGAATGGATCGCATCCGAGCCGCGGCCTATGCCTGGAGCCACACCGCGGCGCCTATGCTTGCCGGGACGCTCGTCACCGTCATCGGGTTCTTGCCCGTCGGGTTTGCGCGCTCGACCGCCGGCGAGTATGCCGGCAACATCTTCTGGATTGTCGGCTTCTCGTTGATCGCGTCGTGGATCGTGGCGGTGGTGTTCACGCCGTACCTTGGCGTGAAGCTCCTCCCCGAGATCAAGGCCGTCGAGGGCGGCCACGCGGGAATCTACGCCACTACCGGATACTGGCGGCTCCGCCGACTGGTCGCCTGGTGCGTGAGGAGGAAGTACGCCGTGGCGGGAGTTGTCGTGGGGATGTTCCTCCTGGCCGGCGGAGGCATGGCGGTGGTGAACAAGCAGTTCTTCCCGAACTCGGACCGGCCGGAACTGCTGGTCGAGGTCCAGCTTCCGCTGGGCACCAGCATCGCGACCACGAGCGACGCGACACGCAAGGTCGAAGCGTGGCTGTCGGAGCAGCCCGAGGCCACGATCATGACGTCGTATATCGGCGCGGGTGCGCCACGGTTCTTCTTTTCCTATAACCCGGAGCTTCCTGATCCATCCTTCGCGAAGATGGTTGTGTTGACGCCGAGTGCGCGGGCGCGGGATGCCCTGAAAGTGCGCCTGCGCCAGGCGGCCGCCGATGGTCTGGCGCCGGAAGCGCGCATTCGCGCGACCCAGTTGGTGTTTGGGCCTTACTCGCCCTTCCCCGTTGCGTTCCGCGTGATGGGACCGGACCCAGCCCGGCTCCGTGAAATCGCGCGCGGCGTCGAGGCAATCATGCGCGACGATCCGGACATGCGCACGGTGAATGTGGATTGGGGCCAGCGCGTTCCCCAGTTGCACTTCGTTCTGGATCAGGAGCGACTCCAGCTGATCGGGCTGTCACCCCAAGAAGCGGCGCAGCAGTTGCAGTTTCTCCTGACTGGTCAAACCATCACCCAGGTTCGCGAGGACATTCGGGCGGTGAACGTCGTCGTGAGGAGTGCCGGTTCCGAGCGATTGGACCCGGCGCAACTGGAGAACTTCACCCTCACGACCAGACAGGGCAAGCCGATTCCGCTCAGCCAGATCGGACGGGTGGACATTCAACCAGAAGACCCGCTCATCAAGCGGCGGGATCGCACTCCCACCATCACCGTGCGCGGCGACAATGTTGAAACGACGCAGCCGCCGGATGTCTCTTCCCGGATATGGGCCAGCCTTGCTCCCCTTCGAGAATCCCTGCCGGAGGGGTACCGCATCGAGATGGCAGGATCGATCGAGGAGGCGCAGAAGGCCAACTCAGCACTCGCGCCGCTCTTCCCGATCACGCTGCTGCTCATGCTGGGCGTCATCATCGTTCAGGTGCGCTCTTTCTCGGCCATGTGGATGGTGATGCTGACCGGCCCGCTCGGACTGATCGGTGTAGTACCAGCGCTGCTGATTTTTCACCAGCCTTTTGGATTTAATGCCATTCTCGGTCTGATCGGCCTGTCGGGTATCTTGATGCGGAACACGCTCATCCTGATCGGTCAGATCCACACCAATCAAGCGAACGGCCTGGATCTCTACCACGCGATCATCGAGGCCACCGTCCAACGCTCGCGCCCCGTCATCCTGACCGCGCTGGCCGCGGTCCTAGCTTTCATTCCTCTCACGCATTCGGTGTTCTGGGGATCTATGGCCTATGTACTGATCGGAGGCACCGCCGTTGGCACGGTGCTGACGCTTGTCTTCCTTCCCGCGCTCTATGCCATCTGGTTCCGCGTAAGCCATGTCGAACGGAATCAACAGGTGCTCGACAGTTCGCCAGCTCCCGAACTGGTGGAGGCCCTCGCATGAAACGCTTACCACTCGTACTGATTTCTATTTCGTTCGTGTTCCTCGCGTCGTGCGCCGTCGGGCCGAACTACAAACGCCCCGACACTGAAATGCCCGCGACATTCCGGCAGTCGGCGTCCCAAGCACCCGTCACCCAGGGCCCCGATCCATGGTGGGAGACATTCCAGGACCCCATCCTCACGGAGCTGGTCAAGGACGCCGTCCATCACAACCAAGACATCCGTATCGCAGTCGCGGCGGTTCATGAGGCGCAAGCGGCGCGTCGCATCGCTGGTTCACGTTGGGTGCCATCCATTGACGCCAATGCGATCTACCGCCGGCAACGTGCGAGTGAGAGCGGAGCGAACGCCGGCCTCGCGGATACCGAGTCCAACTTGTACCAGACCGGCCTTGAGGCGAGCTGGGAGATCGACGTCTTCGGCTCGGTGCGCCGCAACAACGAGGCCGCGACCGCCCGGGTCCAGGAGGCCAACGAACGCCTCGCAGACGCTCTCGTCGCGGTCGCGGCTGAGGTCGGCCTGGCGTACACCGATCTTCGCGGCGCCGAACGAGGACTCGCGGTGCTCCGGCGCAACATCGACGTCCAGTCCCGGACGGCGTCCCTGGTCCAGAGTCAGCTCAGGACCGGCATCGCCTCCGAGATCGATTCTGACCAGGCCCGTTCGCAGCTCACTCGTACCCAGGCACAGGAGCCGCTCCTCCAAGCTGCCATCGACATCGCGACCTACCGACTCGCCGTCCTGACCGGCAGGATGCCGGGTGAACTCACGGACTCGCTGAAGGGCTCGGCCGCGTTGGTCGTCCGGCGCGACTTGGTTCCAGTCGGGCTTCCGTCCGAGCTGCTTCTACGCCGCCCGGACGTCAGAGCCGCAGAACGAGGCCTGCACGCGGCCACGGCGGACGTCGGTGTCGCCACGGCAGATCTCTACCCTCGCTTCTTCCTGACCGGGGCCGCAGGCCTTGAGAGCGTGAGCTTTGGTGATCTCTTCAGCAGGCAGAGCGGCTTCTTTGCCATTGGCCCGAGCATCCGGTGGCCGGTATTCCGTGGCGGAGCGCTGCGGGCGCAGGTCGGGGCCGCCGAAGCTCGCGCCAATGCTCAGTACGCGCGGTATCAGCAGTCGATCCTCCTCGCGGTCGAAGACGTTGAGCGGTCACTCGTCGGATACGGCCAGCAGGAGCTGCGCCGGCGTCAGCTGGTGGAGTCACGCGACGCCGCCGTGAGGGCCGCGACTGTTACCCGCCAGAACTATGAGCGCGGCATCGTGCGGTTCCTCGAGGTGCTCGACGCCGAACGTCGCGCGCTTGAGGTTGACCTCGAGCTCGTGCGATCGGAAGCAGAGGTGACGAGGCAGGCCATCCGTCTGTACCGCGCGCTCGGCGGCGGCTGGGAGCATTCCGTCCGAACCATCGAGACCTAAATCGCGGCCAAATAGGAGTATGAGTTGCCCATGACGATGCGACAGACCCCACTCTCTTCTCGCCTCCGGATTTTTGACCCATATAATTGCATCACAACAAGGACGCAGCCATGAAGCTCGAAGATCACCCGACCGTGCAGCGGATTCAGCTCAAAACCTTGCCTTCCGTTCCGCGCAGGAAGGAGTCGCTGGATGCCGGCTGGCTGAAGCAACTGGTCCTCGATGCTGGTGCTGATGACGTGGGATTTGTCGAGATCGGAAGGCCCGCTTTGGACGATCAGCGCCAAGACATCCTCAAGGCATTCCCCCACACCAAGACACTGATCAGCTTCGTGGTTCGCATGAATCGAGAGGCCATTCGGACACCGGCCCGCTCAGTCTCCAACACCGAATTCCACCACAGCGGGCATGAGGTCAATGACATTGCCCGGAGCGTGGTACAGACGCTGGAGGACCGGGGAATCCGGGCAACGAACCCAGCGATGGGGTTCCCGATGGAAATGGACCGGTTCCCCGGCAAGGTCTGGGTCGTGTCACACAAGCCGGTTGCGGTGGCGGCAGGGCTGGGAATGATGGGCATTCACCGCAACGTGATTCAGCCGAAGTTCGGCAATTTCATCCTGCTGGGGACCATCTTGTTGGATGCCGAGATTTCAGAGTCCAGCCAGCAGATCGACTACAACCCCTGTTTGGAGTGCAAACTGTGCGTGGCCGCATGCCCTGTGGGGGCCATCTCGGCGGACGGAGATTTTAACGTCTCGGCCTGCTACACCCATAACTACCGCGAGTTCATGGGCGGCTTCACCGATTGGGTTGAGCAGGTAGCCGACAGCAAGAACGCCCGCGACTACCGCGGCCGAGTCAGCGATGCGAAATCGGCCTCGATGTGGCAGAGTTTGTCCTATGGGGCGAACTACAAGGCGGCATACTGCCTGGCGGTCTGCCCGGCCGGAGAAGACGTTATTGGGCCGTATCTTTCTGATCGCAAGATGCACCTCAGGGAAATCGTGCGGCCGCTCCAAGACAAGGAAGAAACGGTTTACGTCACCAAAAACTCCGACGCTGAGGACCATGTCGCCAAACGGTTCCCCCACAAGAAAATCAAGCGCGTGGGCAACAGCCTGCGGCCCAACACCATAGGGGTTGTTCTTAGCGGAATGCCGCACGTCCTCCAGCCAGGCAAGTCGGCGGGACTGAATGCCACCTTCCACTTCACCTTCACAGGCCATGAGCAGCGGCAGGCAACTGTTGTGATTCGGGAACAGAAGATCACCGTGAAGGACGGGCATGTCGGCCAGCGCGATCTGCACGTCACCGCTGACTCGCAAACCTGGATCGGTTTTCTGAGGAAGGAAAGAAACGTGGTGTGGGCTCTGCTGCGGCGGAAGATTCGACTCGCTGGTCCACTCAAGTTGCTGGTGGCCTTCGGAAAGTGCTTTCCCCGATAACTGATTCTCAAACAATCGAGGAGAACCAGTCACAAGCCCTGCTCATGGATTATCCCAAGGCATCAAGCCACTCGTGACGTCGATGGCTCCATGAAGCGAAGCTGATTGCCATCAGGGTCCTTAATGGTCATGTTGCGGAACCCCAGGTCATTGTTAGGGGCCTCAGCCACGATCGCCCCGCGGTCGCGGAACTCCGCGTGCCAGGCGTCCACGTCCGGGATCACGAAATGAACAAGCCCGCCGACCTGACAATCCCCGCTGTGTTCGGTCAGGTAGAGCTGCATCCCGTCGCGGACGATCGACATGAACACGGGGAAGTTCGGCTCGAAACGATGTTCCCAGTCCACGGTGAATCCGAGCGTGGCGACGTAGTACGCCTTGCTCCGCTCATAGTTGGTGATCCGCAAAGCCGGAATCACGCGCTGCTCTGAAGTGGCCACATTCACATCTCCGAACCGTTGATTCATTTGTTCTGCGGGAAATCTACTGCGGCGGCGTCCTCGTTGTGGCGCCCGAACTCCAACGACCCTATGACGTGTGCCACTCCCATGAAGTGAGCCGTGTCAAGGTTTGATGCGTTCTATCGTGGAGCTTGACCAACCTCCCATTCGCGCTGGCGCTGGACGCCGCAC
>SBAX01000333.1 GCA_005240095.1 Phycisphaera mikurensis
CGGGTGGGTGCATGCCCCACCGCTGCAGACATCGTTCGTACAGGCGTTGCCGTCGTCCGTGCAGGCACCGGTGTTGTTCGTATGCTGGCAGGCGCCGCTCACGCAGGAATCCGTCGTGCAGGCGTTGTTGTCGTTGCAGTCGGCGGCGACGGTGCACTCGCTCGTGCTCTGGCTGACCTCAAAGGCGTACGCCCGGCCGCCGTTCATCGCCGGGGCGTCTTCATCCATCGCTCCGACGAACACGCTTCCGCGGTCGATGGCCACAGAGCTGCCGAAATGGTCGTCGAACCAGCCCCACGGATCAGGCGGCAGCAGACCGAGCTGCTCACGCCAGGTAGTGCCGTCAAACGCGAAGAGGTAGGCCTTGCCGCAGTTGCCGATCAGATCGATCGGATCTGACCAGCCCTGTGAACCGGCGACGACGCTCGTGCCGGAGATACCCACGGATTTGCCGAAGTAGTTGTATTGCAGAGCATCAGCCGGCACCAGCTTGGCCACCTGGCTGAAGCTGGAACCACTGTCCCGGAAGACGTAAACCGAGCCGCTGGAAACGCCGCGGTCGTCATCCATGTGAGACCCGAACGCCGCGTACGTGCCGTCAACCGCAAGGGCCGAGGCAAACAGGTCCCCGCCCGCGGGGTCGGAGGGCTGTAGCTTCTGGGAGTAAACCCAGCTCGAGCCGTTGTAGCGATAGACGTAGGCCGAGCCGGAATTCGTCCCCACAACGTCGTCGCCGTATGCGCCCACGACCATGACGTTGCCGGACACATCGGACGTGTACCCGTAGAAGTCGTACGTAGCAGCGTCCGAAGCCGTCAGCGTCTGGGCGAGGGTCCAGTTGCCGCTCACGAGCCGGTAAACGTAGGCCGCTCCGGTGTACGATTGCCTTCCATAGGCCCCCACCACCAGGGTTGACCCGGAGAGCCCCACTGAGCTCCCGAAGTTGTCGCCGGCAAGCCCGCCGGTCACGATGAGTTTCTGATGCAGTACCCACGAGGAGCCGTCGAACTTGTAGACGTAGGCGGCGCCCGTGGCGGCGTTAGCGCCTGGCGCGCCGACTGCCGCCCAGCCTCCCTCCATGGTCACAGCCTGGCCAAACTGATCTCCGCCCAATGCATCCTGAGGGAAGAGTTCCTGAGCAACACTCCAGCTTGTCCCCCCCCGCTTCATCACCGAAACGGCGCCGGTTGCCAGGAGGGCGGCGTTGCGCCGACCGGGCTCGCCCATTAAGGCGAAGTCGCCGCTTACCGCGGCGCTGGTGCCAAGCTTGTCATTCGTAGTGGCATTCGACGGACCGAGTCGGATTCCCGTCGTAACTGAGAATTGCGTCTGGCCAACGGCGGGGGCCGTCGAGAACGTCAAAAGGCCCGCGAGTGCCGCGAGCTGAAGACCCATCCGCGTGGGTCCCGATAACAGCCTTACACCCCCGAAATGCCCAGCGCGAGCCGAGTGCGTCACCGGTGCCATGTTGCTTCCCCCTCTCCGGAATGTTTTGCCAGCTTCCCCTGACCGCACCATCCGTGTGGACGACCCATCTTTCCTTCCAGGGCAAAGTCTCAGATTCAGCGACGATTCCGTCAACATGGGGCAATAATACATGGCAGATCCCAGCTAGTCTAGGTGTGGTCTCCTAGTTTATCGGCCATCGCGCCTAACGGCCGAATAACAAGATTGTCAGATTCTTAACAGAGCGCTTCCGAGGCGGCTTGCCGCGAGCAAACTCGCGAACTTAGGAGGAGGCTTTTGCGCTCGTCATTACTTCCGTCGGTTACACATCAGGGGGTTGGACTCAGTGACCGCCACCCCTGCGATCCTGGGTTTGGGTGCCGCCTACTTCCATTGTCTTATCATCACCCTGTCTGCGAAGTTAGTCAACCACGGAAAAATACATCGCGCAAAACCACTAGACACTTGCGACTAAGGGTAATCCCGGTTAGACTTTCCCCTCGCAGGCCGTGAAGCGCTACGGCCCGCAGTGCTGCCGGTGGGGAATTGCGCCGCACGCACAGCAAGCAGCGCCGGAGGAGATGAGGACCATGCCGAGCCCCCCGTCGGAGGGTGGCCTCTCTGTTCCGAACGCCCGTGTGCTGGGGGAAACCGAAGCCTGTTAACAACCGGGCCGCCCCCTTGCTGGGGCGTCGAGCCGCGCGTAGCGGTACCCGGGTTCAAGTCGCCTCAAGAGAGGGGCACGACATCCCCGCGAACCTCGTTTTTGGGAGACACATCATGCAAAGAGATCGTTTTCCGTTGAGTCGGTGTCATGGCAGGCGAGTGCTTTCCGTGCTTGCCGCATGCCTCGTCGGCACGCTGAGCCAGACCTCTCTCGCCCAAGTCAATTGCGACGACCCCTTCGCAGAACACGGCGCCGGGGCGACCAAAGCGTGCAACAATCGATGCCTTGGCGAAACCATGTCCTGCACCTCGACGTTCTTTAATCTCGATGGCTTCGCAGATTCGCTGCAACTGATGGAGGCGTTTGACACCGTAGATGGTTCAATCCGCGTGCCGGCGGTTGGGAACCTGCCGATCATCGCCGTCCTGGGCAACGCGGCATGCACCAACAGCGGCGGCGTGTGCAACCCCGCGACGGGGGCTAACTGTGCTCTTCCATGCATTGTTTGCACCGCGGGAACGGGAGATTCCCACGGCGGGCTGACGTGCCCGGGTCTTCTGCAGTCAGGCGCGGTTCGTGTCCGGCAGAATACCCATGTCATCACGCACACGGGATCCACGACCGACGTAATCAGCTTCGTCTACTCGGACAACTGCGACAGCGGGTGCTCGAATTGCCCGACGTCCCAACTGACCACGCCGGCCGCGTCCAACACGGTCGTCCCGGACTGCGACGACGACGATCCCTGCACCATCGATTGCTGCGAAGGGGCCGTGTGCTCACATCCCAGCACTTGTGTGGGCGCTACCTGCCGCGACGTGAATGGGGACGTGACGAACTTCCCGCCGCTGGTCTGCAACGACAACAACGCCTGCACGACGAACACCTGCGACGACACCAACCCTCCGAGCTGCTGTGAGTTCACACCGATCATCTGTCCGCCGCCGGACCAGTGCTTTACTCGCGACGTGTGCGATCCGCTGTCGGGTTGCCCGGCCCAAGTGTCGTTCTGCGACGATCCGCCGCCGGGCTTCACGTGTGATGACAGCGATGCCTGCACAACGGACTCGTGCGACGACGCCAATCCGCCGAGCTGCTGCCAGCACAACCCAATTACCTGCCCGCCGCCGGATGAGTGCTTTACTCGTGGTCCGTGCGATCCCGCCACGGGTTGCCCGAACCAGGTCTCTTTCTGCGATGACGCCCCGCCGGGCTTCACCTGCGATGACAACAACGCCTGCACGACAGACGCCTGTGCCGATTCGAACCCGCCGAGCTGCTGCACGCACACGCCGATTGAATGTCCGCCTCCGCCCGTCTGCTTCAATCAGGGGCCTTGCGATCCGGCGGGCGGGTGCCCGGCCCCGACGTCGGTGTGCGACGACCCGACTTTCTCCTGTGATGACGGCGATCCGGACACCGTGGACACTTGCGACGACACCGCAACCGGCAGCGGTTGCTGTGTGCATCGTGAGATCCCGCGCGGCGGCTGCCGCATCACGGCGGGACGAACCAATCGCGACGGTCGGCCCGATCTCGACCCCTTCGATGACATCCTCCGCGGCCAAGGTGGCGGACAGGTGGGTGCGCCTTGCGGGTGCATCGGCTGCTTCGACACCTTTGATCACATCCAGGGGAACTGGCAGTACAGCCGCAAGAGCAAAAAAGGCACCTTCCACGCCAAGGATTACAACAGCCTGATCTGCGGCTGCGATACCACCAGTCCCTCCTGCGAGGATACGACCGTGGCGGGCGCGGGATTCAACAATCCTATCAACTTCCAGCAAGGCGAGCTCTGCAATCCCGATGATCCCGTTCCGGGTCCCGAGCCGCGCCCTGCGCCGGCCAACATCGCCTGCTTCTCCGGTCTAGGCGATTGGACCGCAACAAACGGGCGTAAGACGCAGACCGTGGCCTTCCGGGTTGAAGTCGAGGATCGCGGCGAACCGTCCGTGGGCGGTAACGCGGACGACACCTGCGACGTCCATCGAATCCGCATCTGGATTCCAGGCGCCGGCGAAGATGCAAGAACGCTGGCGGATGGCGCCTGCTGCACCAACGCTGTCCCGACCGGCGCGGCCTCTCGTGCACCGGACATCGACGACGGCGGGAACCTGGTGCACGGCAACATCCAGATTCATCCGCTGCTTCCGCACTCGCGCGACGGCGTTTGCCCGGTGCCGGACGGCGTGTGCCAGGAGTAGATGACAGGAGTGAAACTAATGGGAGAGGGGCGAGGCGCACCGTGCCCGCCCCTTCTCCCTTATTATTGGTCTTCGAGCAGTCTTCTGGTAGCCAACGATCTTGTAAGACTGGAAGGAAAAGCGGCGTAATCACACTTGACATCTCGGGGTGCTTTTCGCTAACTTAGCGAGGGTTCTCACGGATCGGGATCGCCGAGCCCCACAAGGCATCACGATAGCTCGGCAGGGGGAACTGCCTAGGTAAGAAACAGGTGATGCGCGTAACCGGGGACTCCTCCCCGCGGTTGCCGCAGGACGTAACTTCGGCGCGACGAATCGCGCCGCAGCAGCTACACGCGAGTGTCGCCCGCCGGTCGTGGTTGAGGCAGCTTCGGTGGGCCCTCAGTTGAGCCTCAAAAGAGTTCGCAGATGAGAGCACGATGTTGTTCCCGAATCTTGGCCCTTGGTATCGCTGCGTTTCTGGGCGCGGCAGGCGGGGCGTTGGCCGGAGTGGTTTGCGACGACCCGTTCGCGGAGCACGGCGCAGGTGCGACAAAGGCCTGCAACAATCGATGCCTCGGCGAAGCCATGTCCTGCACCGCGACCTTCTTCAACCTGGACGGTTTCGGGGACTCGCTGCAACTGCTTGAGGCCTTCGATACCGTGGATGGATCGATCCGCGTGCCCGCGGCGGGGAACTTGCCGATCATCGCTGTGCTAGGCAATGCGGTCTGCACAGGCGCGGCCTGCAATCCGGCCACGGGAGCCGGCTGCACCTTCCCCTGTCTGGTTTGTACCGCTGGATCGGGAGCTTCCCACGGCGGACTCACCTGCCCGGCCCTGCTGCAGGGTGGCGCCGTCCGCGTGCGCCAGGCGACCCATATACTCACGCACACCGGCGACACTCCGGACACGGTCAGCTTCAACTACACGGACAACTGCGACAGCGGCTGCGCCAACTGCCCTACCACGCAGCTCACCACCCCCGCAGGCTCCAACACCGTCGTGCCCGACTGTAGCGACACCAATCCCTGCAATATTGACTGCTGTGACCTGGGGATTTGCTCGCATCCCAGCACTTGCGTCGGTGCCACGTGCCGCGGCGTGGACGGCGTTGTCACCGTGTTCCCGCCCCTGGACTGCGACGACGGCGATTCTTGCACGACGGACGTCTGTGATGATACCAGCCCGCAGACCGGTTGCTGCGTCAACACCGGCGAGTGTATTTGCGGCGATAACGAGGTGAATCAGGACTCGGAGCGTTGCGACGGAACCGATGCGGGCACCTTGGGTTGCTCGGCGGCGGGCTCCGGAGCACCGGATGCGTGTCGGGCCAATTGCACGTGTTGCGGAGACAGCATTCTGGACGCCGGCGAGACCTGCGATACGACGGTGTTCGAGCCCGGCGCACCCGCGGGCCGAACCTGCCGTAGCAACTGCACCTTCTGCGGCGACGGCACCGTCGATTCCGGCGAGCAATGCGATGACGGCAACGACGTGGATACCGACGAATGCCGCAACGACTGCACCCGGCCACAAGGCGAAGCCATCTGTCGCACGCCCGGCTTCTGGGGGACTCATGCTCGCGCCGAGGGTCGCAGCCAGAACATCACCCAGGCAGTGATCAACGCCGCCGGCGGATCGATCACCGTGTGCGGGGAGTGCATCAACGCCACCGTGCCGATCAACAACGCCGCCTCGGCTGTGGAGGCCCTCTGTGTGGCGCCGAAGGGAGCCTCGGTGCTGCAGAACGCCCGCCAGCTTACGGCCATGGCCCTCAACTGCATCGTCAGCGGCTTCGGTGCTGACTGCGGCGGCGATGGTAGCCTCGACGACCTCTTCGACGATTGCAACGCGGCCTGCCTGGGGCTGCCCAGCGATCGCACCAACGAGGAGTGCCGCGCGGAGATCGACTGCTTCAACAACGGCGGTATCTTCCACGGCGGCAAAGGCAGCTTCTGCCAGACCGGCACCTGCGCCAACGGCGACCCCTGCAATGGCAGCAGAGCTTGCGCGGACGGCTCGGCCTGTACGCCGC
>SBAX01000384.1 GCA_005240095.1 Phycisphaera mikurensis
TCGCGGTATCCTCGGGCGGGTCGAATGGGTGGGGCGATCAATCGCCCGCGAGAACGCACGCGGCGCGGATCAAACCAGCGTGTGAGTAGACTTGCGGGAAATTCCCCAGCGCCTGCCGGGATTCCGGGGCGAATTCTTCGGCGAGCAATCCGGTCGGTCCGGCGAGCCGCACATACTGATCAAACAGTTCGCTCGCCTCGTGTCGCTTACCCGATCGTGCGAGGGCCTCGACCAGCCACGTCGTGCAGAGATTGAACCCGCCTTCCAACCCGGGGAGCCCGTCGTCAAACCGGTAGCGATAGACGGTTGGGCCCCGTCGCAGGACACGCTCAACGTAGTCCACTGTAGCCGTGAATCGAGGATCGTTGGGCGCCAGCAGTCCGCTGAGGCCGATCCACAAGGTGGCCGCGTCCGGGGAAGGATCGTCGTAACTCGTTCCGAAAACCTGCGCCGCGCGGCTCCATCCGTTCTCCAGCACGTCCGCCGCGATCCGGTCGCGGACATCCGCCCACTCGGGCCGCTTGCGACCCAGATACCGCGCCACGGAGAGCGCGCGATCCATCGTGTACCAGCACATGACCTTGGAGTGCACGTGCTGGCGGCGGGGCAGGCGAATCTCCCAGATACCATGGTCGGGCTCGCTCCAGTGGCGGATGACGGATTCCACCATTCGCTCGGTTAACCGCCAGTGCTCGGGCGTGACCGAGGCGCCGCGTTCGCCTAAAGCGGCGATGAGTTCGGCGAGAGGGCCGAAGACGTCCAACTGCACCTGGTGGGCGGCAGCGTTGCCGACGCGCACGGGGCGACTTCCACGATAGCCGGCCAAGTGGGGAATCTCACCCTCACCGCCCAGATGCCCGCCGCTCACCGTGTAGACAGGGCTGATCAAAGAAGCCGGGTCGAGCCGATCGAGGATGCCAAGCATCCAATCGAGCAGCTTCATGGCCGGGCCGGTGACGCCGAGTAACACCATGGCGTGCGCCGCAATCGCCGCATCGCGGGGCCAGCAGAAGCGGTAGTCCCAGTTGCGCGTACCCCCGAAACACTCGGGGAGGCTGGTGGTCGCGGCGGCAGCAATCGCCCCGGTGGGACCATAGGTGAGGGCCTTCGCCACAAGGGCGCTGCGCCGCACCATTTCCGGAGCGACCGCAGGCAGGGAGAGCGAATCAGCCCAGCCCTGCCAGAATCGCACGTTTTGCTCACGCCGGATGGGCTCACGGACGACCGCCGCGTCGAGGTTCGCCGTGCCGTACCGAAGCTCGAGGACCAAGGGCTCGTCAGCGAGGTCGATCACGCAGCGAGCCGTCTGGTGCGGTCCCTCGCTGAAGATATCCCACCTGATGCCGGGGGCAACGAGAACCAGCGGGTCGATCGATCCTTCCACGGCGATGCCGCCCTCGGCCTGGACGAGCTGCGTAGCAATTCGACCGAAGTCCAGGCGGGGAGCGAAGGTCACAGCGACCTTGCCGCGGCCCTCGACCACACGCAGCAAATCCGTGCGTCCGGCTCGCTGGAAGGCCCTCCCGGCCGAGGCGTCCATGTAGTCCGTAACCTGGAAAGTCGGCCAACGAGTCTGCAAGAGGAGGCTATGCCCGGCGTAGGCTTGCTGCATCGGCCGGGCATCGCCCACCGGACGAACCTCGAAGTAGCCGGCGTTGGCCCCGCCGAGCAACTCCGCGAAAACAGCGGGCGAGTCAATCCTCGGAAGGCAAAGCCAGACGATGCGTCCCGTGGGACCCACCAGGGCAGCCGTCCGTTGATCGGAGAGCAAGGAATGCTGGTCGATGGCCACGGCCTCGGCGCCGGCGAGCCACTGGCCGCGACGCTCGGCCACTTGAGCGAGGACGCGGGCCACTTCGACCGTGTCGGCAATTCGATAGGCGGCGCGACTGACCCCCGGCCCGACCTTCACGCCCACATCCGAGCCGGACAGCGCGGCAAAGGCGTCCTCATCGGTCACGTCGTCCCCGAGGAACATCACCGCCGTAGCGCCGATGCGCTGACGCAAACGTTCAAGGGCCAACCCCTTGTTGGTGTTCACCACACTCAGTTCGACGACCTTCTTACCCTGCCGCACATAAACGCCTGGGCGCACCCCTGGGCCGCGGGCTACTGCTTCCGCGGCGCTCGCGGCAAGCGGCTCGTCCACGTTGCGAAAGTGAAAGGCAATCGCGGTGGGTTTGCGTTCCACGTGAGCGCCGGGGAAACGCTGGGCAATCTGCTCCGCATCGGCGATGATATCCCCGAGCAGTTGTCGCGCGGTGTCCGGAAGTGCGGCGGCAAATCCCAGCTCGAATTCGCTTCCGTGGCTGCCGACGAGGTGCACGTCACCGGCTTCTTCAGCGCGTTTGGCCAAGTCACCCAGAGCGCGACCGGATATGACCGCCACGTGGGTCTGCGGCAGGGCCGAGAGCATGCGCAGGGCGACGACGGCCTCGCGATTCGCCTCCACCGCTTCCGGCTCGCGGACGATGGGGGCGAGGGTGCCGTCAAAGTCGGTGGCCACAAGGAGCACCGGCGCCCGGGATACAGCCTCGAGTCGCTCCTGAAGATCGGACACGGCCGTTTCGTTGCCTCGCGTATGATCAGCACGCCGCGCAGCGTGCCCGTCACCGACCTGTTTCAACCATCAAACCGGCAATGGCGCCGCCTTCGACTTCGCGCGGCGCTCCTCGGTCATCGCGTCCATGGAGAGCCCACAGGCGCCCAGAAAGCGGCCCAGCCACCAGTAGATATCCTGCTTGCGGACGATTCGCCGCAGGCGCCGCATGGCCGGGCGGCGTTGCTCGCGGGTCAGTGAAACCGCCCGGCGGATGGCCTCCGCCACGAAATCAAGGTCGTAGGGGTTCACGAGCACCGCGTCGCCTCCCATCTGCACGGCGGAGCCGGCGAACTCACTGAGGATCAGCACGCCGTCGCCTTCCACCTGGCAGGCGCAGTATTCCTTGGCCACGAGGTTCATTCCGTCCTTGAGCGGCGTGACCAGGGCCACGTCGGCCAGGCGGTAGTAGGCCAGCAGCTCATCATGCTCGAGGCTGCGAAAGACGTAGTGGATCGGGATCCAGCCGGGCTGCGTGAACTCGCCGTTGATCTGGGAAACGAGCAGCTCGATTTCCGCCTTCAGATCCTGATACTCCGGCACCGATTCGCGGCTGGGCACGACGACTTCGAGCAGGCCCACGCGGCGATGGAGTTCGGGGTAACGTTGTAGCGCCAGGCGGAAAGCGCGCAGCCTGTACGGAATGCCCTTGGTGTAGTCGAGCCGATCGATCCCCAGGAGAACTTGCGGCACCTGCAAGTCGGCGCGGATCTGCTTGGCCCGTTCGGCGACTGCGGGCGATGCCGCCGCCCGGCCGTAGTCGTCGAAGTCGATGCCGATGGGGAAAGCGCCGAGGCAGCAGGTCCGCCCGTCGTACGTGACCTGGAATTGATCCCCAGCGCGGCGGCGCTTGGCCGCCGGAAGCAGCGTACGGACGCAATCGAAGAAGTTGTCCAGGTCGTGGGCCGTCTGGAAACCCACGAGGTCGTAATGCAGGAGGGCATCGAGCACGTCCACGCGCCAAGGGAGCTTGCAGAAGATATCTGGCGGCGGAAAAGGAATATGGAGGAAGTACCCGATGCGGCTGAGCAGACCCACTTCGCGGAGGCGCCTCCCCAAACCCATGAGGTGATAATCCTGGACCCAGACGAAATCCGTGGGCTGGGCGTTGGCAGCGACAACGCTGGCGAACTTGTCCTTCACCACCCGGTACGCGGTCCAGTACTCGGGGACGAAATTGCAACGGGATTGCAGGTCGTGAAAAAGAGGCCAGATGATCTCGTTGGAGAAACCCCGGTAAAACCCGCTGATGTCGTCGGCGGAGAGTATCACGGGGACGAGGTCAAAGCCCTCTTGCCGCCCATGGTCGGCTAACAGAGCATTCAGTTCGTTCAGGTCGGATGCCTCGGCGCCGGGCCAGCCGACCCAGAGCCCGCCGCAGCGCCGAAGGACCGGCCCCAGGGCACTCACGAGCCCGCCGGCGCCACGACGAGTCCGAAAGCCCGTCTCCGTGGTCTCCAGCACGATGGGCAAACGATTGGACACAATGACTAGACGCATGTTTTTTTCGAACCCTGCGGAGGTTCGTCCATTCCGCCGACGCCGAACCCTACATTCTAGGCAGGCCGTTGTCATCCGGGTGGAAGTTGCACTGCCCGCCCGGAAAAGCCTGATGCGCTCGAAGGTATTTATCTCTGGCGGATGAATCTGCGCCTGCTTATACTACCCAATGCCGTCGTATGCCGCAGAAGTCCGGGCCAGCGTGCGGCATATCTCCGGTCCAGCTTTTCTCTTGCGCACGGCGGCGGACCTGGTTTTTTTGTGGCGAAGCAAAAAAAGAAAGCCCGCAGAGTCCAGCAGTCGAAAGTGCGCCGCGGCGGGCTCTGGGTCGGCTGGCCCGGCGCCGAGGCATCCGACCTGAACGAACTGAATGCTCTGTTAGCCGACCA
>SBAX01000203.1 GCA_005240095.1 Phycisphaera mikurensis
GCGACTCCTCGAGTTGACGAAGGCCTGGCAGGCGGCCCTGACCGAGCTTCACCGCTTAGGCGTGCAGCCTCACAGCTATGACTTCGTCGTGCAGGTCGCCCGGCGCCGCCGCGTGCGCAGCGTGGTCGCGAAGGTCGTGGCCGACTGGTACGCGGGCACTACCGGCGGCGGCGAAGCCCGCGTACAGCGGCAGGCGCCGGAGTTCCTCGCCCAGACCTTCCGGGGCCTCATCGGCGCAAGACCCGTCTACTACCTGTGGAAACGCGAGGCCCAAAGCTCGAAGACGCAAGGCCAAGACGCCGGCATGGAGGTGGCCGCGTGAGAAGCTCGTTCTCATATCGCAGCGGCGACCGCCGCATTGGCGTGGCTTTTCGATCTTTGAGCTTCGATCATCAATGGGTTCCCGCCTCCGCGTTCGTCGGAGGCGCGCCGTGCGGCGCGCCTCCGGCGGACGCCATACCTTGGAGATTATGATATCTGAGGATTTGAGATTTGAGACTTGGGATTTTCAGATTTGAGATTCCAGATCTGCGATTTGCGATTTGAGATTTCAGATTTGGGATTGCAGATTTGCGATTTCAGATCTGCGATTTGAGATTTCAGATTTCAGATCTGAGATTGAGATTCCAGGTCCTGAGATTTGCAATTGAGTTTTCGTTTTGGAGGGCAACGCAATGAACGAACAAGTACGTTGGTGGTTGGGTCCGCTGGCTTCGCGGAAGGTGCGGGTGGCCCTGGCCACGGTCGTGGCCGCATTCGCCGCCCAGTGGGGATTCAACGTCACCGAGGAGATGGTCTTCACCATCCTCGGCGTGGGTGCGGCCTTGATCCTGGGCATCGCCCACGAAGACGCCGGACGCCTCTCCGCCACCGGTAAGACTGAGCCGAGCGAGGGGCCATGAACACGGCGCGGCATGAATCAGTCCGGACGATCGTCCGCAGTGCATTCCGCGCAGGTCTTGGGTGTCTCCCACACCCGCACGCTGGCAAGGCGCGCCGGCTGCACGGCGCCCTTGAGCCGGTCGAAGATCACCCGAGCGATGTTCTCCACCGTGGGGTTCAGCCGTGCGAAGTCCGGGCACTCCACGTTGAGATTCTTGTGATCGAAAGGCTCGATGACGTGCTCGCGCACGGCGCGATCGAGGCGGGCGAGGTCGACCACGCTGCCGCTGCGCTCATCGATCGGCCCCGCGACGGTGACCTCCAACAGGTAGTTGTGTCCGTGGCCGTGGGGATTGCTGCACTTGCCGAACAGCGCCGCGTTCTGAGCATCGCTGAGTCCTTCGCAGGAAAGTCGATGAGCGGCCGCGAACTCGAAACTCTGTGTCAGGTGAACCATATCCGGGTTCTCCTCTCTGATCGTCATTGCAGTGTGGGGGGAAATCTTCAGCTCCAAAGCGGCCAGTCGCGCCGGCGGTGCGCACCATTGCGCGCCATCAGAGTACGCTTTGCCTGCCAAAAGCGTGCCCAATGCCGTCCAAAATGGGCCGCTAAGGGGCGCTGTAGCCAATCGCGGTGCCACGATCCCGCGAAGAAGCTGATCGATCGCTTTCACATCGCACAGATACCCGGTGCGCGGATCGACCGGACCGCGCACCGTCGCCCGCAGCGTCCAGAAAGTCCGCAGATCGCCGCCGGCAGTCGTGCCCGCCCACGTATTGAGCAGCACGCCCGTCGGATCAGCCTCGGCGAAACAGCGAACTTCGCGGATCAGCCTCATGTCGGCATTGTAGCCGTTCTAGGAAGCGCTGAGGGCGGCTTCGGCGGCGCAGACGGCCACGGCGGCGGTTTCGGTGCGCAGGACCGTGGGGGCGAGGCGGACGGGGTGAGCGCCGTGGGCGACAAGCTGCTGCTGCTCGTCGGGGGTAAAGCCGCCTTCGGGGCCGACGAACACGAGCAGCTCTGCGCCGGCGGGTTGTCGGGAGAGGAACGAAACGACGGATTCCGTCCCCTCGGGATCGGTCAAAGCGGCGGCGGTGAAGGAAGCGATCTTCTGCATTGCGACGGTGAGCGGTTGGGGTTCGGCGACCAGTGGGACCCAGGTGCGATGGGACTGCTTGGCGGCCTCGACGGCGCGGCGCTGGAGTTTGCCCTCAGCCGCGCCCTCACCTCTCCCGGGAGGAAAGGGGGACGGCTCGATGTTCGGGCCATCGCCCTCACCCCTAGCCCCTCTCCCGAGGGGAGAGGGGGAACGCTTAGTGACGCTGCGTTCGGCGAGGATGGGCCAGAGGGCGGCGATGCCCAGCTCCGTACATTTTTCGACGAGGTAGGCGTGGCGGTGGGTCTTGGCGAGGGCCACGGCCAGGGTCAGCTTGTGACGGGTCTCAAAGGGGCGGGTTTCGACGCTCTCCACGTCCACGCGGAAGTCGCGCGGTCGAGCTTGAGAGATGATTCCTGCGCCTTCTCCGCCGGCTCCGTTGAAGAGCATGACGCGATCGCCCCGGCGCAGGCGGAGCACCTTGGCGGCGTGGTGGGCTTCCTCGTCCAAGAGCACGTTGCTTCCGGCGAGGAGGGTGGGACAATACAGGCGGGGGATCCGCATTGCAGCGATTATCGATGGCTAAGGCCCTGCGGCAATCTCACCTTATCCTGATTGAGTACCGATAAAGAGGGGCCGGCGCGCTTGTCGCCGGATGGGGAAAGCTCGCCCCGCGGGGCGGGCCAAGGAATCGCGCAGTCATGTCCGAACAGCCGCCGCCCGATCGACCGTCGCAGCCCCCAAAGCCGGGCACGTGGGATGCCGCTTCCGAGCAGGAGCTGGATGAGGCGTTATCCAAGGCATCGTCGCTTGCCAGCGACCTGGCGGAGCAGTTGTCTGCGCCGGAGGAGCATCCGGCGGGCGACACGGGGAATCCGCTGGAAGCCGACCGGGAGAGCCTAGATCAGGAGCTGAATCAGCTTGGCGACCTGGTGTCCACGGCGGCGAGGGAGATCGACGAGTCGGCGGCCAATGGGGAGGCCGGTCGATCGAGCGGGCGGCATGAAGTGCCCGACTTCATGGCGGAGTTCATGAGCCCGGAACCCCCGGCTGCGGCTGCGGCTCCGACTCCTGCCGCGGTCCCGGCGGCGGCGACGATCCTCGACGACCTCACCGCGAGCCCGGTGGAAGCGGCCGCGAGCAAAGCGCCCACCGCGATTCCGGGCGTCGTGGGAGGGCCCATCAACATCACCATTCCCACCATCGGAGGGCATCGTTCCGCCGATTCGTCCACCGCCAGCGTCAAGTCCGACCCGCCGAACGTGGAGGCAAGCGAGGACGGATCGTCGCTCGGCGCTTTTGCTCTTGCGGCGCACTTGCTCAACGTACTCGATCGACCCTTCTCGTGGGCCGGCCCCCGGCTCCGCCTGGCGGCGGGGATCATCGGCCTGCTGGCGCTGGGCGCGGCAGCGGTGGTGTTCGTATCGGGTGGAAGGTAGACTCGCGCACCGTGGTTGCGAGAGTCCAATGACGACGGTGCTGGTTTTTCTCATTCGATGCTACCAGGCGATGGTGCGCCCGCACCTGATCGGCACGTGCAAGTTCTGCCCTTCGTGCAGTGAATACGCTATCGAGGCCCTGCAAGTACACGGCTGGCGCAGGGGCGCGGGGCTCGCTTTTCGGCGGGTGATGCGCTGCCATCCTTTCACCCGCGGGGGATTGGATCCGGTTCCGGCGCGAGGGCATTGAGGCGAGCGCGAGTGGGCAGTCGATCATCGAGACCCCACCCTCTGCTGACGCAGAGGATGGGGCACCCAGGATCCGAGCCCAGTTAAGCGAGCGATTGCGCCATCCACAGTTCGTCGAGGGTGGGTTCGTCGCCACATTCTGGGCAGCGGGTGGCCCGCAGGCCGCGCAGCGAGTAGCCGCATTTGAGGCACGTCGGCCCCATGGGGTCTACGGCGAGGGCCTCGGGCTTCATGGGCCAGATCTGCATCGTCCAAGCCATCCACAGACCCCAGCCGATCAGGGTTAGGCAAACAGCGATCGTTTCTGCCCAGGACAAAGATCTATTGGACAGCAAGAAGAGTGCAATCAAAGGTGCGGCAACGAAAACGAGCCACGTTGAGAGAGTCCGCCAACGGACTGAGCGCGACCAAGTCACCGCCGTGCGCCAGACTAAAAGCCATGTGACAAACGCTGCGATCAGCATGGATGCTAACCCGACCAACTCCGGAGCGTTGCCGCTGTAGCCGCCATACCAAAGGAGGGGAACGAAGTGCTTTGCGGTTTCGCCGCCAAGTAGAAAAACGCCAACGAGAAATGGAATCATACCAATCGACATTGTGACACGCTTCGCCAGCGGCGTGATGCGAGCTGCCATCGCAAAGGAGTCTACTGACTTCATCATGTTTACTTTCTCCCAGCCCCACCAAACCCAGATCAAGAGCCATATCCAAACGCCAATACCGATTTGATGCTGTCCCATTCGGAGGATTTCTTCGGTCGGATCACATCCGCCGGTGCCGTGCCACAGGGGAAGGTTTACGGCGACTTGCACGAACGGGATGAGCGAGACGAGGGCAGTGAGCCAGCGGCGGCCGAGGGTCCAGACGACGGCCTTGCGCCAGATGAGAATCGCGGCGAGGACGACAAGCGAAGAGAAAACAAGTTGGAAGTAACGTAGCTCATCGAAGCTGGCGCTTGGAAAGGCGGGCTCCAGGAGGGTCATGGCGGCCATGGATGTTGCCGGGATAATCGGGATAAGCGCAAAGGCGTAGACCAGTCGGCGGGTGATGCCGTCGATGCGGCAGGGGCGCGGTTCGCGCGGTGGAGCATCGAGGAGAGGCGCGGGCATGATCGAGAAGTATCGCCGCGCGGTTGGAGAATGCCAGCGATTCGTCCGCCCTCCGGGCGGGAAGTAGAGAGGGCCCACTACCAGGGACTGAAGTCCCTCGTAGCGTATGCTTCTTCGAGCTATAGCATACA
>SBAX01000141.1 GCA_005240095.1 Phycisphaera mikurensis
CAGCCCCTAGCCCCTCTCCCAGGGGGAGAGGGGAACGGCGGCTCGGCAGGAGCCTCGCCCTCCCATCAGGGATTATCGGTCAATCCGGCTTCGTGTAGACGACCTTGCCGCCCACGATGGTGCGCCAGACCTTCACCTCGGCGACCCGGTCAGGTTCGATGGTGAGCGGATCGTCGGTGAGGATGAGGAGGTCGGCGAGCTTCCCCACTTCGATAGTGCCCAGGCGGTCCCAACCGACGGCGCGAGCCGGGTTGGTCGTATAGTAGCGTAAGGCTTCACCAGCGGTTACGGAGTGCGTGGGAAGCCAGACATCACCGGCGAGCGTTCTTGCGGTGACGGCGGCATGGATTCCTGCGAATGGATCCATGGACACAACCGGCCAGTCGCTGCCAAAGACGACCAAGGCGCCCATGCTGGAGAGATTGCGGAACGCGTAGGAGCCCTTGAGGCGACCTGTGCCGAGGGCCTGCTCGGCGTAGCGCCCGTCGTCAGCCTTGTGCAGCGGCTGCATCGAGGCGACGACACCGAGGCTCGGGAAGCGCGGCATGTCGGGGATCAGCAGGTGCTGCGTATGCTCCACACGGTGGCGAGCGCCCTGCCGCTTGTTTCGCTTGAGCGCCTCCTCGTAGGCATCGAGGAGCAAGTGGATGGCCTCGTCGCCGATAGCGTGCACGGCGAGTTGCAGTCCCGCGGCGTCGGCCCGGGCGACGGTGTCCTTGAAGGACGGCGAGGACGCAAAGGCAGTAAGCTGCCCGCGGGGGTAGAGCGAGGTCGAGGCGGCGTCGGCAAACGGCTCGCGCATGTATGCGTTACGGCTGCCCAGAGAGCCATCCATGTAGCCTTTGAAGCCCGCCACTCGGACCCAGGGATCCTTGGCCGTCTCTTCTTTGAGCTTGACCACTTCGTCGAGATGTCCGGTCCAGTCGGGGGTGCTGACATAGGCGGTGATGCGCAAAGTGAGCAGGCCGAACTTGGCAGCGTCGCGGAAGGCGGCCACGTCCTCAAGGTCGCACATGTCATGTGCCGCAGTGACGCCCAGAGAGTTGGCGTGCTTGACCGCGCGGAGCAGGGCCTCGACGCGTGCTTCATGGCTCGGTTCGGGGATGAACTTGGAGACCAAACCCATGGCGGAGTCCTTCAGAATGCCCGTGGGCTCCCGAGTGACGGGGTCGCGCTCGATTTCTCCACCGGTGGGGTCGGGCGGCCCGTCTTTGTCGATTCCCGCGAGGCGCAGGGCGGCGGAGTTCACCAAGGCTTGGTGCCCGTCCATGCGGTTGAGGAAAACGGGCTTCTCACCCGTGACCGGGTCGATCCAGCTTCGATGAGGCGTTTCGGGCTTCTTCCAGCTCTCTGTGCTCCACCTGCCTCCCAGGATCCACTCGCCTTCCTTTTTTTCTTTGGCGGTCAACTCCACGGCGCGAACAAAAGCTTCGCGACCATCCACCTGCCGCAGATTCAAGCGCGTCAGAGCGAAGCCCCCGCTGATCAGGTGGGTGTGGCTGTCGGTGATGCCGGGGATCACGCGGCGACCCTGGGCATCGATCACTTTGGTGTTGGGACCGATGAGCGTGCGGATCTCGGCATCCGTTCCCGTCGCGACGATGGTGTCGCCCGTAATCGCGATGGCCGTGGGTTCAGGCGTGCCGGGTTTGACCCGGGTGGCGCCGCTCCAGATGAGAGCGTTTCCGATGGCCACATCGACCTGCGGCGGCTGCGCGGCGCAAGGCGCGACGTTGGCGACGGAGCCCAAGCTGATGCATACCAGCAGGACGCAAGGTTTGACACGCTTCATGTTGGTGTTGCTCATGACGTTTTCTCACTCGCAAAAACGCGGAAGCGGTCTAACGTGGACGCCTTGCCGCGCGGCGCGTTATAGTACTCGCCGGAGTCGGAAGGGAAAGTAGTCAGGGAGGACGGAAACATGGACGCGTCGATGAAGGACGCAGGGGACGAGCGGGTGGCTTGGACGTGTCCGCTCTGCTCGCGAAAAGCTCTGATCCGAAGGCATTGCAAACTCATTTGTCCGGGCTGCGGGTACGTGGAGAGTTGCGAAGACCCCTTCGCGCTCATGCCTGAGCAGCCCACTGAGCCAGCAAAGGGCGCTGCTTGCGAATCGTCGAAGATGCCGCGGTCGTAATCCGGCGTGCCCGAGTCATCGATCCGGCGTCGGGCCGCGATGAGGCGGCGGACGTGGCGATCGTCGAGGGGCAGATCGCCGAGCGACCACATCCCCAAAGCCGCACGATCGAGGGCGCCGGTCTGATCGTGTGCCCCGGCCTGATGGACCTTCATGTTCACCTGCGCGAGCCCGGGCAGAGCCACAAGGAAACGATCGAGACTGGCACGAAGGCGGCGGCGGCGGGGGGCTTTACGTTCGTTGCATGCATGCCCAATACGCTGCCGGCTCTGGACGAACCGGAGCGCATTCGATGGGTGCTCGAGAAGGCCCGCACCGCCGGCTTCTGCGAAGTTGCACCCGTGGCCGCGATCACTCGCGGGCGGGAGGGCACGGAGCTCACCGACTTTGCCGCCCTGCTGGAAACGGGGGCGGTGGCGTTTTCCGACGACGGCGTGGGCCTGGAAAACGACACAGTCATGCTCCGGGCATTTGAGCGGGCTGCCCAGCTCGGTTCCTTGCTTATCCAGCACTGCGAGTTTCGATCGATTTCCGCCGGTGGAGTGATGCACCTGGGCGAGGTGTCACGGCGCCTGGCACTTCCAGGCCTGGACCCGCGCTCCGAGGAGGCCATGATCGAGCGGGACATTGATCTTTGCCGCAAGACCGGCGGGCGCTATCACGTGGCGCACATTTCCACGGCCAAGGCCGTGGAGCGGGTCCGCCGGGCCAAGGCTGAAGGGCTTCCTGTCACCGCGGAAGTCTGCACCCACCATCTGGTGCTCACGCACGAGGCGTGCGCCGGCGCCGATCCCAATACCAAGATGCACCCCCCCTTGCGCACGGCCGAGGATGTGCAGGCCTGCCGCGCGGGGCTTCTTGATGGCACGATTGACTGCATCGTCACGGACCACGCTCCGCACTCGGCGGAGGAGAAGGCGGTGGGTTTTCTCAAGGCGCCCGCAGGCATCGTGGGCCTTGAGACGGCGCTGGGCCTGGCCGCGAAGGCCATGATTGAGAACTCCCCTGTGTCTCCCCTTGCTGCCCGGGAAGGCGGCGGGTCTGCGGTTCGCGGAAGCAACCCCCCTTCATCCCCCCTTAGTAAGGGGGGAGGCGATTGGCCGCGGCTCATCGCGTGGTTGACGACTGGACCTTCGCGGGTTCTCCATCGTCCGCCGCCCGCGATTCAGGCGGGCGCTCCCGCAAATCTGACGATCATTGATTCATCGGCATCGTGGCTGGTCGATCCGGCCGCTTTCGAATCCAGAGGTCGCAACACACCTTTTTCAGGCTGGAAACTCCCCTCTCGAGTTCGAGCGACGATCCGCGGGCGGGCGTGCATTACACCGCACTGAGCGGCAGGCGAATTGTAAACGTCGTTCCCTTGCCGACTGCGCTGACGAAGGTGAGCGTGCCGCCGTGGTCTTCGATGATCCGGCGAGTGATGGACAGGCCCAGCCCTGTCCCGCGAGGTTTCGTGGAGAAGAAGGGGCGCAGGATCCGGTCGCGGTCGGCCTCGGCGATACCCACACCCGTATCGGCCACGGCGATCACGGCGCGGTCGCCGTCGCGGCTGGTCGTGATGGTGAGAAGGCCGCCTTCCGGCATGGCCTGTTGGGCGTTGATGGTCAGGTTCAGCAACCCCTGGCTGAGGAGCTTTTCATCCACGTCTGCGATGAGTGGCCGCACGCCTTCGACCACCTGAACCGCAACCTGGTGGGACTTCAGCAGCGGCTCGCAGAACTCCACCAGCCGGGCCACCACGGCGTTGAGATCAGTCGGTTTTCGGTCAAGAGCGCATGGGGCGGTGAGATTGAGGAACTCATCGAAGAGGACCTGCAGGCGTTCGGCTTCGCGGCGGACGATGTCCACCTTGAGCAGGGCCCGCCGACGGGTGTCACGGGGATGGGCCTCGAGGTTCTGCAAGTCCTCGGCGAGGAGCTTGAGGTTGATCATCATGGTGGACAGCGGATTGCGGAGCTCATGGGCCAGCCCGCCGGCGAGCTCGGCGATCTGAGTAAGCTCGCGCTGCAGGTCGCCGGGAGCAGCGGCTGACGGATTCGGATCCGGAGTCGACAAAGCGCACGCCCGGGACTGGCAAATCAAAGATCAGGCGCCGAATGCACAGGCCTTCGACGACCGGACTTCGACCTTGGGTCTTCGGCGGAAAGCATCACGCCGCCGCCCCCGACGGAGTCATGCGCCGAACATGACGGGCCTGGGGCCCTTTCTCCGAGTCGATGAGCTCGTACTCCACGAGTTCGCCATCCTTGAGGCTCTTGAAGCCGTCGCCCTCGATGGAGCTGTAGTGTACGAACACATCCTTGCCCTCCGGCGGGCCGGTGATAAACCCAAAACCCTTCTTGACGTCAAACCACTTCACTACACCACTGGGCATGACAACCTCCTTTTTTGGACATGGAAGGCTTCTTCATGCACATCCGGCGTTCGATGCGACGCGTGAACACGAGAGGGCAGCGCCCGGTGCGGGGCCGCACGCGTCAACATCGACACCGATGACTACGATCTGAACTTTTCAACCACTCAGCGCCGGTCCAAGCCCGCTGCTTTTCGGCGCTCAATTCGCCTTGCCGGCGGCCTCCTCCAGCACGGCCGCCTTTCGGGACAGCTTAATCCTACCCTGATCGTCGATCGAAAGCACCTTCACGCGGACGGTATCGCCGATTTTCACGACCTCGCCGGCGGACTTGACGTATTCCGTGTCCAACTCGCTGATGTGGCACAGGCCGTCCTGCCCGGGCACGACTTCGATAAAGGCCCCGAAGTCCTTGATGCTGCTGACCCGTCCGCTGTAGATCTTCCCGACCTTCACCTCGGCGGTGACGGATTCGATCATCTCCAGGGCCCGCTCGGCGCCCTTCATGTCTACACAGGCGATGAGAATCGAGCCGTCGTCCTCGATTTCCACGACTGCACCGGTCTCGGCTTCGATGGACTTGATGAATTTGCCGCCTGGCCCGATGACCTTTCCGATCTTGTCGGGGTTGACCTTGATGGTCAGGATGCGCGGGGCGTAGTCGCTGGTCTTGGGACGCGGAGCGGGCAGGGCCTTGAGCATCTGCCGCAGGATATCCAAGCGCGCCTCGCGGGCGATGGCGAAAGTCTCGTGGATGATGTCGGGGGGAAGGCCGCGGCCCTTCAAATCGAGCTGCACGGCGGTGATGCCGCGCTGGGTTCCCGCGACCTTGAAGTCCATCTCGCCGAAGTGGTCCTCCTCGCCGAGGATATCCACCACCAGTTGCCGGCGACCGTCCTTCTCGAACAGCCCCACGGAGATGCCCGCTACGGGTTGCTTGATGGGCACGCCCGCGTCCATCAGGGCCAGGCATCCCGCGCACACCGAAGCCATGGAGCTGGACCCGTTGGATTCCAGAATCTCGGAGACGAGTCGAATGGTGTAAGGGAATTTCTCGGGGCTGGGCAGCACGGCCTGAAGAGCTTTTTCGGCCAGATTGCCGTGTCCGATTTCGCGGCGGCTGGTGAAGCCCACGCGCTTGATCTCGCCGGTGCACAGGGGCGGGAAGTTGTAGTGCAGCATGAACTTCTTGCTGTACTCTTCCATCAGCCCGTCCACGATCTGCTCGTCGCGCCCCGTGCCCAGGGTGGTCACGCAGAGGGACTGCGTCTCGCCGCGCTGGAACAGGGCCGAGCCGTGCACCCGGGGCAGTACCCCGACTTCGCAGAGGATGGGGCGAATGTCCCGCGGTCCGCGCCCGTCCGAGCGTTTGCCTTCGGCCACGATCTTTTCCGTCACGATCTCCCCTTCGATCTGGTCGAGCAAGGTCCTGACCAGTGCCCAGCGATCTTCCTTGGGGTTCTCCGAGCTGTATTCGCCTTTGGCGGTTTTGTAGACCTCGTTGACCGCGGTGTAGCGATCCTGCTTGCCGGGAACGGAGCGGGCGGCACGGAGAGATTCGCCGTACTTGCGACGCAGCTCGGCGAGGAGGTCATCTGTCGGAGGGGGAGGCGTCCAGTCCTTGGGCCTGCCGGCCCTGCGCTGCAGCTCGTCGATCATCTCGCAGATCTCGATGATCGCCTTGTGCCCGAACTCGATGCCGCCGATCACGACATCCTCGGAAACTTCGATGGACCCCACCTCGATCATGTTGATCGCGTCCTTGTGCCCGGCGAGAACCATTTCCATGGTGGAGTATTCGAGTTCGCTGAGCGTGGGGTTCAGCACGTAGCGCCCGTCGAGGAAGGCGACGCGGCACGCGGCGCTGGGTCCCTCGAAGGGAATCTGCGACAGGGAGAGTGCTGCCGAGGCCCCGATCATGGCGAGGATGTCGGGCTCGTTTTCCTGGTCAGAAGCCAGCACCATGGCCTGGATCAGCACCTCATCGATATACCCGGAAGGGAACATGGGACGCAGCGGACGATCGATCATCCGCATGGTCAGGATTTCCTTCTGCGTGGGGCGGGATTCGCGCTTAAAAAAACCGCCGGGGAACTTTCCGGCGGCGTAGGTCTTCTCCCGATAGTCCACGGTGAGAGGGAAGAAGTCGGCGCTTTCGCGGGGCGGTCCGGTGAGGACGGCCGCCAGGACCACGGTGTCTGCGCTCGATACCACGACGGAACCCGCCGCCTGCTTGGCCACCTTGCCGGTCTCAATCCGCAGGGGGCGGCCACCAATCGTTCGTTCAACAAACTCAATACCCATACTTTGATTCAACTGATCTGCCTTGTTCTTTTCCAATCCCGACTCGGCCCTGCGCCCGATGCGCGAGCTACCGTCGGTTGTTTCCATGCGATTCGAAGGTTGAGCGCACCAAACGGCGCGCGTGGAAGCAAGGTTGGTAACCGTCCGTAAGAGTGTTGGGGCAAGTGAGGCCGCGCGGTCGTCCGTGTTACTTGCGCAGGCCCAGGTTGGTGATCACGTTCTTGTAGCGCGTCCGATCCGTGTGCGTCAGGTACTTCAGCAGGCTCGACCGCCGCCCGACCATCTTCAGCAGCCCACGCCGGGCCGCATGATCCTTCAGATTGCCCTTGAGATGTTCGGTCAGCTCCTGAATCCGACTGGTGAGCAGCGCGATTTGCACCTCCGGGGACCCCGTGTCCCGCTCGTGCAGACGGTAGTTTCCGATAATTCCCGATTTTTCCTGAGCCGTCATGGTCATCGCTGCTACGCCGCCCTCTGGCACTCGACCCCTCGCGTGAGTGCTAACTCCTTGCTACATAAAGACTTACAACCAACCGTTCCCAGCTTCCATTTTCCTTTCGGGGGTACTCTACCCCCAAGAGCAATGGCTGGCAAGGGTGTTTTTCGGTCCCTTTCATTTGCCTGACCCATTGGACCATTTTCCGGCCGCCGTGAAACGTAACCTCCGTCGGGACAATGGGTTACGCGCCACGGAGCTGATAGACGCACGGGGCGCCCGCTCGAAATCGCCGAGATTGACACCAGCCCGGCTTACCGCTATGGTGGGGTTGATGTTGATGTCACTCGTCAGGTCGGTTGGATGCTGTTGCTGCATCTGTTGTTGCACCCTCGGGTGCGGAGGAACGTCCTGACGGGAACGTGAGACGATAGCAGCAAACACGAGATGGTTCACGACCCGCAGGGAGGTTCCTGCGGGTCTTTTGTTTTGGGCAGTAGCCTCGAGGGCAGGGGATGGGAATCCCCAGGAGCGGACCGAGATAGGGATCTCGGTTCCAGCCCGAGAGAGGGGTTTAGTGCGAGCCGCGGGCGTTGTGGCCCGCGCGAGGATGAACGCGAGACTTCGAGTGGGCTTACAGCCTGCGGCTCGCAAGGAGGGTCGGTTCCATGGAGATGCAGCTATATCCGGGGGTCCTGGCCGCGCAGGAGCCGTTCCCGAAACAAGGCGACTTCAACGGGCGCTTCGACGTCAACGAGAACTCCCCGACCGACGTGGTCATCGCCTGGACCTTCGAGCGCTTCGCCCATCAGAAGATGATCATGACCACCTCCTTCGGCATGGAAGGTTGCGCCCTCATCGACATGTACGCCCGGCACAACAAGCCGCTTACGGTGGTCTACCTGGATACGATGTTCTTCTTCCGCGAGACCTACGAACTGCGCGACCGCATGGTGGCGCGCTATCCGCACCTGCACTTCGTCAATCGCGGCACCACCCTGACCCCCGAGGAGCAGGAGCGCCAATTCGGGCCGGAGCTCTGGAAACACAATCCCACCCTGTGCTGTAAGATCCGCAAAGTCGACCCCATGTATCCGGTCATGGCCGGGGCCGACGTGTGGATCACCGGGCTGCGGAAGAGCCAGTCCAGCACGCGGGCGGGCATCCGGGTCATCGACTGGGACTGGAAGTACCAGGTGCTTAAGATCAGCCCCATCGCCAACTGGGAGCGCTCGGAAATCTGGGAATACATCAAGAAGCACAATGTTCCCTACAACGTGCTGCACGAACGCGGTTATCCCACGGTCGGCTGCACGCACTGCACGACCCCTGTGGAGGGCTCGAAGGTCGGCGAGTACTCGCGGGCCGGGCGATGGTCCAGCTCGGAGAAGACCGAGTGCGGGCTGCACGGCGGAGCGGGAATATAGCGGATTGTCGTTGGTGCTGGATCGAGAATCCTTTCTCGATCCAGGCGGGAGCCAGGGAAGGGGATAGGATATCCGGCAACGAGGACCGAGATGGGAATCTCGGTCCAGAGTTCATTTTGCAGTGGCGTGCAACCGGAACTTTTCTATATCGGCCTGACGCACCAGAGCGCCCCGTTAAGGGTCCGCGAACAGCTTCGCGCGGATCGGGAGCGGCAGGCGGCCATGTTGGCCGAGGTCGGCGACTTTGCCGCCGGGCAGATGCTGCTCGCTACCTGCGAGCGGTTCGAAGTCTATGCCACGACGTATCATACGGATGCGCGGCGGTGGACCGCGATGCTGGAGCGGTGGTTTGGATTCCCGCCGGCACTCTTGAACGGGTACGTCCGGACGCTGCGGAGGAGGCAGGCCGCGGAACACCTCGTGCGCGTCGCGGCAGGCCTGGAATCGAGGATCCTCGGTGAACGGCAAATCCTCGGCCAGGTGCGAAACGCATTTCAGCTCGCCCAAGACCAAAGCTGTCTCGATGCCCATCTGTCCGCTTTGGCACGTAGCGCCATTCGCGCCGGCAAGCGCGTCCGGCAGGAGACGGCCATCAACGCGGGATCACGATCGATCGTCACGGTGGCCATGGAATGGCTCAGCCAAAGGCGCCTGGAACTCGCGGATCGTGCGGTCGTGGTCGTCGGCAATGGCCGCCTCGCGGCGCTGGTTGCTGATCAAGTTGCGGCCCGCAAGCCGCGACGGCTGGTGATCATCGGGCGAAATGAGTCTCGCGCGGCTGACCTGGCGACGCGTCATGGCGGCGAGAGCTTCGGGATAGGCGCGCTTGCTGCGGCCGTCGCCGGCGCGGATGCGGTCATCACCTGTACGACGTCCCCATCCTATCTCATCGATGCGGCATTGCTCGGCGCCGATCGCTCTACTGCACTGTTGCTCATTGACTTGTCGGTACCCCGCAACGTCGATCCAAACGTGTCCGGGTTGTCCGGCGTGAGGCTCGCTCACCTGGATGAGATGGTCACACGCGAGCCGAGTGAGGGCGCGGCGGCGGACGTCATTCCGCAGGCGGAAGGAATCGTGCGGGATGAGCTGGACGCGTTCCTGCAATGGCAGCGCGAGCGGCAGGCGGCGCCCAGGATTGCTGAACTCCTGCGTGCGGCAGCCGCCACGACCATCTGCAAGCGAACGCTGCACGAGCAGATTATGCGGCTCAAGGCCGGAGTCGTTCTATGAGCAAGACCGCCCTGGTCCTTGCCGCGCACGGGTCCCGAGTCGAGCCGGCAACCAATGCTCACCTGCAGGACCTCGCCCGGCAGATCGCCGCCCGCGGGCTGTTTGATGAGGTCTCCCCCGCGTTTCACCACGGGCAGCCGTCGTTCTCCGCGGTTCTGGATCGGTTGCAGGCTGAGGACATCGTGGTTGTGCCGGTCATGACCAGCGAGGGGTATTTCTGCGATGTGGTCCTTCCGCATGAGCTGCGTCAAAACAAGCGTTTCTCCCAGGTTCGGCTTCGCCAGACCCTGCCCATCGGCACGCATCCTCGGATGTTCGAGCTCGTGCGGCAACGCGTCGGAGAGATCGTCGACCAGTACGGACTCGCAGCAGCAAGACCGGCCGTGGGTGTCGTCGGCCACGGCACCGTCCGCCATCCCCGCAGCCGGGTGGCCACGATCCGCCTGGCCGAATTCCTGAAGGGCATGAACGCGTTCCTCGACGTTGCCTTTGCGTTTCTCGACGAATCGCCGCCGGTGGAGAGTCTTCTGCGGCCAACGACGTGGGGCCCTTCCGGGATTCCGCCGACGTTGATCGTCATTCCGTTCCTGATCAGCGGCGGCCCCCACGCGACCGTGGATATCCCCGAGCGACTCGGCCTTGACCTGGCGCCGGACGAAACGCCTCCGCTTGACAAGACCGTGGAGGGACGGCGGGTGCTCTGCGATCGCGCCATCGGAAGCGATCCGCGTGTTATCGATATCATCCTCGATCTGGCGCGGGAAGCGAAAGGGTCAGGCATCGAACAGGCGGAGCAACCATCGCAACAAACCGCCTCCCACCCCCTCTCCCTTGCGGGGAGAGGGGCAGGGGAGAGGGTCGAGCCGTCCTCGTCCCGGCACATCGGTGTCGTCTATCTCGTCGGCGCAGGTCCCGGCGATCCCGGGCTGATTACGGTTCGCGGCCGAGAAGTGCTCCGCCAAGCCGACGTCGTGGTCCATGATCGTCTGATCAGCCCGGAACTGCTCACCGAAGTCCGGCCGGATGCCGAGCTGGTCGATGTCGGCAAGATGCCGGGGCGACATCGCGTATCACAAGCGCAAATCAATGAGATTCTCGTGGACCGTGCCCGCAGGGGGCTCCGCGTGGTGCGGCTCAAGGGCGGCGACCCATTCATGTTCGGGCGCGGGTTCGAAGAACTTACCGCCTGCCGCGAGGCGGGGGTTATTTGTGCGATTGTGCCAGGCGTCAGCAGTGCTCTGGCGGCCCCCGCGTCCGCGGGTATTCCCGTAACCACGCGTGGTACGGCACGCAACGTGATGATTGTCACTGCAGAGGGTTCTCCCGAAAGTACAGATTTAGACTATTTTTTGCTGGCAGGCGCGGACACTTTGGTTATTCTAATGGGGCGAGCGAAACTCGCCGAGGTTACTCGCTCGCTCATGCAGGCCGGAAAAAGCTCCTCCACCCCCGCGGCCTGCATCGAGCGGGCGACAACCCCGCACCAACGTGTCGTCGTCGCCACTCTCGAATCTCTCGCTGATGAAGTCGAACGATGTGGACTCGTCGCTCCGATCATCACCGTGATCGGTGACGTGGCCGGTTACAGTGACCCGGCGGTTACAAGAACCATCGGACCCTTGGCGGGCAAGCGCGTCGCGATCACTCGTCCGCGATCCTCCGCGCGTCAGCTCGAACAGCGGCTCCTCGCCGCCGGGGCGTTGCCCATTGCCTGCCCCATGATTCGCATCACCTATCCGAAAGTCAGCGAGGCGCTCGATCATGCGATCTGCGAAGCGCAGAACTGCGACTGGATCGTGTTCACTTCCGCACACGCGGTGATTGGGTTCTGGCGGAGA
>SBAX01000140.1 GCA_005240095.1 Phycisphaera mikurensis
CACACGCGGGCCACGATCAAAGAACTGTCACGACGCGGCATCGACCTCCATCGAATCCGCTCGTGTTTGGATAGCAACTTTGCGCTGTACTGTTAGTTAAGTTAGTTAGGCGGTCCCTGAAGCCGAAACGCAAAGGGCCCTAGAGATTAGCCCAAGATAGGAGGTTGTGATGGCCAGCCATTCGTTGATGTCTTGGAGGTTCATCCTGTTCGTCTGCGCCATCGGCACCTTCGTACGATCTCAAGAACTCGCCCCTACGTGCAAAACGCAGACCCTGGAGTGCTTCGCTGACTACACCCGCGAGGGGCGCCAATTCGTTGCCGTCACTGATGACGTGGCCATTATCGGCGGGCCCAGCGCCGGCACCGGAGGTGAGGCATATGTTTACAGACGTGAGGGGGTGGCTTGGGTGTGGAGGCAAACCCTGCGCGCCCCGGATGCCAGAGCTGGAGACGCCTTCGGGACTTCCGTCGCTATCCGGGACGATGTAGCAGTCATCGGAGCACCTCTGCGCAACTGCGCCAGCGGGTCCGACTGCGGCGCTGCCTACGTGTTCCGCTTGAGCGGCACGGTTTGGACTCTGGATAGCAAGCTGAGTTCTTCAGACGTCTTGGCTTACGACAGGTTTGGGACATCTGTTGCGATACACGGCGACGTGGCGTTCATCGGCGCACCAGGCCGCGCTTGTTCGGCGGGTCCCAGTTGCGGCAAAGTCTACGTCTATCGCTATCGCGACAGCGGCTGGATTGAGGACAGTTCCCTTTCGATCCCAGATTCGACATCGTATGACCTCTTCGGAGACTCAGTTTCTACAAGCGGTGAAGTAGCCGTGATCGGCGCACGAGGCAGCAATTGCTGCGGTGCGGCGCACATATTCCGCTATGATGGCTCAACGTGGCTACATGAGCAGAAGGTGGTGGGAGAACTCGGCGTGAACGCCTTCGGCTGGGCAGTCGCGGTAAACGGAAACGCGGTCCTGGTTACAGCGCCATCGAGCAATGGTGCCGCCTTCTATTATCGTTTCGAACACGAAACAGGATCGTGGGCGCTCAGGCAGTTGGTACGCGGTTCGCGGGACAGCCATTTTGGAATCTCCCTTTCTATGACCAGCGAATTGGCTGTCATCGGCGCTTACGGTGAAGTTGGCGGCGGAGCAGCATACGTATACCTTTTCAACGGGACGAGGTGGGATCAGGTACAGCGGCTGACTACCGCAGGCCAAGCAAGCCTCTTTGGAGGCGCCGTCTCCACCAATGGCACCCTAGCGATGGTCAGCGCGGGGTACCAATGTCCCATTGTGCACTCATTTCTGTTCGCCCCTGACTGCAATGAGAACGGAGATGTTGATTTCTGTGAAACAAGAGATGCTCGCGCCCGCGACATCAACGAAAGCGCCGTCCCCGACGAATGCGAGCCGGACGTTCCCACCCAGTGCGAGCTGGAGAAACTGGTCGCCTCTGACGCCCATCGCGACGACCAGTTCGGCGTGTCCGTCGCTGCCGATGGTGACATCGCCTTGGTTGGCGCCAACGCAGCCGAAAACCCACCGGGTTTGGCGATTGGCGCAGCCTATCTCTACCGGCCCACCGAACTGGCCTGGGAAGAGGTTGGAAAGCTTACGCCTCCGGACGAAGGCGAGTTTAATCAGTTCGCAGGGAGCGTGTCCCTTAGCGGCGAGCTGGCCGTTGTCGGAGCCAGCGAAGCGGGCTGCCCGGAGGGACCAAGCTGTGGGGCCGCGTATGTATACCGGTTCGATGGGGCGGCGTGGCCGCTGCAGCAGCGTCTGAGCCCGTCCGACAGCAACACCTATGATCGCTTCGGCGCTTCCGTCGCGGTCGACGGCAACGCTGTCGTGGCCGGTTCCTACTGGAGTGACTGCACTGATGGCGACGATTGCGGCGCCGCCTATGTGTTCCGCTTCGATGGCTCGTCCTGGTTGGAGGAGCAGAAGCTGATCGCCTCTGACGCGGGCGCCGGCGAGCTGTTCGGCTATTCCGTGGCCCTTCACAGCGACCTCGCTGTCGTCGGGGCGGTTCTGAGCGACTGCGGCGCCGGCCCGGCCTGTGGTGCTGCCTACGTTTTCCGCCACGGCGACACCGGCTGGCGCGAGGAGCAAAAGCTCGTAGCCCCCGATGCGAACGCCTTCGATCAGGCGGGTGTTTCGGTGGCCATCGGCGAAAACGTAGCCCTCGTCGCCGGTTGGCTGGCGGACTGCCCGGCCGGCGAGAACTGTGGGGCCGTTCATGTCTATCGCTTCGATGGCGCGACGTGGGCATACGAACAGACGCTCACCGCATCCGATGCAGCCGCGGGGGACGGATTCGGCAGGTCCGTCGCCCTGCGCGGCCACCAAGCTCTGATCGGTGCCTATCGGGCCGGCTGCGCAAACGCTGCTGACTGCGGGGCGGCCTACCTCTATCGCTTCAACGGCTCGGACTGGACGGAAGAGCGCAAGCTCACCGCTCCCGCCGGCGCGGCGCTGGACTACTTCGGGCTCGCCGTGGCCCTGGGTGAAGACTTCGCCCTCGCCGGAGCCTATGCCGACAACTGTCCCGCCGGGACGCTGTGCGGCTCGGCTTACGCATTTCGATTGGGTGGGGACTGCAACGAGAACGAACGGGTCGATCTTTGCGACACCCGCGACGGGCGCAGCGACGATGTCGACGACGACGGCGTTCCCGATGAGTGCGAAACGATCCTCGCGACACTGGACATCAAGCCCGAGGCGTGCCCGAACGTGGTCAACCTCAAATCCCAAGGGGTGCTGACGGCCGTACTCACCGGCGACAGCGACATCGACGCGACCCAGGTTGACACCGCCACGCTGGCCCTGCGCCGCGCCGACGGCGTAGGCGGCAGCGCAGAGCCCCTCACCGGCCCGCCGGGCCCGGGCATCCACTTCGCCGACCTCGCTTCACCCTCGGACACCGACCCTTGCGATTGTTCCACCGCCGGCCCCGACGGCGTCGGCGATCTGCTGATGAGGTTCAATACGTCGGAGCTTGCCGAAGCACTCGACTTGCACTCGCTTCCCGCCGGTAGCTCGATCACGCTCACCCTCACCGGCGCCCTTCTCGACGGCACGCTCATCGAGGCCTCCGACTGCATCGTCCTCCCCGGCGCTTCCTCGCGCCCCCTCTCCACCAACCTCCGCGACTCCCCGTCCCTTGTTCCCTCGATCCCTTGATCCCTTCGTCGCTGCGTCGCTCCGTCGCTGCGTCGCTCGTTTCCCTGCGTGTTTGCACCGGCACGCAACGCGCCCTACACTGCCGCCCACCATGACAGCCAAGGTAAAGAGAACGCGAAGCATGCCCTCCGCAGCTCGAAATGTGATCTACACCTGCTCGTGCGCGATGATCCTGGCGTGCGCCGGATGCGCGTCCACACCGGCCGTGTGGACCTTAGGCTCCTGGTCGGCCGGGTACGAGAACGCCGAACGCGTCGCTCGCTCGTCCGGACGCGCTCTGCTGGTGTACTATCGAACCACCGACCAGAGCATGCCCGATCCCGTGTACGACGCCCTCCAGTCGCGGGACGTCAAGTCGCGCACCTCAAACTTCATCACCTGCCAGCTTTTTCAATCCTACGAGCCCGATCGCCGCTTCGTCGCCCAGTACGGCGTGCAGCGCGCCCCGGCCCTCATCCTGATTCATCCCGACGGCACGTACCACGCCCAGGCCGGCATGGTGACACCCGCGCAGATCGCGCAGTTCCTGGACGCCGCCGTCCCCCCCGGCTCACCGCCCGCGCTCAACCCTCACCTTGCCCGCGCCCCGGCCTACGGTTGGTATGCCTCGCTCGACACCGCCAAAGCCGCGGGCGAGCGCACCGGCCGCCCGGTCCTCGTCGTGCTCGATCGCTGGCAGACTCGTGACTGGGATCGCTTGCGGCCGATGCTCGAACGCCGCGAGGTCTACGCCCGCTTCGCCGACATGATCCATTGCCGCCCGTCGTCCTTCTGGGGAAGCGCCGAGTCCGCGCGAAAACAACTCGGCGTCGCGGTGTTGCCTGCTCTGGTCATCATCCGGCCGGACGGCTCGCACCACGCCATCGAACTCCCCACCTCCTACGAAGCCATCGTCCGCTTCGCCGATACCGCCCGGGCCGCGGGCTCGGGCAATTCCGCAGCTTCCGCGACCCACAGCGCCGGTTAGTGCCGTTACTCCGCCACTTTGGGGTCGCTTTGGTGTCCCTTTGGGGTCGCTTTGGGGTCGCAACTTGTCCGCCAGAGCGCTGCGCAAGCGGACGTTACAAGCACGCACGGATCAGGAGATGAACGAGCACCGCCGTGGCCAGAGTGGCGCCGAGCCTGGCGGAGAGGCTCCAGCCCGGCGGCGGCTCCACGAGGCGCAAGGCGTGCTCACGGATGAGAGGGTCCTCGCTGAGTATGGCCTCGGCGCGGCAATCCTGGATCATCGCGCCGGTTTCCACGGCCGACAGGCCAAGCTGCGCCGCGTAGCGCACGATCCGCTGGCGGCGGGCGCGGTCCAGCCTTCCGGCGCGGACCTCATGGGCGATCATCTCACGGAAGATTTCGCGGTTGCTGATGGAGCGTAGTGGAAGCTGCCCGACGTTTTCCCACACCAGGCGCGGCGCCTCACCGGGCCGTCCCTCGGTATTCATGGCCTCTAACCCCCTCGCTTCCGATTCTAACGAAACGGCAGCGCGAAAATCGAGTGCCTGATAACTAGAAACTAGAAACTGGAAACCAGAAACTAGACAGCTACCAGGGCCGGTGGGATGGCATCCCTTTCCAACGAAGCGGCCGGGCAAGAATCGAGCACCTGATAACGTGTGGATTTGGAGCTCTGGAAAGGGCTGCGGGACAACTGACCGGGTGGCGGACGGCGGACTCGGCTAGAAACTGGAAACTAGATCGTTCGCCGGCGGCGAACTCACTAGAAACTAGCACTACAGCGCTAATTGTCATGGCGTTTGAGTCGTGAGGTTTTGGCGGTGCGGTTGCGGGCTTGGTGGTACTGGATGATGCGGGCGGTGCG
>SBAX01000013.1 GCA_005240095.1 Phycisphaera mikurensis
CGCCAAGGCCTTCGGTGTACCGGCTGTAACCGTCTTTGGACCCACGCATCCCGACTGGACCCCCACGAACTATCCCAAGGAGCGGATCGTTCGAATTGACGTTGATTGCGGCCCCTGCCAGCAGCGCACATGCCCGCTGGGCCATCACCAGTGCATGACGGGGGTCAGCGTGGACGCGGTCATGGCCGCGGCCGGCGGACTGCTGCGTAGTCAGCCTGCGGAGGTGTGATGACGTTAGCCCACGGGCAGCAACGCCGTCTCTGGCGCCGTGCAGGGCAGGAGTCTGCGCTTGGCGCTAAGGAGCTTGATGGCCGTCGGCGGGACGACGCGAACGAGGGCGGCTAGAAGATCCGGGCTGCACGCCACGCGGATGGCAGGGTTGCATTCGATCTGCGCAACCAGGCCATCCGCGGTGTAGACATTGAGATAGACGCGACATTCGCCGCGATGCTGCTGGAAGAGCTGCAGGAGTTTCTCCAGAGGAGTGTCCTCCTGGAGGTCGATAAGCAGGCCGCGTGCGAACTCGACCGTGGCTCTTTCCACGGGCACAACTCGTGAGACGCGCAGGGCCGGCTCTTCACGCTTGCGGTCCACCTGTCCTTCCAGGAACACGATGGCATCGGGCACGAGCAGCGGACGAAACTGGGCCAGGCCGTCGGAGAAGACGATGCCTTCGACCTTTCCGGAAAGGTCCTCCAGCGTCACGATGCCCATCGGCTTACCTGCGTTGCGTCCGGTGCGGGCGACAATCGTACGGAGGTTAGTCACGAGACCACCGACGAGAACATCGTCGCCGTCGCGGTAGCGTTCCAGCTCCGCGGTCTTCGCCGTGACGCAAGCATCAAGGAGCGGCTCGTACTTGGCCAGAGGATGCTTGGTGATGTAGAAGCCCAGGACGGCTTTCTCGCGAGCGAGCATTTCCGCTTCGGACCATTCGGCGTTCGAGAGGGTCGGGCGGGCGGCGGACGCGGAGGGTGTATCCTCCCCGCCAAAAAGGGCCATCTGCCCGCTGCGGCGGTCCCGCTGGGCGGTTTGGCCGACGGACATGGCTCGATCCAGGGCATCGAAGAGGGCTTTGCGCATGCCCCCCGTGGCGTCGAAGGCGCCGGAGCAAATCAGCGCCTCGATGGTTCCCCGGTTGACAGCGGTTGAGTCCACGCGTTCGCAGAAGTCAAAGAGATCCCGGAAGGGGCCGCCGCTTTCGCGGGCTTCGAGGATCGCTCCCACGGCTTTCTCGCCCACGCCCTTGATGGCCCCGAGCCCGAAACGGATAACGCCGCGGCGCAGGGCCGCCCCGTTTCCCTTGGCCGATAGCTCAGCCTCCTGCGCAGTCTCGACGACGAAGTCCAGACACGACGTGTTGATCCCTGGCGGCTCAACGGCGATGCCCATGGCGGCGCATTCCTCGCGGTACTCGGCGACCTTATCTAGGTCGGCCATTTCGAAGGTCATGAGGGCGGCCATGAACTCGACGGGGTAGTAGGTCTTCATCCAGGCGGTCTGATAGGCCACCAGGGCGTAGCCGGTAGAGTGGGCCTTGTTGAAGGCGTAGCCGCCGAACTTGAGGATGTCGGAGAAGATCTGCTCGGCGACGGCGGTCTTGACTCCGTTTTTCGCGCATCCTTCCAGGAACGGCCCGCGCATGGCCTCGATCATGTCGGTCTTTTTCTTGCTGATGGCCTTGGCCAGGCGGAAGGCGGTCTTCAGTTCCAACCCGCCAAGGCGATTGACGATCCGCGAGACCTGCTCCTGATAGACCATGATGCCGTAGGTTTCCGCGAGAACCTCGGACATGATGGGATGTGGAGTAGTCCAAGGTGCTCCATGCTTGCGGGAAACATAGTCGTTGATGTACTCCATGGGCCCCGGTCGGAACAGAGCGTTGGCGGCGATGAGGTCCTCGAGGCGGTTGGGTTTCATGCGCATGATCACGTCGCGCATGCCGCCGGATTCAAACTGAAAGATGCCCCGTGTGTCGCCGCGGGCGAACAACTCGAAGACTTTGGCGTCCGTCAAATCGAAGTGATCGAGATCGATGGGCTTCCCGGTACGTTTTTCCGCCAACTGCCGAGCCCGTTCGAGGGTGGTCAGGGTGCGCAAACCGAGGAAGTCCATCTTCAGCAGGCCGACTTTTTCCACAGTGGGCCCATCGTATTGGGTGACAATGGCCTCCTCACCGGCGGCCTTGTAGAGGGGCAGGAAGTTGACCAGCGGCTGGTCGGCGATCACCACGCCGGCGGCGTGAATTCCGGCGTTTCGGGCCACGCCCTCCAGGCGGCGACCGATGTCGATCACCCGCTTGACCTTCGAATCGGCCTCATAGCGCTTGCGAAGCTCGGGCTCCTGCGTCAGGGCCTTGTCGAGGGTCATGTCCAGAGCGAAGGGGATGAGCTTGGTGAGGTTGTTGGCGTCTTCGAAGCCCACGCCGAGCACCCGGGAAACGTCCTTGACCACCGCCTTGGCCTTGAGGGTGCCGAAGGTAATGATCTGGGCGACGTGGCCGTACTTGCCGCGGACGTACTCCAGCACGTCGGCCCGGCCGTCCTGGCAGATGTCCAGATCGATGTCCGGCATCTCGTCGCGGTCGGGATCGAGGAAGCGTTCGAAATAAAGCTCATAGCGGATCGGATCGGGCGTGCTGATGCGCAAGCAATAGGAGACCACTGAGCTGCACCCGCTGCCGCGGGCTTGAATGGGGATGCCGCGGCTGCGGGCGTACTGGACACAATCCCAGACGATCAGGAAATAGCTGGCGAACCCCTTGCGGATGATGACGTCGAGTTCGTAATCGATGCGCTCCCGCAGAGCCGCTGTGATCTCGCCGTAACGCTCATGCGCTCCGCGCTCCACGATGCGCCGAAGATACGACCCGTCATCGAGGGGGCGCTCGCCTTCGACATCGGCGGGCACACGGAAGACGGGGGCGTATCGCTTGCCCAGCTCCAGATCGAGGTTGCACAGGTTGGCGACGTGCACCGTGTTGGCGAGGGCGTCGGGGTACGCGGAGAAAAGGCCGGCCATCGCCTCGGGGGTCTTGAAATAGAACTGGTCGGTGGGGAACTTGAAGCGGTCCTCCTCGGTGAGGAGCCTGCCGGTATTGATGCAGCAGAGCACGTCGTGGGCTTCGGCGTCGTCGTGGTCGAGGTAGTGGACATCGTTGGTGGCGATGACCGCCACGCCGAGCCGCTGTGCCATCTCGACCAGCTCCGGGTTGAGGGTCTTCTGTTCGGTGATGCCGTGGTCCTGGATTTCCATGAAGAAGCGGTCGGGACCGAAGATTTCGAGGTAGGTCTTGGCGAAGTCCTCGGCGACCGCCCGGTCGCGCTTCAGGAAGGCCTGAGGGATCTCCCCGCCGATGCAGGTGCTGGTGCAGATCAGTCCCGCGGAGAATTCCCGCAGGACCTCCTTGTCGATTCGCGGGCGGCGGTAGAAGCCCTCGGTGTATCCGATGGTCGCCAGATGGAGCAGGTTCTGATAGCCCTCACGGTTCGTGGCAAGCAAGAGGAGATGGTAGGAATCCTTGTCCTCGCTGGGTTCTTTCTTGAGGCGGTGGCTGGCGGCCAGGTAGGCCTCGATGCCGACGATGGGCTTGATTCCGGCCTTCTTCGCGGCCTGGTAGAACTCCACGGCGCCAAAGAGATTGCCGTGGTCGGTGATCGCCAGGGCCGGCATGTCGAGCTGCCGGGCCCGGGCGATGAGCGGCTCGATGCGCGTAGCCCCGTCGAGCAGGCTGTAGTGCGTGTGAACGTGCAGATGAACGAACGGGACGGCCGACATCGCGCGGGGGACTCCCTTCCTACGAATTGTCGATTGACGATTCTCGATTGTCGATTGCAAGCGCGCTACGGAATCGACAACCGCCCATCGACAAGTGCTTCCCATCGTAGCGGCTATGCCCGCGGAGTCCAGCAGGGCGGGACCTCGCGGCGTTGACTCAGGCGACTTTGAGCCAGCAGAAGCGTTGTAGGTGCCCAAGCTCGTGCCCTCTGGACAAGAAGTTCGGTTGGCGTACTGTAACTCCTGTTTCTCTGTCAGGCTTATCACGGGGTGTTGAACATGTTTGGTTTGCGCGGCCGAAGTCGTCCTTCAGCGCTGGAGGAGCAACTTCGCAGCTTGCTGCGACATCTTGCCGATCGCGGGTTCGAGACACGCGAACTCATCTTTGAGCGGCCAGCAAGCCTGGGTGAAGTGGTACGAGTGGAGGAAACGCTTGGTTTCGTGTTGCCGCCTGCCTGTAGAGAGGTTTTTCTGTCCGTGTCCAAGCATGTCGGTTTCTGGTGGTACGCTCCCGATGACGTGAAGTTTCCCAGTCCATTTCAAGGAAACTTCTCAGGCCATCTGGAGTGGGATTTGGATGCTCTGCCTAACAGTACAGCGCAAGGTGGGCTCAAGAATTTGAAGATCGACGAACGATAACTCCTGCCGGATCAAGGGTTTCC
>SBAX01000163.1 GCA_005240095.1 Phycisphaera mikurensis
AGATTCTCGACGTGGCCGAGCAGAAAATCTTTGCGGTCACCGCCGCATAGGCATGCTGCTGAATCTCCCCCGCGCAGCGGATCAGGTCGCGGAGCATCCCCTTGTCGCGGACGATCTTGGCGTAATGCTCGGCGTTGGCCCACTCCGCGAAGCTCTCCGCGAGCTGGATCATGTACTCCTGCCCGCCGACCACCTCGAAGAGCCCGCGGCGGCGCAGCTCGTCGGTGACCACGATCAGATCGATGGCCTTGCTGGGATCGTCGTAGAGATCGAGCAGCACCTCGAAGAGCCGCTGATGAACGGGCGTGTAGAACCACGCGCTGTCGCCGCGCCCGATGATGGGGATGACTTCAGCGATGGCGTCGCGGCTCATCATCATGGAGCCGAGCAGGGCCATCTCCGCGTCCAGGTCCTGCGGAGGCAGCGGCGGCAGCCGCGTGCTGCTGAGGTCGGATGTCGTGACGGGACTATTGCTCGCGATCGTCGTCATGGGCGCCAGCCTCCGTGCCGGCGGGAGCGGGCTGACCCGCTTCCGTCTCTTCTTCGCCTTCGGTCTTCTCGCGAACCACCCAGACCTTGATCAAGGCCTTCAGATCGCCGCTGAAGCGGACTTCTACCGGGACCGTATCCAGCCGGCGAATGGGCGTAGCCAGGGCGATGTGTTCGGGGGCGATGCCGTGACCCTCGTCGGCCAGGGCCGCGGCGATCTCCTTGCGCCCCACGGAGCCGTAGAGCACGCCTTCCTCGTTGGCGCGGGCATGCACCGTGACCTCCACGCCCTCCAGGCTCTTGACGATCTCTTCCAGCCGGGCGCGCTCGCGGGCCAGCTCCAGCTCGGCCTGCTTCCGCGCCTCGGCCAGCCGCCGCATGTTCGCATCCGTCGGCTCCGTGGCCAGATGACGCGGGATCAGGTAATTACGCGCATATCCCGAGGTTACGTTCACCACGTCGCCCACAATCCCCAATTGGGGAACCGTTTTCGTTAGCAGTAGTTTCATAGCGCTCACTACGGGTTTTGTCCCTTCGTCCCTATGTCCCTTCGTCCCCCTAAAAGGGTATCCCATCATTCTGCGGCGGCTCGTAGCCGACGCCGCTGGTGGCTTCCGCAGGCACCTCTGCGCCGCGCGATCCCCCCTCACCCCGTCCGCCGCCGAGGAACGTGAAGTTTTCGACCATCACCTCGTGTTTGCTGCGCTTTTCGCCCTCGGGCGTAGTCCATTGATCAAGCTTGAGCCGCCCCTCGATCAGCACAGGGCGCCCTTTGCTCATGTACTGGTTGAAGACTTCGCCACCCTTGCCGAATAAGGTGCAGTCTACGAAGCAGGTCTCCTCGCGGGCATTGCCCTCGCGATCCTTCCATTTGTGGTTCGTCGCGATGCCGAACTTGCACACCGCGACGTTGCTCGGCGTGTAGCTGAGCTGGGGGTCGCGGGTGAGATTACCCACCAGGATGATTCGATTGAAGCTCGCCATGACCGTCCGCTCCCCACAAGGGCGACGAAACGCGTCGCCGCTCTATTCTGCCACGCCGGACTCGGCGCCGGCGACGGCTTCTTCCGTCCGCCGCGGCCGGCGGCGCTTGCCGCCGTAGTGCCCTTCGCCGCCCTCGCGATGCTCGCCCTCCGTGCGAGGGGGACGCTCGCCGCCTTCTACGGCGCCGGTCTCGGCCTCGCCGCGCGAAACCGCCGCCTTCTCCATCATGTCCGGCGTGATCTCGTCCGCCCGCAGCACGAGCACGCGGAGCACGTTCTCCGACAGTTGCGCGTCGCGCTCCACGCCCCCGATCTTCGAGGCGTCGGCCTTGAAGTACACGAGGACGTATACGCCTCGCTTGCGGCCCTTGATCTTGAAGGCCAACCGCCGCTCGTCCCAGCGGCGGCAGAACACGATCTCCGCCTCCGCGCGGCCCAGGATCCGGCGAATCTCCGTTTCGCAGTTCTCGTAGGAACTGCCGAACGTCGGATCAAACAAGAACATCGCTTCGTATTGGTTCAACGTCAACGATCTCCTCTTCCTTTTCAGAGCCGCAACCGGCAGGGAGCGGTGTTATCTGCGGGATCGGCTCCCGGATATCAACACGTCGCTTCCGCTGCGTGCCCTGATGTCTCTGCTAGATTTCCGGCACGTCTCCGTTATATCTGGTCATGGCCGACTCAGGCCCATCCGTTACCCAGCACCCAGCCGCGTCGGCCGCTCGCGCCGTGGCGCGGTCCATGATTTCCCGTTCTTCTCGAGTGAACCGACTCAGCACATAGTCCGATCCGCTTCCTACCCGTTCACCGATCCCGACCCGCAGGCGGCACCACTGCTCGCTGCCCAGCCGGTCGATGATGTCCTGCAACCCGTTGTGGCTGCCCGCCGACCCTTCAGTCCGCATCCGCAACCGGCCCACCGGCAGGGCCAGGTCGTCGCAAATTACCAGCAAATCCGCCAGCTCGAGCTTGTAAAACCGCCCGGCAGACAGTACGGACTGCCCGCTGCGATTCATGAACGTCGTGGGTTTCGCCAAGGCAACCTTCTCGCCCCCGTGCTCTCCCAGGCCGAACAACGCGTGAAACTTCTCGCCGGAAAGGTCGATCTTCCAACGCGACGCCAGCAGATCGACCACCTCGAACCCGACGTTATGCCGCGTACCCTCATACTGCGGCCCCGGATTGCCCAGACCTACGATCAGTTTCACAATGGAGGGTCACAATCGCCGTCATCGCCTCACTGGTAATCCGACAATCGACAATCGACAATCGACAATCGGCAATTGGCAATTGGCAATTGGCAATTGGCCCATCCGGCTGCCCACGACTACTTCTTCTCCTTCTCTTTCCCGTTCTCCTCTTCCCCTTCGACCGGCTCTTCCTTCTTCACCCGTCCAATGCGCTCGGGTTCCGCGGCTGCTTCCTCGCCTTCCACCGGCGCTGCCGGCGCGGCGACGACCTCCTCGGCCATCTTCCGCACCGTAGCCACCCGGTCCTCCGGGTTGGCCAAGGCCACAACCCCGGGCGGCAGGTGCAAGTCCTTTACGAACAGGGAGTCGTGCAGCGCCAGGTGCGTGACGGCGGGGTGCAGGGTATCGGGAATCTCCGTCACCAGGCACTCCACCTCGAGGTTGAGCATCTGCTGATCGAGGACCCCGCCCTCGTGAATGCCTTTGGGCGTGCCCCGCAGCTCGATGCCCACCTTCACCCGCACGCGCTCGTTGAGATCCACCCGCGCCAGGTCCATGTGGATGGGCACGGCCGACAAATGGTCGTATTGTACTTCCTTGATCAGATACGGCTTCACCCCGCCCTTCATGTCTACCTGGAGCATGCGCGCCCCATGGGCCAGAGCGACCTCAACCTCATGCTCCGCCAGGGAGATGGACTCCGGCGGCTCGCCATGCCCGTACACCACGGCCGGCAGCCGCCCCACCTTTCGCATCTTCCGCGCCGCCCTCGTGCCCGACGTCCCTCGCGGCTCACCCTTGATTGTGATAATCTCCATCCTGCGCTACTCTCCTACGCGACGTTTCTGCGTTTTTGTGTTTCTGCGTTTCTGCGTTTTCTCAGCAAAACAGCTCACTGACCGAGCGATGTTCATGAATCCTTCGAATGGCCTCGCCCACGAAGTTCGCTACCGACAGCACGGTCAGGTTGGGCAGCTTCTCCAAAGCCTCTGGCCGAAGGGGAATCGTGTCCGTGACCACAATCTCGTTGAGGTTCGCGCTGGCCAGACGCTCGATGGCCGGCCCTGCGAACACCGCGTGCGTGGCGGCCACGTAGATGCCCACCGCCCCGTGCTGTCGGACCAGCTTGGCCGCTTCGCTGACCGTGCCCGCGGTGGTGATCATGTCGTCGAACATCATCACCGTCTTGCCCTTGACGTTACCCACGATGGTCACGGCGGCCGTCAAGTCCCCGCTCAGACGGCGCTTGTGAATGACCGCCAGCTCCCCGCCGATGCGCGAGGCAAAATCGCTGCCGAACTTGATATTGCCCACGTCCGGCGAAACCAGCACGGGATTCGCCAAATGTCGATTGATGAAGTGCTGAGCCAGCACCGGCGCCGCCGTCAGGTGGTCCAGCGGAATGTCGAAGAACCCCTGAATCTGATCCGCGTGCAGGTTCATGGTCAGCACGCGGTTGAGCCCCGCCTTGGTCAGCATGTTGGCGACCAGCTTGGCCGTGATGGGCGTGCGCCCCTCCGACTTTCGATCCTGCCGGGCGTAGCCGTAGTACGGGATGACTGCGGTGATACGCTTGGCGCTCGCCCGGCGCAAGCAGTCAATGAAGATGCACAACTCCATCAGGTTGTCATTGACCGGGGGACTGGTGGACTGCACTACGAACACGTCCTTGCCGCGGACGTCTTCCTCGACCTTGATCAGCGTTTCTCCGTCGGGGAAGCGACTGACCGTCGCCCCGCCGCGACGCATCTCCAGGTAGGCGCAGATCTTGTCGGTCAGCGCGGAACTCGCCGAGCCGCCGAAGACGACCAAGCCGTTGGAGTCGCGATCCGTCGATTGCTGTCCTGCCCAGCTCATGGTCCGACCATCCCTGCCGGCGCCGTCGGCCCTATGACCGCTCGGTCGCCGATGGTTTCACCGGCCTTAATCCAGGCGAACGGACCGATCCGTCCGCCCTCGCCGATTGTCGCTCCCGCCCCGATGAAGGTAAACGGATACACCGTCGTATCCGGTCCGATCGACACGTCCGCGTCGATCCAGGTATTGTCCGGATCGACGATGGTCACGCCATCCTCCATCAGCGCCCGCTGGAGCCGGTCCTGCATCGCCCGCGCGACCATGGTCAGGTCGATCCGCGAGTTGATGCCCAAAGCATCCTCGGGTGCCACCGACACCGTCGCCGACACGCCCCTGCCTTCCGCCCGCAGGACCTTCACCGTGTCGGTGAGGAAAAACTCACCTTTCACCGGATCGGGCTTGAGCTTCTCCAGGGCTTCGAACATCCGCACGGCGTCGAAGCAGTAGTAGCTCACGTTCACCTCGCGAATCGAGCGCTGCCGCTCATCGCAACTCCGGTGCTCCACGATGGCGGCGAGCTTTCCGCCGGCGTCGCGCACGATCCGCCCGTAGCCGGTCGGATCGTCCAGCACGGTCGTGGCCAACGTGAGCGCGTCGCCCGACTCCTCTCGCGCCTCGATCAACTGCTGCAGCGCTTCGCGGCGCACCAGGGGCATATCGCCGGCGACCACCAGCACCGTACCCGAAAAACCCTTGAGCGCTTCGCGGCAGCACATCACCGCGTGGCCGGTGCCCTTTTGCTC
>SBAX01000470.1 GCA_005240095.1 Phycisphaera mikurensis
GCACCGCCCGCATCATCCAGTACCACCAAGCCCGCAACCGCACCGCCAAAACCTCACGACTCAAACGCCATGACAATTAGCGCTGTAGTGCTAATAGCCCCTTTTTCTGCTATTCCGCCTATCGTGACGGAACTTCCTGACGAGCTGCTTGATGAGGACGTGGTCGCACCGCAGACGGCGGACGATGAAGCCCCACCCGCCGTGCAGACCCACCGCGTCCGCGTGCGCAAGCGAGTGGTGGGGCGGCGCCTGGACAAGTACCTGCACAGCCGCTTTCCCCGGGCCTCGCGGACGCTGCTGCAACGCTGCATCAAGCAGGGGCAGATCACCGTCAACGGCATGCCCACCAAGGCCAGCTACGAGCCGGCGGCCGGCGACGTCATTGAAGTAAACCTGCCACCCCCGGTGCCCAGCGAGGTTCTGCCCCAGGACATCCCCATCGACGTCATCTATGAAGATGAATGGCTCATCGCCTTGAACAAGGCCGAAGGAATGGTCTGTCACCCAGCCTGGGCAGGACAGACTGGTACGGTGGCCAATGCCGTCGCCTTCCACGCTACCCTCAGCCACGGGGAGGATCCCTTTCGCCCGGGCATCCTGCACCGCCTCGACAAGAACACCACCGGCGTGCTGCTCATCGCCAAGAACGACGAGGCCCACTGGCGGGTGTCGCTGCAGTTCGAGCGGCGGACGGTGCGCAAGGAGTATTTCGCGATCTGCGAGGGAAAGATCGCCTTGGATGGCGACGTCATCAACAAGCCCCTTGCCCCGCACCCCGAAACCACGCAGCGGATGATCCTCCCAAGCGCTATGCCGCCGCGACAAGCGATGTTCAAAGAGGCGATCACGGAATATCGCGTCGCCAAGCGGTATCGAGGCTTTACCGCGGTGAACTTGTTCCCCAAGACGGGACGCACGCACCAGCTTCGTGTGCACATGTCCTCCATCGGGCACCCCATCGTCGGCGACAAGCTCCACGGCGGTCGCCCGGTCAGCGAGTTCGACCTGAGCGGTGCGGGGAGTCACGCCCCCCTCATCGAGCATCAGGCCCTGCACGCCAGGCGGCTGGCCTTGATGCACCCCATCCTGGAAAAGCCGCTGGTGCTCGAGGCTCCCCTGCCGCCGCGGATTCAGCGGATTCTCGACCTGCTGGAGGTCCATCGCGCTTAGGGTTTTGCGTCAACTCTTGTTTGGGGGGAGGGCGAGGCTCCTGCCGAGCCGTTTGAAGAGCGGCGGCGCCTGCCCAGAGTTCTAGTTTCTAGTCTCTAGTTTCTAGCTATGGCGTGCACCGCCCGCACTTGTCGCGGCAGAAGCCCTGCGTGTTGCAGGTACCCGTGCTGCACGTCCCGCCATCGCACTGGCTGTTGGCATCGCAGGGGATGCCCGGACGCGTGCCGCCGACGCACGTGCCGCAGTGCTTATTGGCCGTGCAGGGCTCGCCCGTTCGCGGGCCGGCCGAGCACGTCTGAACGCACAGATTACCGCCGGGGCAAGGCGCGGCGCCGCTGCACATCGTGGCGTTGCAGACAACCGTCGACGGGCACGCACACGGGCCGCTGTACGGATAGGCCCCCAGCTTCTGGTTGGCCACGACGGCCTGGATGTCCAGAGCGTCCACGTCACGGTTGAGGTTCGGCAGGTTCGGCTGAACCTGGGCCTCAATGTGCTTGGGCGCCCCCACGGCTTTCTTGAAGTTGTTCACCGCACCCACGATGTCGATGGCGTTGGGCTGGGTGCGATTGGCCGCCGGATCCTGGAAGACCGGGGCAATATCGCCGGCGCGACGCGTGTTGATTTCAACCGCATTGGAGACGAGAGTGCAGTTCGCCTCATCGCCCTTGCAAGCCGCCGCATAGACCTCGACGCTGTACGTCGAACTCGGCACGATGTCAGCGCCGACAACATGCACCAGACCTTCGCCACCCCAATCATGGTAGTAAGGCGCGCACTGCAGTCGCGCCGCCCTGTACGAGCCAAAGCCGGGAAGTTCCTGGGCTTCGAGGTACGTTGCCGGAGAACCCACCCACCGGGCACAGCTATTGGCCTCACCCGCCGCCGAACACGTGCCCGCCTCATAGGAACTGAAATCCGGAGGCGGACAGCAGACGTCATTGGCCGGCACGGGGTTCTGCAGATCGATCATCGTGACCTTGATGGCCGTCTGCGGATCGGCGCCATCCGCCACCGCCGCCGGCGGCTCCGTGAAGGACAGTGCCCGCGTCTTCTCCCCGTTGGGCAGCGGGACGACGGCGGGGGGCGCGCCGGGTACGCCGCATTGATAGATTTCGAAATCGTCCACGTACCAGCCGTCGGCGCCGGTGCAGCCGTCCTTGCCGAAATCGAAGCGGAATTGGATCGTCTCACCGCCACTGACGAAGCTGCTCAAGTTGATTACCGTTTTGCCCCAGGTGTTGCCGGAGGATGACCCACCGGACCAAGCTCGCTCCCCGGCCAGGGGGTTGGTGTTCCCATCGGCGGACGTGTTCAGCGTGGCGTTGTAGGTGTTGTACGAAAACGCCGTGTCAGGAATGGACTGCCACGACCCGCCGTTTACGCTGATCTTGATATTGCCGCCGTCCCACAGGGCTTCCGATTCCATGAAATGGTTGAACGCCAGGGTGGGGGAGTTGACCCCCATCGGCATCACGATCGAGGGGCTGAAGAGCGAATGTGCCGCCGACTCGTCCTGAGTGCCGCAGTTGCCCGCATTGAGATCATCGCAGAACCACACCGTGCCCGGCCAGCCGTCCGGTAGCCCACCGCTTTCCTGCGTCCAGTCGTAAGGGTTTACGCCCCCGCCGAACGGCCCGACGTGCGAGACCGTCCAGCCGTTGACGCCGGACTCGAAATCGTCGAAGTAGATCCCATCCCGCGGCGTGCACTCCGTCGGCGGGTCGGCGTCCAGGACTTCGTTGGCACCGCACCGCCCGCGGGTATTCATCTCCACCGCCAACAGGGCCTTGTTAATCTCGTCCGCATCGCTTTGCGTGAACACGCCGTAGATAGACGCGTCGCGAGGATCGCTGATGTTGTCGCCTACCAGATCCGCTGCCGCCTGATTCAGGGCTGTGTAGGCGTCCTCAAAGTCAGAGGTCGGCGTCAGATAGACATCAAGCGCGCGATACCAGACCGCCGCGGCCTTGAAGAGTCCGATCCCCGTCACCGTCTGCCCGTTGAACGTCTTGCCGTCCGTGGCGATGGCGAAGGCGTGGTTGGGTACCCCGCTTCCGCTGTGCACGCCGCCGTTGTCGGCGGCGGCGCAGATCTGCAGGGGATCATTGGCTCGGTCCGGGTCCCCCATGCACGACGGCATCCACATGTCGCGGATGGCACCCCCGAAGCTGGCTGAATCTTCACCCACCATCCAGCGGGCTTCCGGATCAGCGTTCTGATGGAGCGTCACGTTGACCGTGTCGGTTTGCAAGGCGGTCTTGATGGTGTTTCCGTCGGCCTGACTGCTGCCCACCGACGGGATCACAATCGTCGCGTCCGAACCACCCATGGGCGAAAGACCACTGGAGACGTTGTTGGCCACGATCACCGCAACGGCCCCGGCGTTCTGGGCATTCTTCACCTTGGATGTGAAGGTGCAGTCTCCGCGATCCACCAGCGCAATCTTACCCGCGACCGCTCCCGCATTGGTCAGTGCACTGCACGCCCGGATGGGTTCGGCAAGTACCACGTCTCCTGATGTTCCACCGACGGTCAACGGCGGTCCGAAAGAGGCGGGCTGGGCGGAATAATCGCCCGCAACCCCTGCGGGCGAATTGATCGTCATCAGCGCGCCCGCCACGCACGCCGTGCGGGCATTGTTGGGCGTGTCCGTTCCCGGCCCTGTGCCGTGCAGTGGCCAGGGAGTGCCGCCCGGCGGGCCGATGTCCGACACGTCGCCGTTGAGCAGATCGACCGCTTCACCAATCACGTCGGAGAAGGACTCGTTGAGCTGTCCGGGCTGGTTCTGATAAATGAGGTTGGCGGTGTACTCGGTCAAGCCGTGACCAAACTCATGGGCCACAACGTCATCCGTTACCACGCCGGTGCAGAACCTCATGGCGTCACCGATATACTGGGCATTGGGACAGGCTGTGCTCTCCCAGTGAACCGTGGTGGCCAAGGCAAGGCCGTTACCGTCGTAGCTGTCCCGGCCGAAGGCCCGAAAGAGATAGTCGTACGTGTCCCCCGAGTAGTCATAAGCCGCATCGGTATCAAAGTCGCCGGTCGCCGGTCCATTCTCGATGCGGACAACCGGATCGCCGGGGAGGCTGTCATCTCGAATGATACGGTTCCGAGCCGTGTGCAGCAGGTTCCATCGATCGAGGATCTTGCCGGTGTGGGCTTCGACAAAGAAAGCCTCGCGGATGGGAGCATCGATATCGGCCAAGATGAGGTAGTAAGCCAGATGCGCGCCTGCGGGCGGATCGCCATACCAACCGGGATCGACAACCACGACCTCGGAATGTTCAACAGCAAGATTGCCTGCCTGAAGAGCCGCGCTGGCGCGGGCAACCGCGGCGTCGAGGGTAATAGCCGGCAAGGTGTTCAGACCGGCCGGGATGGGGAAGTAATGCCCGTTGGCCGCGAACACATCGCCCGCCGCATCCTGATGAACCCGCAGGACCCCTCCGAATACGGGAACGCCGTTGACCACTTGGCGAAACGAGGTGTGCGTGTCCAGCCGGGCGTCCTGCACCGAGCGGAACTCCACCAGCTCCGCGTCAGGATTGACAACTCCGAAGAGCGCCCCGTGAACCCGCAGGAAGTCCCTCGGGCTTGGGCGCGCCCCCGCCACCGCGGCGGGAACAGGGATCGCGCCGCCATCGACGGCCGTGACAAATCGCGCCAGGCCGGTCGCTCGAGACCGTGCGATTCGCAGGCCCCCTGCGTCCTCAGCCCGAGCCTGCATCGATGCGCCGGCAACCACAAAAGCGAAAGCGATTCGAGCACGATCCGTCAGTCTCATGAGGAAACCCCTTCAAGGACGCTTCGTTCTTGCTGCGTCAGCCCCACCTTAGGCAGGAGCGGATGCCCTGCTGCGGACGCACCTCCGGCACCTTCCCCTGTTGGCCTGCCATGGAGAGACACGCAGACCAACCCAAAAAATGGCCGAAGAACAATTACCCCGTGAGTAGAGTGTAGACACCCCCCTCGCAACTCATGATACCGGACTTACCCTCACGAGGCAACGGAAAAAGCGGTAGTGATAGTCCTGCCGGCGTCACTGCCGAGATTCCTTTCTCGGCGCGCTCCGGGTTCCGCGTAGCCGGCGCGGCACCCGCCCCAGGGCCCGTCAGTCGTCCAGCGCTCCCTGATCGATCCAGTCGCGGATCGCCTCGATTTGGGCAGCCGAGAGCGGTGGGGCAAACCGCGGCATGCGATCGCCGATCGGGGGATCATCCATGCTGACCTTCAGGAAGAGCAGACTGCTCTCCGCGTCACCGGGGACGACGAGCGTCCACGTGGGATCCTGCACGCTGGGCTGGTTCACCACGTCGTCGTAGGCGGTCGCGCTTCGCAGGTCCATGGGGATTCCGGCGAGCATCGCCGCTCCGCCCGGGCTGTGGCACCCGGCGCACACCGCGGACAGGAGCGGCTGCACGTCGCCGGAAAAAGTGACGGTTCCGTCGCCATTGGGCGGCGGTTCGCTTCCCGGCATGTTCACTTGGCAGGCGATCCCGCAAGAAAGCAGGCCGACCGTCGCGGCGCACAGCACTAGCGAAAGGATCCCCCTTTCGATTCCGGAGCTGGCTTCATAGCTCCCTCTCCCTTCAAGGGAGAGGGTCGGGGTGAGGGTCGGACGGCCGGATCCTTGCAGCATCCCAGCCCCCGAAGCATCTATCCGAGTTATGAAACCGCTTCTGCGCATATCGAACCTTCCTTTAGGGTCAATCGTCATCCGACTCGTTCGCGTCGCTCGGGCGGCGGAGGACCGCGGACTTCTCGTGGTATCCGCGTCGGTCGGCTACGTCGACCCGCAGGTCCTTCGCCGGCCCGACTGTCCCCTCCGACCCGCGAATCATCATGCACACCGCACCTTCGTTATGGCACTGTTTGCAAACCTGCTGCGTAACCGGCTTTCGGCCCGCGGCGAGCAGGTCCTCCGGACGGGGTTTCTCCCGCGAGCGATGCGCCTTCTCCATCACCTTTACGAAGCCGCTGCCCGGCCCGTGGCAGGACTCGCAGCCGGCGCCCTCCCGAGCCGCCGCAGCGCGAACCGACCGCGCGTCCGCCGGGCTCGGAACCGCGTATCCGCCGGGCCGCCCGTAGCCCACACTGTGGCACGCCAGGCAGGTCGCCTCCTGGGTGTAGTCTTTCTGTGTGTCTAAGCCCGCCCGCTGTTTTATCTCCCGCGACGCCCCGGGCTTCAGCGCCGCCCATGAGTTTCCCTTGGGCAGTTCCCTCCACGACTCGTGCTGCGCCGAATGGCACATCCGGCACTTCTTCGTGCCCACGTAGGTGAATTCTGCTGACGCGCTGTCCTGCGACGTCCCCTGAGGCTGCATTGCGTCGCCGTCCTCCGCCAACATGCCCGCCACCGCAGCAAGAGCTCCGGCACCGATGAACGACAAGACCACCGCCTTGGCAAGATACGCAATCATCGGCGCCGCGCTCGCAAGCTCGCAAGCAACAACAGCATCAGCGACCACCCGATGAGTCCAAAGGCCCCGCACATCCGCGGCCGGGCCCGCGGCGCCGTCGGCTCGCTGTCCGGCGGGGACTCGGCGTCATCATCATCATCCGCCATGTGATCGTCCGCGGGCTCCTCGCAGTCGGGCACGGGATCGTGGACGCACATCTCGCCGGCGCAAGCGTCCGCGGTGCACTCGTCATGGTCGTCGCAGTCTTCGTCCGACGAGCAGCAACCTTCAACCAGCACGCCTCGGCAGATGCCGTTGGCGCAGGCATCCTCCTCCGTGCAGGAATCGCCATCGTCACACGCAACCGCGTTGAAGGAATGCACACAGATCCCCGTCCGGCACCCGTCACCGGTGCACGGATTGTCGTCATCGCAGTCCGCCGCGAAGTCACAAGCGACACAGCCTTCTATGGGAACTCTGATGCATGATCCTTGTTCACATGACGTCTCCGTGCACGGCTGCGTCTCGCAGTCGGCCGTGGACAAACAGCAATCTGCAAGAGCGCTCCCGGAACAATTGCCTTCGTGGCATGCGTCGCCCTCCGTGCAGGGATCGCCGTCATCACAGGGCCCGTCGGCGTTCGTATGCACACACTCACGCGATGCGCACTGGTCATCCGTACACGCATTGCCGTCATCGCAGTCGCCGTCGGTATCGCAGCAAACCTCCAGCGGCGTCCCTCTGCACAGTCCCTGAACGCAGGAGTCATCCGCCGTGCAGGGGTTTCCGTCATCGCAAGCCCCCGCGCGGGGCGAGGCGCGGCAGACCGTAGCGTCGCACAGGTCGTCGGTACAGGGATTCCCGTCGTTGCAATCCGCATGCGACCGGCAGCACCCGCTCACCAGCACGCCCGCGCACGCCCCGTTCTGGCATGCATCGTTACCTGTGCATGGATCGCCGTCGTCGCACGCCGCCGCGTTGGGAAAATGGGCACAAGCTCCGGCGCTGCATACGTCGTCCGTGCAGGGGTTGGTGTCGGCGCACTCCGCATCGGTCAGGCAACCGACAACCCGCACCACGCCCGCCATGCCGGAGAACGTGTGCACTACGCAGTAGTAGGGATAGGTGCCGTCCGCACTGGGATGGGCAGCCAGGAAGGCCTGGTCAAACGTCAAATCGAACGTTGCCGGCGGACCCGCGGGGCTGCCGGAGCGGAACCGCCCATCGGGCACGCCCGCTCCGCCCACGATCGTCCCGCTCTCCACATTGTGGAAGCCGCTCACCCACACCCAATGCACCGTGTCCCCCACGCGAACACCCAGGTCCGCCGGCTCAAACCGGACGTCACGGAGCTCAACGGTGTGCGTCGTCTGGCCGTACGCTCCCGGCACGAGGAATACGATCATGGCAAGCAGGTGTCTCATGGTGAAGTCGGCGATCAGCCAGTGAACTCGTTCTGCAATGCCGCGAAGTCGAGCAGGTCCACGTCGCCATCGTTGTCGCTGTCGGCCCTCTGGAAATCGAGCGGGTCGCACTGCGGCGGGGCCGTGGTCACGTCAGGCCCGCCGTTGCAGTCGGTAAACTGATCGTGATCCGCCAGGTCAACGTCCAGATCCCGATCCACATCCCCCGACACGACCACCTCGATCACCCCCGTCATGCCCTTGAAGGAGTGAACCAGGCAGTAGTAGGGGTAAATGCCCTCGGGCGCGGGCTGAGCGTCCACAAACTGCCGGTCGAACAGCAGGCTGAATTCCAGGGCAAAGTCGGGGTCGCCCGAGCGAAAGCGTCCGTCGTGTACGCCGAACCCCTTCTGCACGATCCCGCTCTCGACGTTATGGATCCCCTCGATCCAGACCCAGTGAACCGTGTCGCCGAGCCGGATGGTCAGCTCCGGAGGGAGGAAGTTGATGTGCATCAGCTCCACGGTGTGGACGGTCTGCCCGGCCGCGGCGTGGACCAGCACAACCGACGCCAACAAACCTTGTCTCAGGCACCGCGTGGCGCGCACCATGTCCCTCGTCGCGACTGTCCCGAGCAGGGCCGAGCAGGGTCTCTCTACCTTCATGTCGCCTCACACGCCCTTCCTTGCACGATGACGGAAAGTCGGCGATTCTCTGGCGGGTGACACGGACAAGCTCGGTTTGTCCGTGCCGGCAGGTGCTCCCTATGCGGACCGCACGAAGGCGAGTCTTTCAATCATTCCTGGTCCTGGCGTGCTGCCGGATTACGCCGCTTGCTGCGCACGCGCAGCAAGGCGCGGACTTTGTTCACTACATGAACCTCGCCAAGGCGCACCTGGAGAACCGCGAGTCCGCCCAGGCCATTGCCGCCCTCACCGAAGCCACAAAACTGAACCCCAAATCCGCCGCCGCGTATCGCAACCTGGCGCGCGCCCAGCTCTTGGCCACCAACCCCGACGCCGCCCTCGCCGCCCTCGCCAAGGCCGCCGGGCTCCAGCCCGAGTCCGCCGCCACCAGCTACCTCAGCGGGATCGCCTACGTTCGCGGCGCCAAGTTCGCCGACGCCGTCAAGCTCTTCGAAGCCGCCGTTCGACTCGATGCCCAGACGCCGACGCTGCGTTACCAGCTTGCCAACGCCTATCAGTCTGCTGGGCTAGCGGAGAAGGCCCTTGAGCAGCTCCGCGAGACCATCCGCCTCGATCCTCAGCACGCCAGCGCTCACTACAAGCTCGCCAACCTCGCCCGGCAGGCCGGCGACCCCGCCGCCTTCGAGCAACACAACCGCGAGTTCCTGCGTCTTCGCAAGCTCTTCGGCGACGAATCGCGCACCACGGAGGCCTTGGAGCGGTGCGCGTACACCGCCCCCGAAGCAGCGCCCTTCGACCCGCCGGCCGGTCCTCCTCCGATCAGCGTGCGATTTGTGAACGCCACGGCGGATGTGTTTCGGGGCACAACCAAACGAACCTCGCTCATCGACGTGCTCGAACTCGACGCCGAAGGCCGCAGCGTGTTTGCCGTCGTCGACGAAACCGGCATCGCCCTGCTCAAGATGTCCCCTGTGGGCAAGTTCGAGTCCATTGCGATGAAGATCGAGCTGCCCCAGGGCGTCCGGTACAACGCCATGGCCGTGGGCGATTTTCACAACGATGTGCCAGCCGGGGCGCGATACGACGCCAAGATCCACGCGAAGAATGACATCGCCTTGATAGGCAAATCCGGCGTCCGCCTCTTGAAGCGCAGCGGGCCAACCGCTTTCGCAGACGTCACCGACGCCGCCGGCCTTGCCGGCGCCCAGGGAGATCGCGGAAGCTGGCTGGACTACGAACACGACGGCGACCTGGACCTGCTCCTCGTCGGCGACGCCGGCCTGAGCCTCTGGCAGAACAACGGCGATGGTCGCTTCGAGGAGGTGACCGCGAAAGTGAGCATCACCCCAACCGGCGCCGCCGCGGACGTCGTGGCGATCGATCTCGACTCCAACGTGGCCGTGGACGTGGTGACGGCACGTGGCACCCAGCCCACTCTTGTCTTCGAAAACCAGCGTGCCGGACGCTTCGCCCCTATGAAAGAACCGCCGGGACCCTGGCCGCCGGCCTCCCGCATCCTGGCCGATGACCTCGACAACGATGGTCAGCCGGATGTTGTCCTGCTCGCCGATGGGCAGGCCACCATCATCCGCGGTGGCTCCCCGGATCGCGGGCGCATCGATATGCCGAGGCTGAGCCTCAGCGACGCCGTGCTGGCCGACTATGACAACGACGGCCTGCTCGACCTCATCGCTGCCGGGCGCTCCACCGACCGGCAGGACCAGGGCGTCGTTCGCTGCTGGAGGAACGGCGGCAAGCAGGGAACGTGGCCGGAGGTGACGAGCACTCTGGGCCTTTCGGATCTTGCCGTTCCGCCTGTAACCCAGCTCGTCGCCGCCGACGCCGATTTCGACGGCGACACCGACCTGCTTCTCGCCACCGAAGGCGATGGCCTGCGCTGGCTGCGCAACGACGGCGGCAACGCCAACGCCCAGTTCAAGATCCAGCTCGTGACCATCAAGACCAATCCCACCGGCCTGGGAACGCGCGTTGAGATCCGCACCCCGGACTTCTGGGCCACCCGGACCGTCACCCGGCTGCCCATCGAGATCGGCCTGGGCCAGCGCAAGCGGCTCGATTCCGTCCAGACCCTGTGGACCAACGGAGTCGTGGACAACCAGATCGAGGTGGAGGTCACGGAAAAGCCCCTGACCATTCTCGAAAAGAACGTGGCCACCGGCTCGTGCCCGTTCCTCTACGCCTGGGATGGCCAGCGCTGGCGGTTCGTCACCGATCTGCTGGGCAACTCCCCGGTTGGCTTGTCGCTGACGCGGGAGATGGTGCTCCCCGCCGATCCGGATGAAATCGTTTCCATCGGCGCGGAATCATCGCTCGTCCCGAAGGATGGCAAGTTCGAACTCCTGGTGACCGAAGAGTTCCGCGAAGTCCTCTACCTCGACGAGGCTAAGCTCATCGCCGTCGATCATCCTCCGGACGTGGAGGTCCACCCCACGGACAAGATCATGTTCCCTCCGTTCCCGCGGTCGCAAGTCTGGCCGCTGGGCGCCCGGCGTCCCCTCCGCGCCGTCATCGCCGACGACGGCGCCGAGCCCACCAGCGCCCTCGCCGACATCGACAACGTCTTCGCTCCGCCCGGCAGGCCGCTGCCCTCACCTTACCGCGGGCAATGTCACCCCCTGAATCTGACCTTGGACTTCGGCGAACTCGACGTGTCCCGTCCCTGGGTGCTGGCCCTCACCGGCTGGTTGCAGTACGGTGACGCCAGCACCAACATCGCCATCTCCCAGAACGCCTCACTCACCATCGTGCCTCCCACTCTCTATGCGGAGACCTCCGCGAACAACTGGACCAAGCTGGACGTCGTCGTGGGAATGCCCGCCGGAAAAACCAAGACCATTCTCTGCGACCTCACCGGCAAGCTGCCGCCCGGCACCCGGCGCCTGCGACTTGTGAGCACCTTCGAAGTCCGCTGGGACCGCATCGCCCTCTTCGAGCGACTCCCGATGGATGCGATCACCATTCGCCAAGCTGATCCCACCTCCGCGCAGTTGCACTGGTGGGGCTTTGCCGATCTTCGCTCCCGCGGCGCAGGCCATCCCACCACGCCCGACTCTCAAACCCGCTCCGATTTCCCACCCTGGAGAACCACCCTGCAAGGCTGGTGTACAAAGTACGGACAGGTACTGCCCCTGGTGACTGCACGCGACGATCAGGTCGCCATTCTCAACGCCGGAGATGCGCTGACCTTGCAGTTCGACGCCGCGGCCTTTCCGCCGACCGCGCCGGACCATCGGCGCAGCTTCTTCTTCTATTCCGTCGGCTGGGACAAAGACGGCGATCACAACGTGCTCGACGGCGACACCGTCGAGCCCCTGCCCCGTAGCGCTCCCCCTGCAACCACCAGCGACGAATGGCAACTCGAATACAACACCCGCTGGGTCCGCCGCCACGCCTTCACCGATCGCGACTAAGGGAGGGCGAGGCTCCCGCCGAGCCGCGGCGAGCCGCGGGCTTCAGCCCGCGCGGACGCCGAGTCCAACCGGCGATTAACAGGCCCTGGGAGCGTCTAATCCCAAGCGACGGACCATGGCCCTCCACAACCTGCTCTCTTGGATAGCCAGCGCGGTCTCGAGCTTGGTTGGCAGCCCCGATACGTTGCGAAGGTGGATCTCGCGCAACTGCAAGGGGTCGCCGGCCGCGCCCAGGATGAGATCCGTGTGCGGACTGACGAAGACTTCGCCGTGCGGCTCGATCGATCCGACGTGGATTACCACCGCGCGATCCTCGGGGCTGAACTGCACGATTAACGGCGTATCCTCGCGGGCATCACGGCCACTTTCGTCGAACGTCTCCTCGATGACGAAATTCCTGTTCGGCTCATAGGTGGGCGCCGGAATCGACGGAACCCACACCCAGTTGTTGTGCGGCAAGTAACCGTCGACTTCGATGACAGCCCGGTAAGCAGTGCACATGACCGCGTATCGATCGATATAATAGAACAACTTCTCATGAGCGTAAGGGTCTTGGCTAGAGGAATCGAGATGGTAGGTGTCGTACTTGCACGAGCCCGGAAAAGGATTCTTGCTTTCTATGATCGCCACTCTTGGCACGGAACTTCCTCAGGTCCCAGTCGGTTTTTTGGTGGGCCAAACCACCTTGTACTCGACATTCGAGAGCAGCTCAAACCTCGTCGTGAGGGACTCGGCTCCTGCCGAGCCGCTCTCATGATTCCTCTCCCTTCAATGGAGAGTTGGGGTGAGGGTCGAAACGCCGGGCGCTTGCCGCTCCTGCGGAGTGACGTGTCCCACCATCGACACCCTCGTCCGCTACGCCCAGGCCCTCGGCAAACGCCTCGTCGTCAAACTCGCCAAGTAGGCGCGCCCAGATCGCCACATCATCAACGCGACCATCGCGGGCCGTGGATCGCGGCAAGTCACATCGTGTTTCTATGGGACGACGGTGACCGTGCCAAACTGGCGGAAGTGTTCGTCGAAGGCAAACGCGGTGCTGATTTGCAGCCGCGCCATCACAACCCGGCTAACGCAATCGGTGAAGCTCCATTCCTTGTCGCGGTAGGCCGTGAACGTTGCCCAAGCGGCATCGATGTCCGCCCGGCTCACCCACTCGATGATTGCGAGCTCCCCGCGGATTAGTCGTGTCCCGACGTCGATTGCAAGGTCGCTGTGGCCTCGTCGGCGAAGCAGCGTAACCAGCTCGTAGACTATGAAATCAGAGGTCACGAGCGGCTCAACGCTGGATGCATGCCAGCGGGTTGCGACCTCATGGTTGGCGTCAGTGGGAATGGCAAGTGCGTAGAGCGGACCGGTGCCGACAAAGATCACAGTCGCGGCTTCTCCGGAAAGCTGCTTCGGCCGGTGCCGTCATAGAGGATCTTGTCATGGTCGCGGGACGCGACCACACCGTCGTCAGGCTCGCGCGTCGGCGCAGCGGCGGCCCGCGTCCGCAATTCCGCCCAAGCTCGTTTCTGTTGCGCCACGGCGCCTTCCTGCGTTTCGGCCGTCGGCGAAACTGGGCGTCCGTTGCGGTCCAGGGATCGCTCCAATTTGTGAATCAGATCACGTTTTTCGGACTCGCTCATGCGGTCAATCGCCTGTTCCAGCTTGGACCAGTTCGGGTCGTGCATACTTGAATCATACTTCGACCACCGGCCTCCGGTCAACGTACGCCGCCAAAGCGATGCCTACCACCAGGACCCGAACTCGACGCGGAGGTAGCCCATGAGGCGGCGGGCGAGGATGTCGAGCAGGCGAGGCTGGCCGCCGAACCGGCCACGATCCCGTCGCATACCACACCGTCGCAAAAAATCCCTGGCCTGATATAATGGCCCGTTTTCCCTCTGCGCCGGCGGCGCAGGACGGTAGGCCATGAACCGGCAGGTCGTTGACATTTCGGCGGAAGAGCTGCGGGCCCGGCGCCGCGCGGAGCTGCGCAACGTCATCGCCATGGCCGTGCCCGTGGTCATCACCACCAGCTCCCGGGCCATGATGGACATCGTGGACTACGTCATGGTCACGCAGCTCCCCACCCACGATGCCCAGGCCGCGATCCTGCCCGCGCAGATCCTCATGTGGTCCTACATCGTGATCGGCCTGGGCATCGTCTCCATGGTCAACACCTTCGCCTCGCAGTCCCTGGGCCGCGGCGAGCCCCGTGAGTGCAGCGCCTACGGCTGGCAATCCCTCTATCTGGGGTTGGGCCTCGGCCTCATCGGCGCATTCCTCATTCCGCTGGCGCCCTCCCTGGTGCGCCTGATCGGCCACGAGCCCAGCGTGCAGGCCGCGGAGATCGCCTATCTGAAGATCGCCCTGCTGAGCATCGCCCCCACCATCGCCGCCGAGGGCCTGGGCTGGTACTTCGTGGGCATCCATCGACCGTGGGTGGCCGTGTGGACCAGCATCGAGGCCAACGTCGTCAACATCGCCGTGGTCTGGACGCTCATGTTCGGCCACTTCGGCTTTCCGGCCATGGGCATCGCCGGCGCCGCCACGGGTACAGTCGTGGCCGTCTGCTACCGCACCGTGCGCCTCTCCATCGCCATGCTCCTGCCCTCGCAGGCCGTCGAGTACGGCTCGCGGCACACCTGGCGACCCTCGTGGTTTCGCATCATGAACCTCCTGCGGGTCGGTGTGCCCTGCGGCATCCAATGGGTCACGGAGGTCCTGGTGTGGGCGATCTTCGTCAACGTGCTCGTCGGCCGTTTCTTCGGCACGGCCCATCTGATCGCCACCAACACCGCCTGGCAGTACATGCGTATCTCCTTCATGCCCACCATCGGCATCGGCCGGGCCCTCTCCGCCCTCGTCGGACGATCCATCGGCGAAGGTGACCCGCAGCGGGCCATCCGCGAATCCCGCATCGTGGCCATAATCACGCTGGCTTACATGGGCTCGCTTTCGCTCCTCTATTCGCTCTTTGGGGCCTGGCTCATCGGTCTCTGGAACGCCGACCCGGCCGTCACCAGCGTGGGAAGCGGCGTCATGATCTGCATGGCCGTCTTTCAACTGTTCGACGCCCTGGGGATCACTTACGGATCGGCCCTCCGCGGCGCGGGCGATACCGTCGTCCCCTCGATTTTCTTTATTGTCAGCCATTGGGTCATCATCGTCGGTGGCGGCTGGTGGGTGGCCAGTGCCTATCCGCAGTGGGGCAGCATCGGCCCCTGGATCGCCGCGGCCACACTGATTACCGTATGCTCTCTGTTCCTTTGGTGGCGCTGGCACAGCCGCGCATGGATGAAAATCGATATCTTCAGAAAGGATATGACTTCCGCGCCCGCCACAATGCCCGTGGCGGAATTACCAATTACCAATTACCAATGACTTGGTATTTGGTATTTCGTCCTTGGTAATTGGTACTTGGTAATTGGTAACTCGTAACTGGTAACTTGGTCACGATGCCCCCTTCCTCTTCCACGACCTCGCCTCCCCCTCTCCGCCTCGCCGTCCTCATCTCCGGCGGCGGGCGGACGATGCTGAATCTGCAACGCCACATTGTCGAAGGCAAGCTCGCAGCGCGCATCGAAGTCGTAGTGAGTTCGCGCGGCGACGTGCCCGGCGTGCAGCGCGCACGCCAGGCCGGCCTGCCCGTGGTCGTCGTCGAGCGCAAGGCGCTCACCGCGGGACAGTTTCAGGCTCAAATCACCCAGGCCGTCGCCGGGGCAGACCTGGTGTGCATGGCCGGCTTCCTCTCGCTCTGGCACATTCCCAACGAGTGGCGTGGCCGGGTGATCAACATTCATCCGGCCCTGCTGCCCGACTTCGGCGGACCGGGCATGTACGGCCACCGCGTTCACGAGGCCGTCCTCGCCGCGAAGCGCTCAACCAGCGGATGCACCGTGCACTTCTGCGACAACGACTACGACCACGGGCCGATCATCCTCCAGCGCACCGTACCCGTGCTCCCCGACGACACCGCCGACACCCTCGCCGCCCGCGTCTTCGAACAGGAGTGCATCGCCTATCCGCAAGCCGTCCAGCTCTTCGCTGATCGCCGCATCGAACTCAGCGGCGACCAGGTCATCATTCGCCAATAGCTCCCTCTCCCTCGCAGAGGGGGCCGGGGTGAGGGTCGAGCGTTGAAACGAACATCGCCCCCCTTCTCCCCCCGGGAGAGGGCCAGGGGTGAGGGCTCGGCAGGGTGGCACGGACAAGCTCTGCTTGTCCGTGTCGGAGGCTCCTTGCGCGAATGCCACAGAATCTCAGACTTGCACCCGATTGAAATGCCGCGCCCCGGCCCACAGCGCCACCACCCCGCAAACCACGGCGGCCGCGACCGCAAGCGCGCAAAGCCCCAACGACCCCATGTCGGGAAGCGCGTTGGAGGGCAAATAACGTGAACGGAACGTAGCAATGCCCACGCCCGTGAGCACCACGCAGACCATGGCCACTGACGCCAGCAGATTGGTCGTGCCTCCCAGGCCGCTGGCGATCCGCGCCGAACTCACCTCGTGAAACATGGGCATGCGCGCCCCGATGCCCACCGAAAACGCACACAGCCCGAAGCACACCGCGATCGTCACCATCAGATGAATGCTCGCCCAGACCGTGCCCAGATTGAGCATGTACGCCGCCAGCGTCATGGCCGACAGCGCCACCGCCAGCGTGACGGTCATGGAGAACGCCAGCTTGGCCCACAGAATCCGCCCCCGCGACATCGGCAGCACGCCCATGAGCCATAGCTTCTGCCCCTCCAGCGACACCAGCGGAAACACAAACCGGCAGGTGAACGTCGCCAGGATCAGACTCACCGCGCACAGGTTCAGAAAGGGAATGAACAAGAACCATCCCGACGCCGAAAACTCCAGCCGCAGCGTGGGCATGTTCGCCAGATACAACACCAGCAGCCCGAACAGAATGGTGAGCTGGCTCCACTGCGCAGGGTCGCGGATGAAGGTCCGCAGGTCCTTCGCCGCCACCAGCCGCAGCGGCAGCGGCAGATACCAGAACGCCCAGCCGCAGATGCCGCCTGACGCCGGGGCCGTCCGGCGAAGTGCTCCGCCTCGCCCCGACGTCGCCCGGTCGTACGCCGCGTCCAGATGCCGGGAGACAAGCCGCACCGCGATCCAGCTCAGGAAGAATGCATTCGCCGCCGTCACGCTCAGGTAGAGCAGCCCCAGATCGAACCGCCCGTGCGCCGCATGATCAATGCCCGCAGCCACCCAGTTGTTGGGCAGCAGGGCGGACTGCACGAAGCTCATGCGCATCAAAAACGCCCGCAGCCACACCTCCGTGGCCGTGTCCCCGAGCCGTAGCGCCCGCACCGCCGCCACCGCCACCATCACCAGCAGCACCGCAGACAGAATGGTCACGACGCGCAGAGCTTTCCGAGGGAAAAATCGCGCCACCCCAAACGCCAGAATCAAACCCAGCGCCCCCGGGATGGGAATGAACGCCAAAAAGAACGCCACGAACAGTGCGTAGCACAGCCACTGCTGCGACGTCACCGCCATGGCGAACATCATCGGCAGCCCCAGGAGCACCAGCGACCAGCTCGACAGCACCAGGCATTCCAGGTACTTGAACGTCACCACATCCAGCGGCGCGATCGGCAGGGTCAGAAGGTACGGCGACTCGGTTTTCCCGAAGAGCGCCCCGTGCACGATGATGGCGTTGGAGAACGCCAGCAGCACGAGCATCGAAGCGAAGAAGAAGTTGAACACCAGGGGCACGGCCACTGTGGCCTCTAAGGGCGTGCGCTCCAGCTGCGCAAACACCATCCGGAACAGTCCGAACAGCCCCAGCCAGATGAGCCCCACCAGCACCACGGCCGTGGCAATGCGGATGGGCGCCTCGCGCACCGCCTGGGCCAGGCGGTTGGCCGCCGCCTGCCCCCGCGCTCGAAATAGCAGCTCCAGCCGGGCAGGCACGGCCTCAGCCATCGGCTTCCTCCGTGATCTGCAGAAAAATGTCCTCCAGCGATTGCTGCCGCAGGGCCCGCGCCCGAAGTTCCTCCAGCGTGCCGATCGCCACCAGCTCCCCCCGATGAATAATCCCGATCCGATCCGCGAGCGCCTCGGCAATCTCCAGCGCGTGCGTGCTCATGAACACCGTGCCGCCTTTTTCGGTATGCTCGCGGAAGATCTCCTTCACTGAACGCACCGTCCGCGGATCGAGCCCCACCATCGGCTCGTCGATCACCAGCACCTCGGGCTCGTGCAGCATCGCCGCCGCCAGCACCACCTTCTGCTTCATCCCGTGGCTGTAGCTTTCGGTGAGCTGATCGATGTAGTCTCCGATGTCCAAGCGCCGCAGCAGAACGCTCAATCGCCGATCGCGCTCCGCCGCCGAAACCCCGAACATCTCCGCGACGAAGTAGAGGAATTCGCGCCCTGTCAGCTTCTCATAGAGGAAGGGCAGGTCCGGGACGTACGCCAGGCGCGCCTTGGCCGCCAGCCCGTTGGCCCCGAGGAAGTGCCCACAGACTTGCACCCTACC
>SBAX01000241.1 GCA_005240095.1 Phycisphaera mikurensis
CGGTGGCAGCAGGGCCATGACGATTGCCAATTGCCAATTGCCGATTGCCAATTACAGGCGCGACGACGACTCCGCGCCAATTGGCAATTGGCAATTGGCAATTGGCAATCGGCCGGCACCCCTTCGTCGCTTCGTCGCTTCGTCGCTCCGTCGCTCTCTCACGCCCGCCTTCTCGCTCGTCGAGATGATGATCGCCATTGTCATTCTGGGTCTGGGGCTGGTGATGGTGGCCACGATGTTTCCCGTGGCCTGGGACCGCGCCCGCACGCTCAGCGAGCACACCATCGAACAGTCCGCGGCCCAAGCGGCCCAGGCGTCCATCGAAGCCATCGTGCGTGCCTCAGGGGCTACGTTGATCGACGACGACAACGACTCCGCCACGCCCACGGTTGCGGTACTCAACTCGGGGAGCTTCGCCGGGGACATGTTCTATGATCCCGAGCTGACCCGCCGGATGTTGCTGGCTGGCGGAATCGATGACGCCTACCGTGGCGTGGTGCTCTACAGCGACACGCGGGTGCACGTCCTGCACATGGAGAATGTGCTTGCCAAGGACGGGAGCGTAGTGCGCGAGCACCCCTGGAAGCTGGAACGGATCCACAACATCGTCGACGACGGGCATCCGCAGCCGGGTTTTGACCCCTATTTCAGCAAGGAGTTCGCCTCCGGACCCCCCGACGACACTCGCCAGTCCGGCTTGTCGTTCTACTTTCCGCAGGTTCGCGTGGGTCAGCGGATCTTCGGGGCGCTGGATTCCCGACCGGAGGCGGGCGGCGTCGCGCAGGACCGCTGGAACGACCGCCTGGCTAATCGCCGATTCTGCTGGGCGGTCCTGCACCGCCTCCGCGGGACGGTGGACGCGACCGGTCAGCTCGTTCCGCCCATTGGCCCGCCGTGCGAAACGCAGCAGAACTCCCCCCAATGCTTCTTTCCCTACCTGCAGCCTCCCTACCCGCAGCCGTTGTGCCCGAGCACCACGCCGCCGACGCCGAGGGCCGGAAAGCTCAGCCCATCCGAGTCTTTGTGCATTACTTCTCTTGCCCAGCAGGGTGCGGGGGCCACGCGGAACTTCGATATGTACTACGTGACGCTTCGCCGGCCGCAGCCCACGCACCGCTATGCACGGCAGGATCCCACTCCGGCCAAGGTGCCCGATCCGTACGTGGCGGACGCGAGCATTCCGCCGGTGGCGCCAGCGCCGCTCGGCGCCGACCAGGACGTTCTTCTGCCCGCCGCCTGGCGCGTGCAGGTCGAGTTCTTTCCATCTTTGAACTACCGTGGGGTGCCGGGGGGGGCCAATCCTCTCCCGCCGAGCGGGGTCCCCACCGAAATCCGCGTTCCGCCTACCGGCCTGACCGGCCAAGCCGCGAGGATGGTCGTGTCCATGTTCCCGCAGGGGACGCAGTTCATTGACGAGATGACCGGGCTGGTCTTCCGGGTCGCCAAGCGCCGCGTGGCCGATGACGGCGAGTCCGCCGTGCTCACGCTCGATCGCGAGATCCTCCAGGAGGAGATCGACATTCGCGCCGAAGATCGCCGAGTGGTGTGCGGAGGCATCTGTACGGACAGCGACCCCAATGCCGCAGCGCCTGATCCCGACGAGCTTCGCCGTACCGTCTGGGTCTTCCCGCCGCCGGTCGATCGCTCGGCCGGAGACACAAACGTCATGTTCGACGGCCCTTCTCCGGTGGTGGGCATCGAGATACGTGCCTTGAGCGCCGTGCCCGCCTTGTGACACCGGCCGCCTGCCGCCTCCAGTCCCCGGGACTTGACATCGCAACCCTTCGGGCGGTGTAATGGCCTTGTACCCCCCTTCGGAGGGCCAGGGCATGCGCCGGGTAACGTCTCTCTCGCAAGCCGTAGCGGTTTTATCGATTCTGGGCGGCACGCTTTCCGCTCACGGCGGATCGCATTTGTGGCGCTTCAGCGAGGTCTTCACCAACGCCGACGGCACAATTCAGTTCATCGAGCTGAAGGAATGCTGCGGTTCCACGGGTGAGGTCTTCATGACCGGCAAGCGGGTCTTCAGCGAGGCCAACAACAACGTGGCCACCTTCCAATCCAACCTCACCGGCAGCACGGCCTACAAGTATCTGCTGCTGGGGACCGCCGGCTTCGCGGCCCTGCCCGGCGCGCCCGCGCCGGACCTGATTATTCCCAGCAACTTCTTCCCCGTTGGACTGGCCAACACCTTGCAGTACGACGTGTACAACGAGGCCTACATGACCTACGCCGCGGGGGCCCTGCCTACGGACGGGATCACGTCGCTGCGTATCGACGGTTCGACGGGCATGAACACGCCCACCAATTTCGCGGGACAAAGCGGTACGGTGAACGCCGCCCCGTGTAACGACGCCGACAGCGACGGCTACGGCTCACCGGGATCGCCGCAGTGCCCCGCCGGGCCGCAGACGGACTGCAACGACGCGGACTCAGCCATCAACCCCGGCGCTGCGGAGGCCTGTTTCGACGGCGTGGACAACGACTGCGATAACGCCACGGACTGCGACGACACCACCTGCGCCTCCCTGCTGGCGTGCATTCCCACCATGTCCCAGTGGGGCCTTGCAATCCTGGCCCTGGCCGTGGCCACCGGCGGCACCATTGTCCTGCGGCGGCAAAACGCAATGCACTAAGCCTGGAAGGACGAGCCATTCCCCTCTCCCCCTTGGGAGTGAGGGCTTCGGTGGTGAGCCCAACGCGGCCGCGGGTGGCCCATCCTTCGCGCAGCGAAGGGTGGGCGCGGCGATGATCGAACGCGACACCCGCCGCGGGCCAACAGACACTACGGCCGAGTCTGGAACTTGAGACCCTCGCGGTAGGCGACCTTGCACGTGGGACAGCGCCCGTCGAGGACCATGGCCACGGCGCAGTCCAGGCAGCGCTTGAGTGTCCGCACGGCCTCGATGAGCACGTCATAGGCCCTGCTTGCCGCTTCGAAATCCGCCTTTGACTTGAAAGCCACGTTACCCACCATGCCTACCCCGCAAGCCTCGCACCAGCCGTGGTACTGCGCGTTCTTGCGGCAGGCAGGGCAAGCGATGGACGCCACGTCCTTGGTCTCGCCTCTAGCGATGTAGTAGGTCAGCCGCGACATGTAGGCTTTCTGGTGCACGAACCCCATGCGGCACTTCTCGCAGAAGCCGTCCGAAGCGATGGCCTGCCGGCATGTGGGGCATTCGAATTGCTTCGGATCGATATCGTGCCCGTGAGCGTCGATCTCTTCGTAGAGGCGCTGCGACTCGATGCGCACACCGGCCACAAACCCCACCTTGCACACCGCGCACCACTGATGCTTGAGCTTCGCCTCGGCGCACGTGCAGCCATCGACTTCGTCCCAGTTGGGCTCCGGGCAGCCAAGCAACATCAGCATGAGTGTGGCGATGCACATGGTCGATGCCTTCAGTATCGCCAGCTTGTCAGGTCCGCGCCCGCGGGGGCGGTTTTCTGAATCCGGGCGATGATCTTGTCCACGTACATCACGTCGTAGCGCAGCCGGGAGAAGGCATTCGGCCGGCTGTGGTCGCCGTTCCAACAGTGCTCCGCGCGATCCCCGTAGTCCACTTCCCCATCGTAGTAGGGGTCTTTGGTGCTCTTGAGGAACTCCTCAGTCAGGTACACCGCGTTGTTGAGGTAGTAGTTGTCCATGTCCCCGCAATAGAGGTGGATCTTGCCTTGCAGCTTGGGCCCCAGCTTGCTCCAGTCGCGCTCCATGATGTAGCGCAGGTCGTAGTTCTCCCGCCAATGGGCCGCCACCTCGGGATCGATTTCTCCGGTCACCTTGTTCCAGATGCGCTTGGGATAGCCGCTGAGTCCCACGGGGCTGTAGACGGCCTCCCAGATGTCCCACTGATCGCCGGAGCGGGAGTTGGTGCCTAAGACAAGCTCGCGGTGATTGGCCTGTTCCAACGTGGAACTGAGATGACCGAGGTGGTTGCGAGTGCCGGGGCGGGCTACGCGTGCCCAAGGGCCCTCGGCATAATACGCATTCTTGTCGTTGTAGATGTCCACCACGGTGTAGGCGCGGAAGTCGATGGGGTCCGGGCAGGCCGCAAAGCACCCATTGAATTCATCGGGATAGAACACCTGCACCGCCAACGCCTCCCAGCCGCCCGTCGACCCGCCGTAGGTGAACCGCGCCCAGCCCGCCCCGATGGCCCGAAACTGCTTCTCGAGAAACGGCAGGAGTTCGTGCATGATGGCATCGCCGTACGGGCCTACGTTCGCGGAGTTCACCGCGTAGGAGTCGTCGTAGTAGGGATTGGCGTGCTGGATCATCACAATGATCAGCCGCGGAAATCCCGGACTGATCCACGTCTTGTAAAGCTCGTGGGCGTACTCCTGCTGGATGCGGTTGTAGCCGGGAAGCTTGAACCGTTCGCTGTACTCCGGCTCCAGATTGGGATCGGGTGGTTCCTCGCGGAAGCCCTCGAAGGTCCGCGGGAAGTGCCCGTGATTGATGATCAGCGGGTATCGCGCCTCGGGATGCTCGTCGAAGCCGTGAGGCAGGAGGACGCACGCGCCAAGGTGCATCGGCCGGCCCCAGAACTTGCTCAGCAGCTTGCTCTCAATCTTCACGTGCCTCACGTACTTGGTGTCCTTGGGCGGCTCGATGGGCGGGATTTCTTGATCCAGCGAGATGCGGATCAACTCCTCCGAGCTTGGCTCGATCATCATCTTGCGGGGCGTGCTGTAGAGATTGCCGGGGGCCTTGTTCCACTGCTGACCCTCGCCGCGGTCCATGGGCAGCTTGACCACGTGCCCGTCGCTGCGACGGAAGGTCTCATAGCGGTGCAGCAGGCCCTGCACCCAGTACTCCCCGCGGGGAATCCGGCACAGACTCGGCAGGGGGAAGCCGAACACCGATCCGTCGAAAACCGCATCGGTTCCGCTGGTCAGGCCGTCCACGTCCACGCCGAAGACCTGCTGGGTCTTCAGGCCGTCGCCGATCTGAAATCGCGGCTCCTTCGAGTCATCGGTCGAAATGAGCAGCAGCATCCGGCCGTCGAGCGGCGTGGCCGAACGCTCCGTTGGAAAAGACAACCCGATCCGCAGCTTGCACGAATCCGCAGCCGCTACCGAGTCAAACCCGGCGGCGGCGAGGAACAGGCATACCCATCGCACGTTTTTGGACACGAAAAGAACTCCTCATCGACACGAGCCCAGACCAAAGTAAGCCGCTTCCGCCGCGTTGGCAACCTCGGTTGACGCGCCCGGAGGCATGGCTAGGATTCAACTTGTGGAGACTGTGGGCGCGTATGGATGCGCGCCGGCAACACTTCGCCTGCGGTCCTGCCGATGAGCGAAGGGGAAGATCAAGATTCCAAGCACAACCGCAGGTTCATTTAGGCATGGTGGCAGGCCGTCACACAAAGGAACGTCGGATGGCGACATCGAAATCGAAAGTAAAGCGTTGGGTTTATTTCTTCGGCAACGGCAAGGCCGACGGGCGCGGCGACCAGAAAGAGCTGCTCGGCGGCAAGGGGGCGGGTCTGGCGGAGATGACCCGCATCGGGCTGCCCGTACCCGGCGGATTCACCATCACGACTCAGGCCTGCGCGGAGTACAACGCCCGCGGCCAGAAGTGGCCGACGGGGTTGGAGAAGGAAGTCCGCAAGAACCTCGCTCAGCTTGAAAACGTCTGCCGCAAGAAGTTCGGGGCGGCCAAGAACCCCCTGCTGGTGTCGGTGCGCTCCGGCGCCGCCCGGTCCATGCCGGGCATGATGGAGACCATCCTGAACTTGGGCCTCAATGATGTCTCCGTGGAAGGCCTGGCCGCCGCCTCCTCCAACCGCCGCTTCGCCCTCGATGCCTATCGGCGGCTCATCATGATGTACGGCTCCACCGCCAAGGGCGTGCATCGCGAGCACTTTGAAGCCGCCTTCGACGAGATCAAGGAGTCGCGCACCCGAAGCCGCCTCGGGCGCGCCGCGTCGGAGAAGATCCTGGATACGGAAGTGAACGAGGACGAACTGGCCCAGCTCGTGACCCGTTTCAAGGAAATCTACCATCAGCACTGCGGCCAGAATTTCCCGCAAGATCCCTTCGATCAGCTTCGCGGGGCCATCAACGCCGTCTTTGACAGTTGGATGGCGGAAAAGGCCGTCACCTACCGCCGCGTGGAGAACATCACCGGCCTTGCGGGTACGGCGGTCAATGTCTGCCAGATGGTCTTCGGCAACATGGGCGAAGACAGCGGCACGGGCGTGTGCTTTACCCGCGACCCCAGCACCGGCGAATCCGTCTATTACGGCGATTTCCTCATCAACGCCCAGGGCGAAGATGTTGTGGCCGGCGTCCGCACGCCTCTGCGCCTTGAGGAACTCCGCAACAAGATGCCAGAGGTCTATGAGCAGCTTGAGGCCGTGCGGATCATGCTCGAAGTCCACTACAAGGACATGCAGGACCTCGAGTTCACTATCGAGCGGGGCAAGCTCTACATGCTCCAATGCCGCACGGGCAAGCGATCCCCGCAGGCCGCCTTCAAGATCGCCGTCGATCAGGCCACCCGCCCGCTGACCACCAAGGCCGCGGCCAAGGCCCTGGTCAAAAAGAAGTACCTGCCCAACCGGTATGTCGCCCCCGCCACCAAGCCCAACATCACCAGGGAGGAGGCCATCCAGCGGGTCAGTGCCGCCGATGTGGAGCGGCTGTTCTATCCCGTTCTCGATCCGCAGGTATCCGACGATGAGCTGCGACGTCGGCAGCTCGGCGAAGGCATCGGGGCCGTGCCCGGCGCCGCCAGCGGGCGCATCGTCCTCTCCGCCGATGAGGCTGAGATTCGCACCTCCCGCGGTGAGACCGTCATTCTCGTGCGCAAAGAGACCTCACCCGAGGACGTGGGCGGCATGTACGTCGCCGCCGGAATCCTCACCGCCACCGGCGGCAAAACATCGCACGCCGCGGTCGTCGCCCGCGGCTGGGGCAAATGCTGCATCGTCGGCTGCGACGATCTGGCCATCGACTACTATGCCAAGCGCTTGACACTCAACGGCCGCTCCCTTCGCGAGGGCGACCCCATCACCCTCGACGGCGGCACGGGACGCATCTTCGATGGGGCCATTGCCCTGGTCCGGCCCGAGCCTCCCCTTGAATACGAGATGCTGATGTGCTGGTGCGATGAGCGCCGCCGTCTCGGCGTGCGCAGCAACGCGGATACGCCGGCTGATGCGGCCAAGGCTGTCGAGCTCGGCGCCGAAGGCATCGGCCTATGCCGCACGGAGCACATGTTCTTCGATCCGGCCCAGCCGCAGCGCATCCGGGCCATGCGGGAGATGATTCTCGCCGATGATGAGGCCGCACGGCGGCGGGCGTTGGAGAAGCTCCTGCCCTTCCAGCGGGCGGATTTTCAAGGCATCTTCGAGGCCATGGGCGAGAGGCCCGTCACCATCCGCCTCCTCGATCCGCCTCTGCACGAGTTCCTGCCGCAGCACGACAACCCCGACGGTCAGCGCGCCGTCGTCGATGAACTCAACACCTCCATCGACGCCCAGCTTCGTGACATCGCCGTCTGGTACGGCGACGCACGCAAAGCGCTGGAGGACAAGCGGGTGACGCTCGCCGACATCCAGCGGCGCGTCGATCAGCTCCACGAGGCCAACCCCATGCTCGGGCATCGGGGGTGCCGCCTGTGCATCACTTATCCGGAAATCCTGGAGATGCAGGTGCGGGCGATCATTGAGGCCGCCGTGCACTGCGTGCAGAACGGCATCGACGTTCACCCGGAAATCATGATCCCCCTGATCATCGAGCCGCGCGAACTGGCCCTGCTGGTAAACCGCACCCGCGCCGTGGCCGATGCCATCCTCGCCGAGCGCAAGGTGAAACTCTCCTACCTGGTGGGCACGATGATCGAAACGCCCCGCGCCGCCTTGCTGGCCGACGGCATGGCCGAGTCCGCCGAGTTCTTCAGCTTCGGCACCAACGACTTAACGCAGCTGGCCATGGGCATCTCCCGCGACGATGCCGGGCGATTTTTGCCTGACTATCTGAAGAACCATGAGAGCCCCACCGATTCGGCGGATTCCAATCGGCAATTGGCAATTGGCAATCGGCAATCCGCCGGCCCTCTTCTCCCCCACGACCCGTTCCAGTCCATCGACGTGGAGGGGGTGGGGCTCTTAGTGCGAGCCGCTTGCGAGCAGGGTCGGGCGACGCGCCCGGGCATCAAACTCGGCGTGTGCGGCGAGCACGGCGGCGACGCCGAATCCGTGGAGTTCTTTGAGATGGTCGGGCTGGACTACGTCTCGTGCAGCCCGTTCCGCGTGCCCATCGCCCGACTGGCGGCCGCGCAGTGTTCGATTGCGTTGGGCACCCGTCCCAAGCACCCGCGACCGAAGCCCGTCCGCACCGCGCCCAAGCCAAAGCCGGCCCGCAGCAAGCCGACATTGAAAAAGCGCAAGAGCCGAACATCCAGGCGCAGCGCGAAGCCACCCGTGCGCGGTCGGACGGCGGCAAGCAGGCGCCGCGAACCGGCTCTGATCGCGTAACGCTAGGCGCTGACCGTACGGCGGGTGAAGCGAACGGCCTGTTTGAGCGTGTTCAAGGTAGCATCGGGGACGGCGCCGTAGTCGTCGATGGTGACCGCCGCGATTCCCAGTCGGGCGGCCTCGGGCAGCAGCCCCACAAGTTGCGGACCGCGTGAGCCCATCGCCCACCAGGCCGGAAGACGAATCTCGTTTCGCGGGGCGCCGGTCTTTACGGCAAGCCCAAGTTGTTCAGAGCGTTCGATGGGCGTGATGACGGTTGCAGCCACGGCGCTTTCCGGTGACGCCAGACCGGTCGCCTCCGGGGTCATGTCCAGCACGATCGGACATCGGCAAGCGTCGGCGAGCCGGCGCAGCAGCGAATTGAGCACCTGCACCTGGCGGCGACGATAGGAGGCCAGGACAGGCTCTCCGCTGAGCCATTCGTCAGAGGGCTTCGCTTCGACGGTCCCTTGCTCGAGCGTGGTCTGCAGCTGCCGCATCGCGGTCCGGCGAGCGCCGGGGGCGTCAATTCCGGCCTCCTCGGCGCTACGCACACACGCTCCACAAAAGCAGGTGACAAGCAGAAGATGCTCCACCGGTCCGAGCACAGGACCGCATCGGAAGGCATCTGATCGTGCGTCGCTCCAGCCGATCGCAAAGTCGGCCAGCACCATGGCGCTGGGGGAGAACTGGGTGGACAAGTCCGCGCACGTCGCCAGGAGCAGGCCCTGAACTTCGGCGTTGCCGAGGCAAGTGCGCTGCTGCGACTCGGCGCCGAAGAGGTTGCGGCAGGAAAGCTCCGGATAGCGCTCCGCGAGCCGTCCCATCGCCGACCCGGAGACCACGGTCCGAAGTTCCAGGGTTCGTGAGGCGCACGCCTGGGCAACCTGCTTGAGCGGATCGCCGGCGCGCAGCCAGGTCGAGACGATGGGTTGGGCGCGCAGGCCGGCGTAATGGCGGTCGCCCGGTTGAAAGAACACTCCGCCGCGCGACTGGAAGACTCGCGGGGTCACCTCGCGGGCGCGGAGGGCGACGACGGGCGGGGACGCGGCCCAGACGGACAGGCCGGTCACACCGACCTCGCCGGCGAGCCGATCGAGGCGCGGACCGAGCGTCTCGTCGGCAACATCCCAAGGGTAGGCCAGCAGGAACAGTTGCAAGCGTCAGTCTTCCATTCGGGTGGTCACGGGCTCGACGCGGTCATATGTGTTCTCCAGGATGTCGCGCATGCGTCGATGGGCCTGCTCGGCGGAGACCCCATAGAAGCGCGGGGCGACATCCGGGGCGTCGAGCAATTCGGCTCCGTCCTCATCCACCTCGCGACACGTGGCCGTCCAGCGATCCTCCGCAGCTTCTACCTGAACCGCGAAGTACCTGACAGGCTGCGTTTGGGCCTCGTTCCAGGCCTTGTACAGGTGTCGACCCATGGAAACCCGCTCCGCTCGACCCCCCAACGAAACCTATTCTAGCCTGTCTACCCCGTTGTCCAAGAGAACATTGCAGACTCTTCCCCGGACAGGACGACAATGTTAGAGTTGTGCCGTGGCCGGCGTTCCGGCGCGGGACGATCGAGCGCACGTGACAATCCCTACGTTAAGGAGAACGACTATGGGTTGGTGGGTATGGCTTGCGGCAGCGGCGGCGGCTTGGTTCTTCTTTTTCTCCTCAGGTACGACAGCCTAGTCGGCTGAGGACCGGTCCAACCGGTCTGCCAGAAAGAACGCGGCGGGTGTGATGGCGCGGATTGTGCCCTCACCCGCCGCGCTGCCTTTACTTGCGCTGCCTTCAGCAGGCATGTTCCTCAAGCTCACGAAGAAGGCGATAGGCCGCGTTCCATTGTTCGCTCGTAAACGCGGAGAAGCGCGAGCCCGCGCCTAAAAAGAGCCAGTGTGAGGTCATTTCAAATCCGGATTCCGTTTGCCGTATGAGCACTTCCACCTCGTCATCGGTGTCCAATAGTCCGCACGCCGTGACCAAACTGAGGATCGTTTCTCCTTCGGCGGCGGACAGCTTCTTGAGGTTGACGAACTGAAGTCGACCATCGACGACGCGGTAGAAGGATCTCGCTCCCGATCGCAAGGCGTGCCATTGCTCGTCGCAGATCGGCTCATGATCGAACTTGTAGATGGATCTCGCGTTTTCCATCTGTCCTTGCTCGTATTCGAATTCCAACATCGTATGACTCAATGAAGCGTCAGTCCGACATGCGTGGCGATCCTTTGGATTCGATTTTGGCCCAGGTGTCTTTCAGGGTGACGGTGCGGTTGAAGACGAGCTTAGCCGGGGTGGAGTCGGGATCGACGCAGAAGTAGCCGACGCGTTCGAACTGGAAGCGGGAGCCTGCCGTGGCCGTGGCGACGGTGGGCTCCACGTAGGCGGGGTGGACGACGGTGAGGGAGTGGGGATTGAGGTTGGATTTCCAGTCGGGGGGATTGCCAATTGCCGATTGCCGATTGCCGATTGCGGCTGCGGGTGCAGGGTCAGCCGGGCTCCTTTCACCCCCCCCCCCCCCC
>SBAX01000054.1 GCA_005240095.1 Phycisphaera mikurensis
CAACCTGCTCCGCCGTCATGCCACACCTCCTTTCGGTTGGAGGATGGCATCGGCCTGCTCAACCATTTCGCTTGAGCAGAACTAGCGCTGTAGTGCTAACCACCATCAGGACTTCTTTCCAGGCGCGCAGCATCTTCCTTCGCAAGGTCCCAAGCATGGGTGCCACTTGTTGGCACTATGCACTTTCGCCTTGGCGCAGACGGGCATGCCCATGAGGGCGTTGTCACGAGGCCGCGATGCATGAATGCGTGCCTCCCACCCTCACCCCGACCCTCTCCCTTGAAGGGAGAGGGGTTAGAAAACGGCTCTACGTTCGGACGCGGTCGAGGAGGACCATGGCCACGGTGCCGAAGACGAAGATGGGGATCCAGGCGGGGAGGGCAGAGACGCTTCCCGAGCGCACGTTCTGGGCCACGAAGGTGATCAGGTAGCAGAGCCCGCAGACCAGCAGGCACTTGCCCGCGTCGCTGAGGACGTTGACCGGTGAGCGATCCAGGAAAAAGGGAATGCCCAGCAGCAGCAGCAGCAGGCTGACGATGGGCGTGGCGATGCGGGTGTGCCGAGTCTGGATGATGGAGGCCAGGTCGGCGCTGCCGGCGGCCTGCAATTCCTTCAGTTGACGAAGGCTCAGGTAGCGGACCCACCCCTGCGCCTGGCGCAGTTGGATATCTTCGGGGCTCAGGTCGCTTTCGTAGTACGCCGGATAATCGATGCGCTGGTTCTCGCGCGGGCCCAGTCCCGCGGCCGCCTCCTCGACGCGGGTGATCCGCCTCCCGCGCTCCAGCTTCCAGCGCCCCTGCGGCCGAGTCTCGTCCGGCGCCTCCCACACGGCGCGATCCGCCTCCCAGGTCTGCCACACGCCGCCTTCCTCGTTACGCACCATCACCAGAAGACGTTGCAGGTCTCGAGTGGCGGGGTGGAACCGCTTGGCGGACAGCAGGGCTCCGCCACGGTCCTGCAGGAAGTTGACTTCGTAGGCCCGTTTACCGTCGGCGTCGTCGTGGTCTCGCGAGAGCTTGTGGGCTACGGCGGGGATGAGCCACTCCGTGTCGATGACCAGCAGGCTGGTGATGACCACGCCGAAGATGAGCACCGGGCGAGCCACGCGGTACAGACTCACGCCCGAAGCGAGGATCGCCGTCAGCTCGTTGAGCTTCCGCATCCGTGCCAGCACGGCCGTGCAGGCAAACAGCGTGATCACCCCCGAAAGTTGAGCGAAGTACAGGAAGACGTTGGGGGTGTAGTAGTCGATCATGTTGGCGATCGTGGTCGTGAGGGGGTACTTCTGTTCCGTGAACTCGTCCATGTTCACGAACATGTCCAGGACCACGTAGAGGCTGATCATCACCGCCAGGGCGATGACGTAGTTCACCAGCAGCGAGCGGAGCAGATAGCGATCAAGCACCGTGAACATGTCTGTCTCTGCTAGCCCCCTCTCCCTCTCAGGGAGAGGGTTGGGGTGAGGGTCAATCGCCCGGGCACCGATATTGAGCGGTTTTCCACTATCGTCGCACCCATTTCGTCAGCGTCCACCAGTCCAGCAGGGCCACGGCCACGAGGCCCGACCACATCAGGCCGAGTCCCAGCCAGTGCGTGCCCGCGTTGCAGGCCATCTGCCGGCCGGTCACGATGGTCATGATCACGATCAGCGAAGGCACGAAGCTGATTCCGAAGGCGATGACCACGTGCGAGCCGCGGAACACGATGCCCAGGGCAGCCCCGAGGATCACCAGCACAAAGACGGATACGCTGAACGCCGTCCGCTCGCTGATGGTGGCCACGATCTTCCGAAGGGTGTTGTCCAGCACAGTAGTGGCCCGCTCGACGCGATCGAACACGGGCTCGCCGGGGGCGAGCCCGGCGCCGGCGGAGAGCAGTTGCCCTTCGCTCAGCGCCTCGACCTGTTGCAGAAGCACCGGGGAAACGGCGATCGGCCCGAAGGTCTCCTTGGCCCGCTCTACGGTCGACTGCCCCTCGCGCACTTTGACTTCGTACAACTCGACGCGAACTCCGCTCTCCGCCAGAGTGTCGCCTTTGGTGACGTCGATCGTGGCCCGCGGGGCGATGAAAGTCCGCCGTCGTCCGGCGTGCTCTTCTTCCACCGTGGCTTCGCCCAGCTCGAGCCCGCCGTCGCGGGGCGCACGCTGCCAGCTCTTGGCTTGAATCGTGTAGCGCGTGGCCCCGTCGGTGAGCACGATGTGACCCTCGGCTTGGTTCGCCTCCAGAAGCGCGTCGTAGACCATCCGCCGCCCCACGCTGCCGCGAAGCTTGTCCAGGGCATCGGCGAACTCATGCCAGGCCTGTGGCCGGGCCCAATAGCGGATCAGCTCGCCCAGATTGAGGAACTTGATCTGCGGCGGCACCAGCGTGGGCAGCTCATTGGTGGGGATGACCTGCTCATCCAAGTCTGCGAAGCGCCCCGACCGGCGGTCGTAGAAACTCAGGCCCGACATGACCCCCGCGGCCCGCAGGGCGGACTCATCGCGGCGGAAGCGCAGATCGACGGCCCGCGCCGTTCCATGCCGGACCCATTCCTCGCCATCCACTTCCACAAAGGCCACACGATGGAGTACGACGCGGTTGCTCTCCCCGGCGTCAATGGTCGTATCGTCGGCGTAAATGCGGTATCGCCCCCCGAGGGTGATGCCCCTCGGCCGGGCCAGGCGCTGTTCAATCAATGAACCCACATCGGCGCCGATAAACTCATTTAGGTTACGCACCATGCCGGGAATCAGAAAGTTGACGAACAGGAACGTCACCGTGGCGGAGGCCAGGCTCAGGACCACCGTGGGCAGAAAGAGCACGTGCAGGTTGATGCCGCTGCTGCGGCAGGCCACGAACTCGTTGTCGGCGCTGAGCCGCCCGTAGGTGGCCGCGGCACTGAACAGGGCCGCAATCGGCAGGGTCAGCGCCGCCGCCACGGGCAGGACCAGCCCCATCAGCCGAAGCAGCTGACCGGTGGTCACCTCCCCCAGCTCGATCATCTCCAGCACGCCGCCGCCTAAGCCCAGCACGCCGGTCATGGCCGCCGCCGTAAGCAGGAACGTCTTGCCCATCTCCCGGAAGATGTAGCGCTCAAGTGTCCAGGGAATCGTCATCATGCGTCCGCAAACAGCGTATAGCGATGCTGCGGCTGGGCAAAGCCGGCAAACTCCGCGGCGACAAATGAATACAAAGCCGAGTCCCAGGCGTCGCTGTAGTGGTAGAGCAGGGTTTTCCGGCGGATGTCCGGCGGCAGCGTCCGCAGCTCGCTCAGCAGGGCGTGCACGGGGTCGGGTTGTTCCTCGAGCTGCACCTCATGAAAGATGAGCTTGGCCTCCTGCATCATGCCGCCGAGCCCCTCGTAGTCGAAGCGCGTGTCCGCGGAGTAGAGGACGGATTCGTCCGCGGCGCGGTCGTGGATGGTCAGTCCGTAGCTGGGCCAGTCGTAAGGATGCTGGACCTGAATGTGATGGGTCGGGAAGGGCACGAACTCGTAGCGCCCCAGCATGGTGAAGCGATCCGGCCCGCCCGGGTCCTCAGGGTGCAAGGGCAGCACATCGAAATAGTCCGTCAGCTGCGCGAGTCCCGCGTGATGCGCCCCCAGCCCACCCTTGAGGCAGTTCTCCCAGAGCCGCTCGATGACTTCCTCGGCGGCGATGAGCTGCGGACGCCTGCCCTGGCCGTTTGCGGCCTCGGCGAAGAAATAGCGGCTCATGATGGCCAGCTCCTCCAGCCCGCCGACGTGGTCGCTGTGCAGATGGGTGATGAAGACGCGGCGGATGGCCGGATAGCTGATCCGCCCCTCGGAATCCAGATACTCAAACCCGGGACGGCTCCTGAGCTGGTGCAGGGCCAGCGGGCCGGTACTGCCGAAATCAATCAGCAGGGTGTCGTCTGGAGCCGCCTGTCGATGGGGCCCCTCCGACCAGGCCTCGACGAGGGCGTTGGACTGGAAGTTCCGCTTCGCAAACGCCGAACCTACCCCCAGAAAGGTCAGCGTCAACATGGGACCGCTCTTGCTTGTTCAGCTAACCACACGCCTCGCGCAGCTTACCCCCACCCCAAGCCTCTCCGCAAACGGAGAGCTGCCGCTGCTTTGCGAGCAATGCCGGGAGGGCGAGGCTCCGCCGAGCCGTGCGGCGAGCCGCGGGCTTCAGCCCGCGCGGACCTTCGAACGCCGTTAGCGCTCGCGGGGAGCGAATGCCGATGCACCGTGCGTTTTCCCCTCTCCCCGCGGGAGAGGGGTCGGGGGTCAGGGCTGGGGGCAGCCAGGGCTGAAACCGGGCAGACAGTCCAACCTACGGTCATGCCATCGAGTGCCCACTGCCTCGCACGAAGATCGCTGAACTGCTACACTATGGTCGGAGGTTCGTAGCAAAATGGGTGACGGCAGGGTAATCATCGATCCCAAGGTCTGTCACGGCAAGCCCGTGATTCGCGGCACGCGCGTTCCGGTGAGCATCGTCGTGGGCAGCCTGGCCGCCGGCATGACCCCGGCGGAGATCCAGCGCGAGTATGACCTCACGCCCGAGGATATCCGCGCCGCCCTCGAGTTCGCCAATAGCCTCATCGAACGCGAGGAATACCATCCCCTGCCCGGCTGACCCGGCATGCGCTTCCTCATCGACGCCAACCTTCCGCGGAGCCTCGCCGGACGGATCGAACAGCTCGGGCACAATGCTACGGACGTACGAAGCGTCGGGCTGGGCAATGCTGCTGACGAGTCCATCGCCGCCTTGGCGAAGCGCGAAGGCTTGATCCTGCTGACCCGCGACTTCGATTTTGCTGATGTACGAAACTACCCTCCGGCTTTGTACGCCGGGATCGTGGTGGTGAACTTTCCGAGCGATATTTCGGCGGCGGTGATCACAACCATGATCGAAGCCGCGCTAGCCGACCTCGATCTCTTGAACAAAGTGCCCGGGCGGCTCGCCATCATCGAACCCGGCCGTATCCGGCTGCGCGCCGAGTAAAGCATGCCGCCTCAGCGGGCCCTTTCAGCTTGGCTGGCCAGGAGGGGTGCGTTTGCCTCAAACCGCGAAGCCGCGGCGTGCAACCCTTTGCTGCTCAACGACTTATGGGTCGCGTCGCCGGTTCCTCGCGCGAACCGTCGTCTTGTGCTTAGTCGTAGATACGGGCGCACATCAGCAGGTTGACGAACGTCTTCCAGGTAGGTTGAGTCGGGACCGGCTCGCCTCGGTTCTCGTAATAGCCGCACATGTCGTCAGCGCACGCCGCTAGTGCCTCAAAAAACGACTCGAGATCCGTGTTCTCCCAGTCCTTGCCACCACGGCGATAATCATCGTAGAAAGCCCTCGTGAACTCCACGAACTCCTCCCGAGTCTCGACGATCTGTGCCCGCTCATAGAGTTTCATGGTTCAGGTTCACCTCGCATGCGGATGACATCCTCTTCGTGTGCCACTCCCATGAAGTGAGCCGTGTCAAGGTTTGATGCGTTCTATCGTGGAGCTTGACCAACCTCCCATTCGCGCTGGCGCTGGACGCCGCAC
>SBAX01000185.1 GCA_005240095.1 Phycisphaera mikurensis
CCGTACGCTCGCTGCTCCGAGGAAATGAGTAACCTTCTCCGTTCCCACAGCGGGAAGTCTCTCACTCGCCGATTCCCAACAACCCCGAGCTATACAACAAGTGGAGATGGGGAGTCTCGCGAGAAGCGAAGAAGGGTCAAAAACCATGGAACGAATGTGTCGAGACGTCGCGGTTTTCGGTGTGCTAGTGCTGGTTGCGGCGGGCTGTGATGGTGGGTTGTCCGGCGTCTTGCAGGACGCGGCATCGGGACGCGACTTCCCCAAGCTAGTCTCCGCCAAAGGCTTAAGCCGCCACTACGTGGAGGTGAGCTTCGCGGAGGCGGTGGGCGCGGAGGCGCTCGACGCGGCCATGTATTCGATTACGGGACCGGGTGACACTGCCCTGGGAGTGCGGGCGGCGGCGGCGGGCGGCGATTCGCGCACCGTCATTTTGACCACGGACCCCCAGCAACCGGACGTCGAGTACGTGCTGGCCCTGCAGATGGGAAGCGTCAGCACGAGCACCATCGGCACGGTGGCCTTTCCGGCTAACAACTCCTCCGAGCCGTTCATGATGAGTGCCGTGGCGCTCACCAACACCAGTGTGCTGCTCACCTTCAACTTGAAGATGGACGCGGCTGTCTCCCTGAATCCGTCCTATTACAGCATCTCCAATCCGGACCTGGCGGTGAGCAGCGCGGTCTTGGGTGGCGGCGGATACAACATTACGCTCACAACCTCGCCTCAAGCCGAGGCGACGTACACGGTGAAGGCCACCAACATCAAGTCCACGACCGGCGTCTTCGTGGATCCCGATTTCAACAGCGGCACGTTCGAGGGCATCGGGCTGGATGATGCAAACGACCCCTCTCTCGTCGCAGCCGAGGCCACCAGCTACACCAACATCCTCCTCTCCTTCAGCGAGCCAGTGGAGAACTTCGCGGCGGAGACGACGAGCTACAGTCTGGTTCAGACCGCAACACCGGATCCTTTGGTTCTCCTCATCTATGGGGCCGTCCCGAATGAGTTCTCCACACAAGTCATGCTCCAGACCCAGCCCATGGAAGTCGGTGAGGAATACACCGTGATAGTGTCCAACGTCGAAGATCGCTCGGGCAACGTGATCGACTCGACGGCCAATTCGGTGACGTTTGAGTTCACCGGCGGCGTCACCAACCCAGGCGAACCGACAGACGCCCCGCGGGTTGTGGGGGCCATCCCGGTCAGCAACACGCTCGTCGATGTGCACTTCAGCGAGCCGATGGGCGACAGCGCCGCGGACCCCGAGCACTATCGCATCACCGGTTCGGAGACGGCGTTCCTGTACGTGGTCGAAGCGATTCTGAGCACCGATCGCACTACAGCTCGGCTGACCACCAGCTCCCAGGGACAGGATCACTACACGGTCCAGGCGGCCGGCGTGAAGGACCTCGACGGCAATACCATCGCGGCGCCAAGCAGCAGCCTGCTGGCCATCGTGGGGCTCGATCCTACGAAGGCACAATTCCTCGGAATCGCCCCCTCCATCATTGACGAGCACACCGACACCGACGGTGACGGCTTTGCCGACTGGTTCGAGACGGTGGGCTGGCCGATCATCATCACCAATCAGAACGGCGATGTGAACCGCGCGTTCGTGACCAGCAATCCGTACAACCCCGACACCGACGCGGACGGCCTCACCGACGGCGAAGAGAATGCCTACGAATTCGATCCCCGCACCGACGACACGGACGCCGATCGTGTCACCGATGGCGACGAGTTCAACGTCTGGTACAGCGACCCGGCGGACCAGGACAGCGACGACGATGGATTCGACGATTACCTGGAGATCAACTTCTTCCTCACGTCGCCGATCCTCGCGGACACGGACGGCGACCAGATGACGGACGACGAGGAGATCATGGAGCGCAACCGCAACCCGTTCGTCGCCGATCTGCCCCTGCCGCAGATCACCGTGGACGAGATCACTATGGAGATCAACGTGACCTCGAGTTTCACCAACGAGGAAAACGAAAGCGAGTCCTTCTCGCAGACCAATTCGTCCACTTTCTCGCAGAGCCGCAGCCAGACGCTGGGGCGCAGTGACACGACCACCACGCAGACCGAGCTGGAATTCGGGCAGGAAATCGGGGCGGAAGGCGGCACGGGAGGGTTCAAGGTCTCGGGCAAGGCGAACTTCGGACAGAACCTGGCGAACGGCTACAGCTCCACCGTGAACAGCGAGCAATCCCAGGAGTCCTCGCAGGAGTTCCAGGAGTCGGTCACAAACGGCCTGGAACGAAGCCGGGGCAGCTCGGTCACGCGGAATATCGACTCCGCCATCGTTCAGGCGAGCGTGAACATCGCCAACAAGAGCAACCTGGCGTTCACCATTACGAACATCGAGGTTTCCCTCCTGCAGCAGGATCGGCTCACGGGCCTTTCACTGCGGCCCATTGCCACGCTGCGACCCACCGGGGCGGACGACGCCACGTCTCAGCCGGTCTTCAATCTGGCGCCGCTGGAGCAGGAACGCGGGCCCATCATTTTCGAAAATGCCACCATTTTCCCCAATCGGATCGAGGACCTCATGCGCGAGCCGACGGGGCTGGTGTTCGACGTGGTGAATTTTGACGTGCTCGACGAGAACGGACGCAACTTGGTCTTCACCTCACAGGACGTGGAAGACAAGACCGTTGGCATCACCATCGACTTCGGCGACGGTCGCGTGGAGTATTACCGAGTGGCCACGGCCAGCCCCTTTGATGACTTCGGCCGCCAGATCGGTATCAGCATGCATCGGGCCCTGGAACTGGTGGGCATCGGACGTACGGTCAGCAGTTCACCGGATGAGCGGAACACCTATGAGACGCTTGTGGACGTGCGCACTGGCACAGGCAAAGTCGAATTACCCAGCCAGTGCAACGACGGGCAGGACAACGACTGCGACGAAGAGATCGACTGCCTGGACGAGGATTGCGAGCTGACCTTGGCCTGCGCCTGCGGCAACGGCACATGCAAGGCGCCGGAGAACAAGTGCAACTGTGCGGCAGACTGCGGGACGCCGCCGGATTCGGAATCGGGATCCTGTGCCGATGGGGTGGACAATGACTGCGATGAAGACGTGGATTGCCTCGATTCAGACTGTGCGGGTGCGACGGCGTGTCCGTGCGACGAGAGTACGGAGACGACCTGCGGCGACAGCAAGGACAACGACTGTGACGGATTGAGCGACTGTGCCGATCCTGATTGCGATTCCGCTACCGGGTGCGCTTGCGTGTCCAGCGCCGAAGTCTGCAATGACAACCTCGACAATGACTGTGATGGGAGCGTGGACTGCCTTGATTCCAATTGCACGGCGCATGCGTCGTGTACCACGTGCGGGGCGGCCAACACGCTCGTGGAAGTCCCCGTGCGCATCCGTGATGTGCGTAATTCCGTGGATGGCAAGCAATACTGGAGGATGATAACGTCGAACACGAACCTCGATCCCAACACCCATTTCAGTCGCATGCCCCTTCGGGCACACGACGCGGTTCTGCTGATGTTCACCAGCGACGTGGACGGCGACAAGATTCTGCGGAGAGAGGAATACCTTTACGGCAGCGACGACACCAAGACCAACAGCGACGGCGATTCGCTGGACGACTACGAGGAAATCAAGACCGGCTGGACCGTGGAGCGGGTGCCTGGCCTGCCCTACAAAACATTCCCGAGCCCGGCCCGATCTGACTCCGATCTCGACGGTCTCCTGGACGACGAGGAGCGGGCTGCCGGCACCGATCCCAACCGCCGGGATACGGATGAAGACGGCCTGTCCGACACTTCCGAGATCGAGGAAACTTATCCCATCCGCTTGTTTGACGGCGATGCCATCACCACGAACGACAAGGTGCTGAATGTGACCCCGTACAGCGATTGGGCGATCATCGCCGGGGCGGATGGCGCTTGCGACACGACGACGCCTGCCGGCGACGACGCCGTCGCGGAGACGTCGGGGGCCACGAAGTCACACATCTGCATCGCTCCGGGACCCAACGGCGTGATCGATACGGTGCCGCTGGACGACGACAAGGTTGCGGCCGCACCAAAGATTGACGCCGGGCCCAACGGCGTTTGCGACACCACGGCCACGCCGGCCGGGGATGACGCCCGCGAGTTCGTCGACGATGCCGATGATCAGCCGGAGAGCAAGGGCACGCTGGGGAAGGTGTGCATCAGCGCCGGCGCCGACGGGCAGCTGGGGACGTCGCCCGCGCCGACCGGCGACGACTTCGTTCGTACGCTCCACGCCGCGCCTACCCCGCGGATCACCGCTGGTCCGGATGGCGACTGCGACACCGCTACGGCCTCGGGGGATGACGTCAAGGAGTTCACCGACCCGTTGAAGCCGTTCATGGATCCCAAATACGGCGCTGTCTGCATCAGCCCCGGTAATAACAACGTGCTGCAGACGACCCCTGCCAGCGGCGACGCGAAGTTCTACCGGACCGGCGTCTACGGCACCGACCCGTTGCGGCGCGACACGGATGCCGACGGCGTCCCCGATCGGTTCGAGGCGACGCTCGGCTCCAATCCCAATGCGCAGGACGCCGGCAGCATCACGGATACCGACGGCGACGGCCTCTACGACAGCGAGGAGACCAAAGGGTGGATCCGTGGAACGACAACCGGCGCGCCATGTCAGCCGGGCACTCCGGTGGCGGACTGCTTCACTTCGGACAAGACGCGGCCGGACACCGACTTTGACGGCATTCCGGATGTGCTCGAGCGGTCTATCGGAAGCGATCCGCGGAGCACGGACACGGATGGAGACACCCTGCTAGACTATGAGGAATTCGGGGAGAACAGCTCGTGGAAAAAGCCGGACGGGAACGTCGAGACCTACAACGACGTGGTCCTGGATGCGGGATTCGCTCGGTGTGACGCGGCGCCCAATTGCAGCTACACGCCTCCGTCTAGCAGCGACCTCATCGGCACGCATCCGGTTCGTGTGGACTCCGATGGCGACGGTCGCAATGACAACGTGGAACATGACCAGCAATGGACCGTTTCGGCCCAGACGCCCGACGAGGACGTGAGCTACTCAGTGAAGTCCGATCCCAACGACGCCGACTTCGACTACGATCGCCTGACGGACAGCCAGGAGGCGACGTTGCTCACCGATCCCAACGAGGATGACACAGATCAGGACACCATCACGGACGGCAATGAAGTCAATACCTGTCTGCGTCCCGCCGGTACGCCGTGCCTGGATCCGCTCAAGCCGGATCGCCTGGTGACGTTCCAGTTCACGACCTTCGTAGCAGACAACGACTGCGACGATCCAGGTATCTTCGACGGCGCTGAACTCGGCGATGGGCAATTGCGCTTCAAGCCGCCGGGCGGCAGCTTCGAGAACTTCAGGCCATGGGAGATTTGGAATAACTGCAATGGGGAGACGAACGACCTCCCGGACTCCTTTGCGATTCACCAAGAGCACACGGCGCCTGTTGACGACGCTCACTCGAATCACACTCCCTTTGTACGGACGTTCTATTTCAAGAAAGGCGATCAATTCAGCGCCGGGGCCTTCGACTTTAACGACTGTGACGGCGCAGGTCTCGAGGACCCGTTGGTGGGTTTTGACAAGAACTTCGAGTATGACGCTTCGACACCGGGCGCAGTGGCCGTGGAGCAGATTGGGGCCAATGCGATCGGCAACTTCAATGGGACCATCACCGGCAACCACGAAGGCCCTTGCACGTTCACCGTGAACATGACGGTCAAGTCGAACGTCTATACGTTGCGGAACGGCGAAGCCTGCACGCCGGCGACGGCCGGGCTGTGCAAGACCGGCAACTGCGTGGACGGGGTGTGCTGCGATACGGCTTGCAACACGACCTGTAAGGCGTGCAACCTGGCCGGCACCGTCGGGACGTGCACGAATATCCCGGTGGGCCAAGACCCCGGCAGTGAATGCACGAATGCGTGCGATGGAAACGGCGCCTGCCAGCCGTAAGAAGGGTTGATCCAGGGGGCCTGAGCTGGCTTGGTTTTGCTGCCGGGACGCCGTAACGCGGTGACGACGCAGGCCGCGGCCGCACCTCCCGGGTGCGGCCGCGGCGCTTTCGGGGATCATCGCCGCTCGAAGCGGATCCTCAGAGCCGGGGGACTTGGTGTTCCGAGCCCAACGCTGATTCCAAGTCTCTATTCCGTCCTGGAATAGACGCGGGCCTGACTTCAAGCGGCCTGCGCGCCACAGCTGCGAACGGCTCGCCGTCACCTGCCCGCAAGGGATAGCCGGTTTCGATTTGGCGGGGACACGGCAAGCGGAGCTGGAGCAGGCCTTACGAAGGTCACCGGCTCCCAGGAGTAAAGTCCATGTCGCCACTCTAACTTTTCACCGGCTTTGAACATTGCGATTCTTCGTCATAGATCAACATTGACAGGCGATCATGCCTTGCACAGGTATTTCGGCCTGCTCGAGGACGGTTTGGGTCGCCTTTTCCTGCGGCCGGTAGCCGCTACTTGCGAAGGATTCAGAAAGTCCCTCGACACTTCTTGACGGTTCGGATTCCCCGGCTATGCTTCCGTCCGCATGAGGATCATGACGTGAAGATAGGGTCTCCCAGGATGTCGGTCATAAAGCTCGTCATGCGTGGGCGAACCCGGCTCCTCGGCTTGGTTGCCGTGCTCCTCGTATTCGCCGCTGATCTTCCTCTTCATGGGCTCTCGGAACGCAGTAAGGGCAGTGCGGTTATTCACGCTTTTGGAACGGACACTTCTGGGAGCTGCGCTTTCTCGTTCGGCGCTAGGCGGAGCGCTGATCCTCTGCCTGACGCCCTAAAAGGCCTCCGGATTCTGGTCCTTGAATCGCCGGGTGGGATTCAGGCCCATACCGGGACGCTCCCGCTCACCGTCAGTTTCTCACGGACCCTCTACGTCTCTTCTTCAAATCTCGTCGACCTGCATTGCCTCTTGGCGGTGTGAACCCGCTAACGGTCGCAGCTCAGGCAATTCGCCTCTGGCCGCGACTCTGACGCCCCGTCTCGATAGCTTGTTTCTCAGCAAGAGGTTCCTTCAAGCGCCCGACGCGGCGCGAAGGGCGATGAAGTTGCTCCGCCGCTGATTGAGAGTTCATGCAATGCAGTATGGCAATAGGAACGATGAGAAGGTCCTGGAGCAGGTACGCGCCCTTCTCGAGCAGAACCGCGCTCAGGAGGCGTGTGCTCTTTTGTCCACCCAAGGTTCCAGGTCTTCGGAACTGAGTAATGCTCACGCCGTTTGCTTGATGCGCATGGCAAGGTTCGACAAGGCAGTTGAAGTTTTCCGCGGCTTCGTACTCGCGGACAACGGCCTCTCCTTAAAGCCGCGGCTACCCGAAAAGTATGCCGTCAACTTTGCCACGGCGCTGCTGCTAACCGGGAACCTTGACGGCTGCCTTCAAACTCTCGAAGAGGCCGGCGAAGAGGCCAGGCAAGGCGCCTCAGACCTCTACGAGGCGATCGCGCGATGGAAAAAGTCCCTTCCCCTTGGGCGCCGGCTCTGGGCGGCCATGGGCGGTATGCTGCCGCCCGGCCCCATTCCGCTGCCGTTTGCCCCTGGGACAGTGTGAGGCCCATTTGCCCATGAGAGCCAATCCCGACAGGAAAGAGCACGGTCCCGGCTTTCGCCACGCGCTTTGGCCGACCAAGGGGCGATTGCGAGCCATCCTTCGCGCAAGGATCACGGCCGGTCTGATTATCGTGCTGCCCGTTTGGGTCACCGTGCTCTTGGTCACCTTCGTTTTTCGTTTGATGCGCGATGCCTCGCTGTGGGTGGTCGAAGGTCTCCTGAGCGGCGCTGCCGGGCGGTTCTTGCTGGATCGCTGGAGCATCGATCCAATGGAGCTCCGCGCCCGGGGACTGGAAGCGCTTCCAGTCGGCCTCCAATGGGGGTTGAGCCTTTTCGCCGTACTCCTGACCGTCGGATTGCTTTACACCATCGGCGCGATCAGCACCAATTTCCTTGGCCGCCGACTCGTCCGGACTGCAGAATCCGTCGTTCATCGCGTGCCCTTTGTAAAAACGGTGCATAGCGCGTGCAAGCAGGTTCTGGAAACGCTGATGGGTGAGGGAGCCCAGAATTTCCAGCGCGTATGCCTGGTTCCCTTTCCCAACGAGAGGCTTCGGTCGGTTGCGTTTGTGACCAGGATTTGCAAGGACCGGGTTACCGGCGAAGAGCTGTTGAACGTCTTCCTCGCGACGGTCCCGAATCCGACCACGGGGTTTGTTTTCGTGGTTCGCCGTGCGGACGTCATTGAACTGGACTGGAGCGTGGAGGACGCTGTGAAAGTCGTGATGTCAGGTGGAGTGTTGTCACCTGAGTCTTACCCTTTCAGCACGCCCACGCTGGGAGCGGAAGTCGTGAAGGATGCGTCCCTGAACTCCGCCGCCGTGCAGGAGGCGTGAAAACAAGCCGGGGTTCCAAGAAAAGAGGAAAGTATGGCAAAGGTAAAGGAACAATGGTCGACCCGGTTGGGAGTGATCCTTGCGGTGTCCGGCTCGGCCGTGGGAATCGGCAACTTCTTGCGCTTTCCGGGGAATGTAGCCGAGAATGGCGGCGGGGCTTTCATGATTCCCTATTTTTGCGCTCTCATTTTTCTCGCCGTGCCGATCTGTTGGGCCGAGTGGGCGATGGGCAAGTATGCGGGCCAGCGAGGTTTCAACTCTTACCCCGCGATCTTCGGCCTCATCGGCCGGCGGCGCCTGTGGCGGAATCTCGGCGGGTGCCTGGGATACGCCTGGTCGTATCTCACCGGGGCGATCGATCTTGGTACGGAGCCGTCGCGGTACGCGGAAGCGAGCGCCCGTTTTACAAGGACTTTGTCGGGCATGAGCAGGACGGGGCCGTGCTCTCCGGCAAGATACACACGAGCGTAATCTTCTGGGTCATTGTCTTCGCCTTGAACTTTTGGATCGTCTATCGGGGTCTGACCAAGGGCATCGAATCCTTCTGTAATGTTGCCATGCCCTTGATGACCGTGTGCGGGATCATCGTTTTGATCCGCGTGCTGACCCTCGGAACGCCCGATCCAGCCCATCCGGAGCGCAGCGTTCTGAGCGGGCTGGGTTTCATGTGGAATCCCAAGCCGACGGCCCAGGGCGGCTCGTCATTCGACGCCCTGACGAACCCCAAGGTCTGGTTGGCTGCCGCGGGACAGATTTTCTTTACCTTGTCGGTGGGCTTTGGAGTCATCTCAAACTATGCCAGCTACTTGAAGAAGGACGATGACGTGGTCCTGTCGGCGATGACCGCCACGGCGACCAATGAAGTGTCGGAAGTCTGCTTAGGCGGGCTGATTACTGTTCCTGCAGGATTCGTTTTCCTCGGGGCCGCTGGATTGACGGCCTCGTTGGGATCGAGCTTTGACCTTGGCTTTCAAGTCCTGCCCGTCGTGTTCATGCATATGCGGGGCGGACAGATCTTCGGGTTCATCTGGTTCTTCATGCTGTTCCTCGCAGCCATCTGCAGCTCGCTGTCCATGCTTCAACCGGCTATTGCCTTCCTGGAGGAGGGGCTGAGAATCGGCCGCCGGGCGTCCTGCGCAATTCTGGGACTGGTGACGGTGCCCGGCTCGCTTTTCATCATCTACTTCAGCAAGGACCGCGTGGCCCTTGGAACCATTGACTTTTGGGTTGGCAGTTTACTGGTGTTCATTCTTGCTACCCTGGAGGTTATCCTGTTTGCTTGGGTATTTGGGGCCGAACGGGGCGCTAATTACGCCCGGCAAGGAGCCCAGATGACGCTGCCACGGTGGTTCGTCCCCGTGATCAAATACGTGTCTCCAACGTACCTGCTGGCGGTCTTCGGATTGTGGGCCTATTACAACCTTCCGGACGAGATCAAGAGCTTCCGAGAAAGCAGCGTGAAGTTATACAGCGTACTCATCATCGCCGCGGTGGCGGTCTTCCTATTGATGTTGATCCAAATCGCCGGCAAAGCTTGGCGCGTGGAGACGGTCGATTCTCCGCCACGCGATAAAGCACGTTTGGTGGCCCGGCCTGCACGGGAGACCCAAGCATGAGTTCTTACGAATTGACGGTACCGGGATGGGTTTTCATGTTGATGTCGTGCGGCTCCATGATCGTGTGGGCTGCATGGTGTTATTTCCGCGTGCTGACGACGCCCTCCGCCGCAGAGCACATGCACGCGCCGCTGAACATAGATACACACGATCTCGACACCTAACTATGACTAGGCACGGTGCGGTGCGATACGGTTATGCTTCCCAGCACAAAATTGCCATCGAATTACGCCACGAACGCACATCGGGCCGGGGCGTATGTTCCTCCCGCCCCCTCCCCGGCCTGCTGAGCAAACGGATGCTGCGAGTGCAGTAACTGGCATATCAGCAGCAGCATTGACTTGGTCCTCGGGCGCCAAAACATGGGTCCGCGGCGGGCCCTCCTGAAAACGACGCTGTTAAAATCGGCGGCACCGCAGGCAGCTATACCTAGCCTCACCAAAAACTTGGCGAAGTAGGGCAATCAGCGGCCAACGGAGGGGATACTGCGCCAAGCGCCCTCGCGGGGCAGCCTACGCAACGAGTGTCCCTTATGACCGGTTCGGCTGGCAATTCCCTTTACAATCACCCAACAAAGTCTGGCGTCGAGTTGAGCATAGTCCACGTTGACAGCAGATGCGGTGGTTTCGAGGAGCGAGCCATCGGACCTGCACCCACCTCTCTCCCGGCAAGGTATTTCGCTACGGGTTGGATGTTTGGGCGTCAAGGAGGCGGAGGCGTTCGCGGGCGCGGTCGAGCTCGCGGCGGTCGGTGCCGGGTTTGGTTTCGAGGAGGGCAG
>SBAX01000252.1 GCA_005240095.1 Phycisphaera mikurensis
AACGCACCGCCCGCATCATCCAGTACCACCAAGCCCGCAACCGCACCGCCAAAACCTCACGACTCAAACGCCATGACAATTAGCGCTGTAGTGCTAAGTGCCAAGGTCCCTGCTGCCCGCCCGACGCGCACTGCGCCCCGGCGGACGGCTCGTGCTGCGGAGCGGGTTCTTGCGCATCAACGGCATACTGCTGCAATCCCGACCTGGCCCTTTGCTGTGCGCGGGGAGGCGGCGCGGGAACTCCGGGCTACGAAGAGTGCTGCGGCTCGGTGTGCTGCGCGGATCACCAATACTGTTGCAACGCTGCCATCTCCTTGTGCTGCGAGCGTGGTCCCCCGCAGGGCGCGGGCCTTGAAGAATGCTGCGGACTGGAGTGCTGCGCGACGGGATTGGTCTGCTGTGGTGGGACGACCTGCTGCGATCCGTGCCGGTGCGTAGACGATGTGTGCTGTGATTCGAGCGGGGCTACTGCGGGGGCCGCCGTCTGCGGGTGCGACAACATCGACTTGGACCTGGATTATGGAGGAGTCGACGAAGCTGAGGAGGAGACGGTGGGCGGGTTCGTTGCGGTCAACGACGATGACGATGACGGCAATGGCAACGGCACGGCGGACTTTGCGGATGGTGCTGCGAACAGCGCGATGGTGGCGGGCGAGGACGATTTGAAGACCCTCACCGTCAGCATCCGTCCGTGCGACACCGGTACTTTGCAGCTTACCTGCACGGGGGCGTGCGGGGCCATTCGCCTCTACGACTCGGATGGCAATCTGGTGACGCTGCCAAAGGGCTGGACGGTACCCAATCCTCAGCAGCCGCAGCAGCTTCCGGCGATCTTCTACGTGGAAGGTGTCAGCCCCACGGCGGTCCGGGGCGTCAGCTTGAAGGCCCGGTTCGATGGCGATCAAGGTCCGTGCGAGGACGTGGTCAAGCTCACGGTCTACAAGGTGACGAGTGTGGTCTGGGAGACCCGCTCGGGCAACACGGCCCTTGACGAATGCCCCAACAACAAAGGGCGCAGGGTTTTTCCCGACAAGCTCCATCCGGAGGATCTCCTCCCCGCGGCTCGTCAAGAGGTCGATCTCGTGGCCACCATCGACCCCGCCGTCGAGGGACGGACGGTATACTTCTGGGTGTGGGACGTGGATGATCCCTTTGACCAGATGAATCCCACGATGCCCGAGGTGTCCCTGATCGATGACACCCCGACCGGCGGGCCGGATAATCGGCCGAGCCCTGAGGGTCGGTGGAGCCCGCCGGCGGCGCCTACGACCGGCGCCGATGGAAAGGCCCGAGTCAGCTTCACCGTCTCCATGCAGCCGGGAAACAACTACCGCGCCGCGGCGTCGGGGCTGTCCGACGCCCCGCCGAACCCGCCGGACGACCAAGCCAAGGCGGACGCGATCAACAATGAGCAGCCCGCCACTCCCGGCAACTTCGATGGCTACAAGGTGCCCCTCACTTGGAGCCAGATGCTCACCGTGTGGCGGAAACTGCACGTGGAAACGGACACGATGGCTCGACCAACCTTTGCCCAGAACACCGTCTCGACCCAATGGAACCAGCCGCGCTTCATCAACGGGCAGCTGTGGATCGACATACTCGATCAGGCGAACGGCGACGATTTCGAGAACGGGTACATTCAGATCTCTGCCCCCGGGTTCCCCAACCTGATTAGCGTCATCATTGACCACGACTGGTCGATCCTCGACGACGATATTCATACTAACATCAGCCAGGCGACCTGGGGGAGTCGCCCTAACAGTGGGGCCTGCATTGCCAGTGATGACGACCTGAGCTTGGCTACGTTCACGGCAGGCGTACTGGGTAGCGACATTGGCATCGGAACGCCGACGGGTTACCTTCCGCTGCCGGACACCTCCGGACTGGTGGCACATTATCAGCCGGCGTACATCCTCCCAATCCATGAGCCATCCGCTACTTCGACGACGGGGATCCCATTCATCAAGAACATGAATCCGGAGACCAAGGCAAACTGGGATGCGGCGCGGCTGCTGCGTGGTTTGCCGGTCTCCACGCCGGAGTACTGGACGGCGTACGTCTTTGCCGCATTCCAGGCTGAAGCCGGAGAAGACGCAGACCAAGAGGAGACAAACACCAAGGGGATCAACACGCATCCCGACGGCTCGACGAGAGCCTTCTGGACTTGGGGCAGTGCATATACGGGCATGGCCGCGATCTTTCAGGAAGTGATCCGCGACGCGTACCCGGCGTATCAAGAACAACGGACCGTTGCCCACGAGATCGCGCATACGCTCGGCGCTCCTCATTTGGGCGCACAGGCGGTACCCGGCGACGGCGGGCTAATGGATGAAACGGACCAGGGACCGGATTTCTTGGCCCAAAGCCTGAAGACGCTACGGGAGTACTCCGGTCCTTGAAGGAGAGTCTCATGCGAGCACAAAGAAAGACATATTGCCCTGCTTCATTAACGTATTGCATCAGCTTGCTGGTAAGCATGCAACATGTCCTTCGCGCGGAGGAACCAAACGCCTCATCTCCGCCGGCGGCTCCCGTCGAACTACTCGCTGAGTTCCGCGCACAGAGCGTGGAGGTGCGCGCGCCTCTCATCGCGAAGATCGGCCTCAAGAATATGGGGTCAGAGCCCTTGCGCCTGAAAGTACGCCCCGATGGCGCTCCCCTCCAAGTTGGTTTCGAGATTCTGGAGGCACGCGGTGACTTCGTGGAGTACCCTCTCTCTCTGTGGCGGGCCGGGCCAGGAGGAAAGGAAATAGAGCTTGGCCCGGGCCAAACGACGAGCGGGGAGATTCTCGTGTTGCTCGATTACGATCGGGGATACGTCTTTGGAAGCACAGGGCTCTATTCCGTGCGGTGGTACTGGTATCCAGGTGAGCAGTTCAGTCGTGCCTTCAGCGGAATCGCTCAGATCAGGGTGAAAGCTCAGTCGGAGCCTAATAAGAGGGCGCTGTCCGACCTTCAGCAGCTTGCCCTCACCCACTACGGAGGGGATCAGCTTCCTTCTGGCGGCTTGGATAGCCGCGATATGAGCGAGGCCTTAGAAGGTTGGGGAGTGAAGCTCTTAGCCAAGGTAATCGCTCAAGATAGGCCTCTCTTGATCGCTCCCGACCAAAACCCCCAGGATCACAAGCAGGCAGAACTCGTCGGGTCGCTTGAAGAGCTGTTGGAGCGTCATCCGAACTCTTCCTACAGTCCTTATATCGCCCGATTCTTGGGATTAGTGCATGTCAAGACCTTCGAGCAGGAGATCAGTTTGGCGGAAGGGAGAAGTTGGAATGAAGCGGGTAAGGCGCCTGAGTGGACGACAGAGAAGCTGGTGTCGGAGCCCGCCCACGCGAAGGCGCTACGATATCTCACGATCGCCGAAGAAGCAGACCTATGGCCGCGTACGACTGCCACGTTGCACTTGGGACGCCTGCACGTGATGGCACAGGAATGGGAAAAGGCCACGGCAACCATTGAGAGCGTGAGGGCGCAGCCCGTCACGAATAGTGGCGAGCTGGCGCTGGAACTAGAGAAAGCGATGATGGCCTACAAAAGCAAAGTAGAGGAGCGCGCATCGCGCCCAACCAGCGGTGCGCCGTCAGAAAGACCATGATTGGGGCGTGTGCCCGTGGCGCACGGCCATCGGCCGTGCTTTCACGGGACCGCGTGGGCGCGCTTGGGTGATCACGTGCGGGAAGGCCCTCGTGCTTGGTCCTTCGTCCTTGGTATTTGGTTCTTCGTCGTTGCGTCCTTCCCTTCACCTGATTACGTTGATCGCCTCCAAGCGCCGCCCACAAGGGGCGACGCTACAGTAGTTGGCTGTGAAGGGATGCCACCAGGCGTAGAACGAAAGCACTGCTCACAGAGCAGAAGCTATGAAGTGAGCCAACCTCGGCCCGTGGTTAGGATGCTCTTCGTAGTTTGTTGAGTATCCAGAACACCATAA
>SBAX01000200.1 GCA_005240095.1 Phycisphaera mikurensis
ACGTCGGCGTGGGATACGGAAAATCCGTCGAGGTGCCCTCGGCCGTCGAGAAGGGCAAGAAGATCGCGATTCGCAACATGAAGCGAATCAAGCTGGTTGGCGGAACACTGCCCCATCGGGTCATCGGGCGCTTCGGGGCGAGCTACGTGATCATGGTCCCGGCGAGTCCGGGAACGGGCGTCATTGCCGGGGCGAGTGCCCGAGCCGTCCTGGAGTTGGCGGGGGTCAAGGACATCCTGACCAAGAGCTACGGCTCGACCAGCCCGAAGAACCTCGTCCGGGCGACGCTCGCCGGTTTGCTTAATCTGGTCAATCGTGAAGACATCGAACGGCTTCGCGGCGTGAAGTTGGCAGGGTAGGCCGATGCACATAGCTGAAATCACCAAACGGGCCGGTCGTGGCAAGCGCCGCAAGCGCGTGGGTCGAGGCGAAGCCTCGGGCCTGGGCAAGACGTCTGGTCGCGGGAACAAGGGGGCTGGTCAGCGGGCCGGTTGGCGGCAGCGCGGTCTCCAAGAGGGCGGCCAGATGCCGATGTTCCGCCGGATTCCGAAACGCGGCTTCAGCAACGCCAAGTTCGCCGTACGCTACAGTGTGGTAAACGTCGAGGCTTTGGAGGCGACCTTCCCGCCCAATACTCATGTGACCGCCCAGGCCCTTCGGGAAGCCGGCTTGATTCGAAGCCTGAGCTGCCCGGTGAAAGTCCTCGGCGATGGAACGCTTACAAAGAAACTGATCGTGGACGCTGCGAAGTTCAGCAAATCGGCCGCGGAGAAAATACAGAAGGCCGGTGGAGAGGTGCGGGTCAGCGCGTAGGCAGAAACGCGGGCTTCTCCGTGCGGACTTTATGCGTGCGGCTGAGCCCCGGTTGCGACTGAGAAACAAAGAATGTTCAGCACATTGATGAACATCTTCAAGATCCCCGAACTGCGGAACAAGCTCCTGTTCACGCTGGGGATGCTGGCCATCTACCGGCTGGGCTTCGTTGTCGCGGTGCCGGGCATTGACCAGGAAGCCATGGGCGCGGGATCGCAGCGGGGCGGTGGTGGCGGCTGGGGAGACCTGCTCAGCACGTTCGAGCTGTTCACCGGAGGCAACCTCTCGCAGAGCACCATCTTCGGGTTGGGGATCATGCCCTACATCTCCGCCTCGATCATCTTTCAGCTTCTGGTGACCGTCATCCCCTCGCTGGAGAAGCTCCAGCAGGAGGGTGAGACCGGTCGCAAGAAAATCAACGAGTATACGCGCTACGCCACTGTGCTGCTGTGCATCATCAATGCCGTCGTGTGGATGCGATATCTGGCCGATTCCAAGTTCATCTATCCGCAGTACACCGGCCTGTGGTTCGGAATGTCCTTCACATACATGGTGCTTACGCTGACCATCCTGACCACGGGCACGATGTTCCTGATGTGGCTGGGGGAGCAGATTGACGAGTATGGGATCGGCAACGGGATATCGCTGATCATCATGGCCGGAATCGTGGCTCGAATTCCCGATGCGGCCATCTATGTCGGGCGCAACCTGAGTCTCAAGGGGACGACCGACTCCCAGAAAATCGACGTGCCCAAGTTGCTTTTCCTGGCAATCATGTTCGTGGCTGTGGTGGCCGGGGCCATCCTGATCATGCAGGGCCAGCGGCGAATCCCCATCCAGCAGGCCAAGCAGACCCGCGGGCGCCGGGTCTACGGCGGACAGCGACACTACCTCCCGCTTCGGGTGAACCATGGGGGGGTCATGCCGATCATCTTTGCCAGTTCCATGCTGATCTTCCCGGGTGTGATCTTCAGCGCCATCTACAACTTCTGGCCGAACAGCTTCTGGGGCTTCCTGCGCGACTCGTTCCAGGGCGGCAATTATCTGTACACAGTTTCGGAGATCGCGGCGATCTACTTCTTCGCCTACTTCTGGACGACCGTACAGTTCCGGCCCAAGGAGATGGCCAACAACCTGCGGGACTACGGCAGCTTCATTCCCGGTCTTCGCCCGGGTAAGCGGACCGCGGACTATCTCGAAAAGGTCATGGGGCGGATTACCTACGTCGGGGCGGGGTTTCTGGCGATTATCGCGATCATCCCCAGCCTGGTGGCCCAGTCCATGCAGATCCCCTACATGGTCTCGGCGTTCCTGGGCGGCACGGGCTTACTGATCACGGTCAGTGTGACACTGGACCTGGTGCAGCGGATCGAAGCGAACCTGATCATGCGGAACTACAAGGGTTTCCTCGGGAGCGAGGGACCGATCAAGGGCTCGCGGACGTAGAAGAAGCGGGTGCGCCGGAGAGGCAGGCACATACGGGATCAAGATGTTGCGTGCGGGTTGGCGAGGAAAGTCGAGTAGCGGTTCTCGCGGCGGGACGAGCCGGGGGATCATCCTCAAGAGCCAGCGCGAGATCGAGTTGATCCGGGCGGCGGGGCGTATCGTATACCAGGTGCTCCGGAAGATGGAGGCGATGGCCGCCCCGGGTGTGACCACGGCGGATCTCAATGCCGTCGCCGAGAAAATGATTGCCGATGGGGGCGGGACGGCGCTCTTTAAGGGGGTGGAAAACCCCCAGGCGCGTTTCCCCTTTCCGGCGGCGCTGTGCACGAGCGTGAATGAAGAGCTTGTGCACGGCATTCCCAGCGACCGCAAGCTCTGCGAAGGCGACATCGTCAGCGTGGACTGCGGTGTGCGGCTGAACGGGTATTGTGGCGATTCCGCGAGAACGATTCCGATCGGAGCGGTGTCCAAGGAAACGCAGCACCTGATCGACGTCACGCGAGGGGCGCTCGATCTCGCAGTCGAGACGATCCGGCCGGGCATGATGTGGAGCGACGTGGCCCGGCGGATGCAGGAATTCGTGGAGAGCCAGGACCTCTCCGTGGTCCGCGAGTTCGTCGGGCACGGCATCGGGCGTGACATGCACGAGGAGCCGAAGGTCCCGAACTTCTGGAACGAAAGCCAGCGGCGAATGGACTTCCGCCTGGTGCCCAAGATGGTGCTGGCGGTGGAGCCGATGGTGAATCTGGGCGGGCATGCGGTGGAATACGCTGCTTCCGATCGTTGGGTGGTGGTCACGAAAGACCGCGAGTACGCGGCCCATTTCGAACATACCCTGGCGATCACGGAGACCGGAGTGGATGTGCTCACCGATGGGCGGTGACGAGACAGGCGGGTTGTCATGAAAGTTCGATCGAGCGTCAAGCGTATTTGCGAAAACTGCAAGGTCATCAAGCGCCGGGGAATCGTGCGGGTGATCTGCACCAACCCGCGGCATAAGCAGCGGCAGGGCTAAAGGAGATCCAAGGTGCCTCGTATTGCTGGTGTTGATCTACCGCCCAACAAGCGCATCGAGTTCTCCCTGCGCTACATCTACGGCATCGGACCGACCAACGCCCTGGATGTGCTCAAGGAGGCGCAGATCGAGCCCGGGGCGAAGGCCAAAGACCTGACCGAAGAGGAGGTTGCGCGGATCGGAGCGGTGATCGATCGCAACTACCAGGTCGAAGGACAGCTTCGCCGCACGATCCAATCCAATGTGGCGCGGCTCAAGGACATCAAGTGCTACCGTGGCTTGCGGCATCGGGCTCATTTGCCGGTCCGCGGCCAGCGAACCAGGACCAATGCCCGCACGCGGAAGGGTCCGCGGAAGACCGTGGCCGGCAAGAAGGGCGTGAAGGAGCTGACGCGTGGCTAAGCGAGCGGGAAAAAAAGGCGTCCGGCGTAACGTGGCTCGTGGGATTGCCCACATCAAGGCGACCTTCAACAACACGCTGGTCACCATCACGGACGTCAACGGCGATGTGCTGGTGCGGGCCTCCGCCGGAACGGTGGGCTTCAAGGGAACGCGCAAGAGCACGCCATTCGCGGCGCAGCGGGCAATGGAGCAGGCGGCCCACGCGGCGCGGCGGTTTGGCGTGCAGGAAGTCGAAGTGCGGGTGAAGGGACCCGGAACGGGGCGGGACGCGGCGATTACGGCCCTGCAGGGCGCCGGGCTGCGTATTCACTCCATCGAGGACGTGACGCCGATTCCGCACAACGGATGTCGGCCGGCCAAACGCCGGCGAGTCTAGCAACCGAGAGGAACGGGGCAGTCAACTGCCCTCTGGAAACACCCAATGGGACGTTACATCGGTCCAGTCTGTCGCGTATGTCGTCGTGAGGGCCTCAAGCTCATGCTGAAGGGCACTCGCTGCGAGACGGCGAAGTGCGCCATGGAGCGCAAGTGGAGCAGTGCCCCGCCGGGTATGCACGCGTGGCGTCGCCGCAAGTCCGGCGATTACGGCGTGCGCCTCCGCGAGAAGCAGAAGGTGAAGCGCTACTACGGCGTGTTCGAACGACAGTTCAAGGTCTACTTTGCCATGGCGGAACGCGGCAAGAGCAACACGGGCGAGGCCCTCATGAGCCTGCTGGAGCGCCGCCTGGACAACGTGGTCTACAAGCTGGGGTTCGCGCCCTCGCACAAGGCAGCCCGCATCGCAATCACTCATGGGCACATCTACGTCAACGGGCGCCGATTGAATCGGCCCAGCTACCTTGTGCACCAGGGCGACCGGATCACCGTTAAGCCGTCGGAGCGCAGCCAGAAGCTGGTGAAGGCGTCGCTGGGCGAGAGCCCCCCGCCGGTGCAGGCCTGGCTGCAGATGGACGCCCAACTCCTCGAAGGCACCGTTGCCGCGCTGCCTACTCGGGAAGACGTCCAGATTCCCGTGGAAGAGCAGTTGATCATTGAAATGTGCAGTCGATAGGCGGCGATCGACGCTTGCTGATCGCGACGGCGTGCGTCGCGATCCTGTCACGAACCGAACTTGGAGGTCAACCCGATGCGCATGAGATGGCGAGGATTGGAGCTGCCCGCGAGGGTGGTCCGCGACGAGGCCGTCAGCACCGGTTCCTACGGCAAATTCATCATCGAGCCGTTCGAGCAGGGCTTCGGCACCACCATCGGGAACTCCCTGCGCCGAGTGCTCCTCTCCAGCCTTGAAGGCGCCGCGGTCACCAGCGTGAAGATCGCCGGCGTCACCCATGAGTTTCGCAGCATTGAAGGCATCCTGGAAGACGTCACCGACATTCTTCTGAACATCAAAGGAATCGTTCTGCGACTGACCGGCGCCGATGAGAAGAAAATGACCGTCCGGCGGGACCGTGCGGGCGAAGTCCGTGCCGGCGACTTTGTGACCGACCCGGCGGTGTTCATCGCCAATCCCGACCACAAGATTGCCACCCTGACGGTCAACGTGCCGTTTGAATGCGAACTGACCGTTCGCACCGGCCGGGGGTACGCGACCGTCAATGACAATCGGGGACCGGAACAGGAACTTGGGGTCATTCCCATTGACTCGATCTTCTCGCCGGTCCTGCGGGTGCGCTACCGCACCGAGGACATGCGCGTCGGGCAACGAACCAACTACGACCGCCTGATCATGGAAGTGTGGACCAAAGGTACGGTCCGCCCGGAGGATGCTCTGGTGGAAGCGGCGCTCATCCTGCGGAAGCATCTCAACCCCTTCGTGATGTACCACGAACTCGGCGATGAGCTGGTTTCCACCGTGCGCCCGGCGCGGGGCGGCGATGCCCATTCTTCCTCCATGGAGGAGCTGCTCGACAAGCCGGTATCGGCGCTCAATCTCTCCGTGCGAGCGAGCAATTGTCTGGACGCCGCGCGGATTGCGACGCTCCGCGACCTGGTGAGCAAGACCGAGGCCGACCTCCTCCGTTTCCGAAGCTTCGGGAAGACTTCGTTGCACGAGGTTCAGCGGAAACTCTCCGACGTCGGTCTGTCGCTGGGAATGAAGTTTGGAGAAAGCGCCGAGGCGGAGCCCCCGGGCAATCCGCCCTCCGGGCTGATTGGGGCGGGCACGGCGCAGTTTGGCACCACCGAGGGCGAGGAGCGGAGGCGCGGGGCGACCGGCCCCATGGAAGTTTTCACCATGGGCGAGTAGCGCACTGCGCCGATTCGCCTCACGAGGACGACACCGATGCGACATCGAATGCACCATCGCAAGCTGAACCGCACGTCCGAGCATCGCCGGGCGCTGCGCCGGAACCTGGCCCAGAGTCTCTTTGAACACGGGCAAGTCCGAACGACCTTGCCGAAAGCGAAGACAGTGCGTCCTTTCGTCGAGAAGCTCATCACGTTGGCGGTCAAAGCTCGCCGTCTTGATCGTTCCGGCGATGCCGCGGGCGCCCTGGCGGCTCGTCGCAGCATCGAACGGCACATGGGCGATCGGGTGGTCATTCCCGCGGCGCGCCGAGGGGACTATGAAATGATGTCCGACGCGTCACGAGCCCAATCCCTGCGCATGGGAAGCGGTCGGCGGTATCGCACGGGCGACCCCAAAGGTCGGTTGGAGTTCACCGCCGAATCCGTCACCCGGCGGCTCATCGAGAAGATCGCTCCTCGCTTCATGGATCGGCAGGGGGGGTATACACGCATCATCCGCCTCGCTCAATGGCGGGTGGGGGACAGCTCGACCTTGGCGGTGCTTCAACTCGTCGGTGACGAGCAGTCCCCTGGCGTGCTGACCAAGCCGGCTAAGACGGCGCGGCGCCGCCGCGCGGATGCCCGCTACGCGCTGGCGGTCAAATCGGCCAAGGGGCGAAAGGCCCGTGCCGGCGAATCGGCGACGGCGGTCGCGGAAGCCCCTGACGGTGGCGATTCAACCTGAAACCGCGTGCCTGCGGAGTCGGGCCCCGGTTGAGGAGCTTGAAACATGCCTCGCGACCCGAGTTGCGTATTCTGCAAGATCGTCGCCGCCGAAATCCCCTCCAGCGTGGTCTATGAAGACCAGTATGTGCTCTCCTTCATCGACATCGGCCCCCTGGCGGACGGCCACCTTCTGGTCATTCCGCGCGATCACTACACGAACCTGACCGATGCTCCGCCGGAGGTGGTAGGCCGCGTCGGTTCCGTGCTTCCCATCCTGAGCCGTGCGTGCCTGAGCGTCACTCGGGCCGAGGGCTTCAACGTGCTGTGCAACCAGGGACGCGTGGCCGGTCAGGCCGTCGGGCATGTCCATTTCCACATCATTCCCCGCAAGGAAGGCGACGGGCTGGGATACCGCTGGAATGCCGGCAAGTACCCTCCCGGGCGCGATGCCGAACTGGCCGCCGCCTACCAGAAGGCCATCCTGGGTCGTCCCTAGCCGTCGTGGGGGCGATCCTGCGGATTATGACCGGCGGCGTCCTTCGGTGGCGTCTAATGCGCCGTTAGGCTGCCCGTGTGCCCCGCTCGCGCGCTGCCCAAAGACTTGGTCCGTTACTGGATGAAGCCATGCCCGCAAGAAAGTATGGTCGGCAGTGTTTGGTGTTCGTTCTCGGCCCGATCCTCGGGTCGCAGGCTCACGCTCAGAAGACGGTGACGCGAGAGCAGTCGCCGCCGCCGGCGGTCAAGGAGCGAGTCCGGGCGATCGAACATCTGATTGAGTCGAGGAACGACGAATCAGTCACGCGGTTCGTGCAGGA
>SBAX01000179.1 GCA_005240095.1 Phycisphaera mikurensis
CTTCCGCCAGTCGCCGTTGAAGCGCAGCAGCAGGTCCTCGAACATCCGCCGGCAGAAGGGGTCCAGCGACCCGTCGATGCGGATCTGCGCCGCTTCCTCCAGGTCTTGATTGATCTTGGCCAGCGCCGCCTTGCGGGCCTCCGGCGGAATCAGCTTCAGCGGCTCCTCGTGCATCGGGCACGGGTGCAGGATCACCTTCCCGTTCTCATCCGGGATGTGCCACGTGAACGTGTACAGGGCCCCCTGATCCAGCCGGGAGTAGTACTCCAACCCCTTCTTCAGCAGCCGCGCGATCGTGCTCTTCGACGAGCCCACCGGCCCGTGCAGCAGCAGGATGCGCCGCTCGGTGCCGTACTGGTGCGCCGCGGACTTGAAGAAGTCCACCAGGTTCATCAGCGCCCGATCCAGCCCGAAGATCGCGTCCGCCCCGTTGTCGATCGGGTCATCGAAGAACTTGTAGCGGGTCAGCTCCTGTCGCATCCACGTATATCGCTTCTGCCCGAAGTGCATAATCATGTCGTACATGCGCTGGAAGGCGTTGCGGGCGATGCGCGGATTCCCCGAGACTAAGGCGAGGTACTCCTGGAAGGAACCCTCCCAGTGCTGCTCGCGGAAGCGATCCGGGTTCAGGTTCTGCTCCACGACGCTGAACAGGTCGTTTGCGGTCGTCATTTCCGTTCGTCCTCCGAAGCGAGGTCGGACCTATCCGCCCGGTCAGCGCCGGTCGGAGTTTTGTGTCGGCATGTAGCCAGGATGTGCGTGTGTTGAAGTAGGGAGCGGGCACCCGCTCGTCGACACGCCAATCCACCTCGGTCGACCGGCACCGTCCAAGCCGCTTCCGATAAGTCACCCAATCGTAGAACTCCACACGGGTCGAGTCAACGAGATCTTGCCCTCGCCGGCTCTTCCCCCTCTCCCTCGCAGGGAGAGGGCTGGGGTGAGGGTAGATCGTTCACTTTCATCGCCGCGCCGAACTCCGAACTCGGCGCGCATATTCTCTCCGCCCCGGCGGCAGCCTAACGCGACTATCTGAAAATATCGACCGACACCCCCGTACCCTGTTGCAAGTCCGTCAGGCTTATCACCCCATGCAGGTCGAAGTTATCCGGCGGACCGCTCCTATGCCCTTATGCGCACCCAAGCCCTAGAGGAAGTTTACGAACCCGATGTGCTTCAGAACCGGACCAAACCCTTCTCCCTTGCGGGGAGAGGGGCAGGGGTGAGGGTAGAACGTGCCGCCACGAGCATCGCCTGTTTGTTCTGTGCCTCCGCCCGGCGCCATCGCCAAGCGCAGCGCCGCCATGCCTTGCCAGTCTGGCGGCGTCTTTTCTCGTTGTCGCCCTCTCGTAATCGAAAACCCGGGCAGGGCCGCGGTAGCGGCGAAACATGCTAGCCCACGGCGCAGCCGTGGGTCTAAGGGCGTCATGGAACAACCCCCCGAAGGGGGCGACACATGGTCGCCTAGGGTGGCACGGACAAGCTCTGCTTGTCCGTGGCTCGCGGCGCCATTGCAGTCGCGGCGCGGGCTAGGGTGGCACGGACAAGCTTGGCTTGTCGTTGGCTCGCGGCGCTATTGCCGCCGCGGCGCGATCAAAGACTTCCCGAAAAGCCCGCGCCGCCCCTTCGACATCCGCCTGCCCAATGACGTCCTGACAGACGCACAAACAACTTGGCCCCGCCTCCAGAACCTGACTCACATTCCCCCGCGTGATTCCCCCGATGGCCACCAGCGGCAGCGACGTCACCGTCCGCGCCTCCCGCAAGGTTGCCGGCCCCGCGATGTGCCCCTGCGGTTTGGTCGACGAATCAAACATCGGCCCCACGGCGATGTAATCCGGGGCCTGCGCGCTCGCCGCCCGGACTTGCTCGATGGTGTGCGTGCTCACCCCCACGATGAAGTAGGGGGGCACGATCCGCCTCACCGCCGCCACCGGCAGATCGTCCTGCCCCACATGCACCCCATGCGCCCCGGCCGCCACGGCCAAATCCGCCCGGTCATTGACGATCAGCATCGCCCCATGCTCCCGGCAGAGGTCCGCCAGCCGCCTGGCCCGGGCCAGCAGCTCCCCATCCGGCAAATCCTTCTCCCGAAGTTGGATCGCCTGAGCCCCTCCGCGTAGCGCCGCCTCCGCCGTCTCGAACCATCCGCCTCGGCAAAGCGACTCCGTGATGATGACATACAGCCGTACCTGCCCGAAGCGCTGCCGCGCCCGGATGGTCATCGCCAGCCGCCGCTCGATCTCGTACCCCCGATACCGCAGCTTCTCCAAGGCGTGCCACTGCCCGGCGGCGCCTCCCCCCTTACCAAGGGGGGACCAAGGGGGGTCGTTTCCGCGTTCGTTCAGCTCCTGCGATAATCCCTTCTCGCCCGTGTGCCACTGCTCTGTGAGCAGTGGCCTTTCGCCCGGCTGCGTCGCGGCTTCATTCTGTGACCGCTGTTTCGGTGTTCCTGCGTTTCTGCGTTTCTGCGTTTCACTCGGCTGGTGCGAGAATCCCTTCTCCTTCGTCGCTTCGTCGCTCCGTCGCTTCGTCGCTTCGCTGATCTTCCCGTACTCTTCCATCGACCGCAGCGCCTCGCTGAGCCGCTTGCCCGCCGCGATGACTACCTCCTCCGCCGACC
>SBAX01000423.1 GCA_005240095.1 Phycisphaera mikurensis
GAGCCTCCGCGGACGGGCGGGCATCCTTTTTATGAGCAGTTGAACAAGATTCTAGATGGGGAAGGCTTTGACCGCTTCGTCGAGGACCTGTGCGGGCGGTTCTATGCCGACCAGGTGGGTCGGCCTTCGCTGGCCCCGGCCCGCTACTTTCGGATGCTGCTGATCGGTTACTTCGAGGGCATCGACAGCGAGCGGGGGATCGCCTGGCGGGTGTCGGACTCGATGGCTTTGCGGGGCTTTTTGAGCTACAGCCTGACGGATCAGACGGCGGACCATTCCACGCTGAGCCGCAATCGACGGCTGATCGACCTGGAGACGCATCGGGAGGTGTTTACGCGAGTGCAGATCATCCTGGCCAAGCACGGGCTGTTGGAGGGTAAGGCGCTGGGGTTCGACGCGACGACGCTGGAGGCCAACGCGGCGCTTCGCAGCATCGTTCGCCGGGACACCAACGAAGGGTATCAGGAGTTCCTCACGCGTCTGGCCCAGGCCAGCGGGATTGAGACCCCGAGCCGCGAAGACTTGGCCCGCATCGACAAAAACCGCGAGAAAAAAGGCTCCAACGATGATTGGCAGAACCCGCACGACCCCGACGCCAAGATCACCAAGATGAAGGACGGTCGCACGCACCTGGCGCACAAGGCCGAGCACGCGGTGGACATGCAGACGGGGGCCATCGTGGCGGTGACCTTGCAGCCGGCCAATCGCGGGGACACGGCCAGCCTGGAAGAGACGATCCAGGAAGCGGACAAGAATCTGGTGGCGGTGATGAAGGACGAAACTGCCTGCCAGAAAGTCAGCGAGCAGGTGCTTCGAGAGGTTGTGGGGGACAAGGGGTACCACAGCAACGAAGTGCTGACCGCGCAAACGGACAGAGAGATTCGCACGTACATCAGTGAGCCGGACCGCGGCCGTCGTCATTGGCAGGGGAAAGCGGAAGCCAAGGCTGCGGTGTATGGCAATCGTCGTCGGATTCGAGGGGAGCGGGGCAAGTCGTTGCTGCGTCGGCGAGGCGAGCTACTCGAACGGGGCTTCGCCCACTGTTATGACACCGGCGGGATGCGGCGGACGCACCTGCGAAGACATGAGAACATCCTGAAACGTCTGCTGGTTCACGCCGCCGGGTTCAACCTGGGGTTGGTGATGCGCAAGATCATGGGAATCGGAACGGCCCGGGGCCTGCAGGGCCTTCTTGCGCTGATTTTGGCCCTTGTACAACGCTTGGAGCGCGCTCTGCGCCCCTTGGCGAACTACATCTTCAGGCAGCGCGGCCCGGCAGTATGGAACGTCCGCTGGTTCACCGCGCTACGCCGAACGGCTTTTGCCACGGACTGCTAGGCGGCCAAGTCAACAGAATGACAGAATGTAGATCGGTGGGCTGAGGACGGGGGTTTGCATCCCCCGGCCCATCCGGCGAAGCCTGACCGGCGTCCCTCACGTCCCCGTGAAATCCTTGCCAAATCCCAATCCATTAACCGCGGATCTCACTGCGGAACACCACCTCGTCGGTTGATTCCACTCCGCCGCCGAACTCCGTGTTCCTCCCCGTTCCCACAAGGCCCATTCCAAAACCGTAACGACTCTGTACGGAAATCTTGAGAGCCGCGAAGGCCGAGGGCCCAGCCACAAGTGTACGCTGCATCCTGGACGCAATACGCGCGTCCGCGCTCAGGCCTCGGAGAGCCCGGCCGCAGGCGGGGCCCGCGTCACACCCGGTCGTCCCTTCGCCCACTCGCTGTCGCTCGGTCTTCTGAGCGAGGGCCGACCGGGACCCGCGCCGCAGGCCGCTGGCGAGGCCCTGTCGCATGACGACAGAATTCGGGTCCTCGGTTGATCGGGATCCTACCACGTGGCGGTGATGTTATCGCCCTCCGCGGCTGGTCTGGAGCGACCGGCGAACCATGACCGGACGGTGCCGACGTTGGACGCTTCGCGTTTTTCATGGCTCGGAGCGTCCCATCGAGGGAGCGCTTTTCGGCCAGTTCCCGCACCAAGATCGTGATGCGACGCCCGGGGGCAGGACTGCCGTCGGGGCGACGTCCGACTAAGGAGCCATTCGGCAACACATCCGCGCCCGTCGACTCAGCTGTGGGCACGTCGTGGTCGATCTGTTTGAGTCGGCTTAGCGCACGCTCCTCGTCCACGTCGGCCAGGAAACTCCACAAGCCACGACGAACGATCGTGGCGAATAGCCCGGCGGGATTGCGTCGCCCCACTCGCTTGGCGTGCTCGGCCGCCGCGAAAAACCGCAGCTCGTCCGCTGGACAATCCTCCACGAGGCCGCGTGCAATCGCCTCGCCGAGGAGTAATCTCAACCGCTGCGTGTCGTGGAGGTCCTCGACCTCAATGTGTCGAAGCGTCGGGCTTTTGCCCTTTCCCGTTCGCTTGCGAACACCAGCCGGGCCGAGTCCGGCGGGATACTGGTTCTTGGATCCCGAAGGGAGATATCGTTTTTCCATTGGGGGTGGCGATCCGGCGTCGTTTGAGGCGCAAGGGGGTGGCGATTTGATGATCCCGCGACTCCGGGTAGTGAATGGCTCCCTTCGCCGTCGCGTAGGCGTCCACGCGGGGTCGATCGTGGCCCTTCCTCCGTAACGGTTCACGTGCCATAAAGGAGCATCAACGGGCCTTAGCCATCCGATTTGTTGCAGGAGCCGCCGGGCGCGTTTCACGTTCCGTTCGTGGATACCGAATACCCCGGCTACAAAGGCTGTCGAGCATGAGCCAGTCGTCGCCAATCTGCCACAGCGGTGCCAGAGGCAGCGGAGAATGTAGGCGAGCATCGTCGCGGCAACGGCCGGGCGACCACAAGTCGCAAGATACCGCAGCGTTCGCCGGGGTATCGGAACGGCGCGAGTATGAACCGATTCACGATCGTGAATCCGTTGCCCCATCGCACTTGCAAGTGATTGTAAAGCCCCAGCGAGGTCGGCGCCAGGCCCCTCAAGAAGAATCGCATCCGGTGTGATGCTAACCAGCCCGCTGAGTTGAAGGCACCGCAACGACCCGCAAATGGCCGAGAGACGGACGACCCCGGTAAGCTTTCGCGCCTCCTCCGAAACGAGCCGCAAATCGAATCGACGACCTCGGGACGGCGTCAACCCCTGGTGTGAGGAACGCACGCCGGCCTCGCGTCGCTCGGCGATCTCGTGCAACGCCCAATAGACGCGCACGTCCAGGAATTTCGCCAGTATCCCGGATCGCCAAGCCGACCAGACCAGACAGATTTGCCGTGTGGAAATGCTGCGAAATCCCCCTTCCGGTTTGGCGACGCCCGACCATGGGCCGGGCGACGCCTGAGTACATGCCTGCATATCCCTCCTGTCGCTCTCGCGGGCTCCTTACATGAGTCCGCGATTGCCTTGCGAGGAGGATTCACGCAGCACACTGCGGGCAAATCCCGCGCAGTGCGCAGACGATCTTTGCTGTTGACGCCGGAATCGGCTGTGGTAGGATTCAGTTGTTCAGGCTGAGTATCCTACGGTCGCGTGCCTTATGCACGCGGCCCCGCTCGGTTTCAACGGCTCGTGACCAATTGCTTGTAACTTCGCGGCCTTCCTCGCTTGCTCTCTTCCTCCCGCGCGACCCGGCCGGATTCCTTTTCCGCGCCAGGTTGCCCGGGCCTTTCGTTTTGATTCTCGATCGCAGGATACGGAATCGGCAGAATCGCGCAAGGGCTTTCTTGTCGTGCTCTCCGGCGGCCTTCCGTGGAAGCAAGCCGGCATGCTTGCTTGCGTGCAAGCACCACGCCAAGCACGGATGCCAGCTTGCCAAAAAACACGCTTGCGCGACCCCTGTCGCCGTTCCATAGTCGAGACATGATCCTCGCCGTGGTGAACCAGAAGGGGGGCGTGGGCAAGACCACCCTGGCCGTGCACCTGGCCGCGTGGCACCTCGACCGGGGCCGGCGCGTGGCTTTCATCGACGCCGACGGTCAGTCGTCATCATCCCGGTGGATCCGCGGCGCCCGGTGGAACGTCACGTTGCACGCGGAAACCGCCGCCGACTCCATCCTGGAGTTGGCGGCCGCCCTTGAACCCGCTCACGACGTCGTGATCGCCGATGGGCCGGCGAGCCTGGCGGAGAGCACCCGAGCGCTGCTGCTCATCGCCGATTACGTACTGATTCCATGCGGGGTGACCGTTCCCGAATTGGAGTCCACGGCGGAAACGGTGCGCATGCTGGTGAACGCCCGCCGCGTCCGCGGCGGAAGCAAGCCCCCGGCTCACCTGGTGCTGACGCGAGTCCGCAGCGACCGGTTCCTGCTGACCCGTGATGCCCTCCAGGCCATCCACAGCCTCGGCCTTCCGGTCTGCGAGACCGTGCTTCGCCTCCGCGAAGCCACGGCGGATGCGGCCGGCCAACGCACTGCCGTGTGGAAGATGGGCCCGCGGGGGAAGCGGGCTGCCGACGAAACGCTGGAACTATTGCAGGAGATTGACGCTCATGCCCGAACGACGATCGACGATGGAAACGCTCAGCTTACAGCAATCGCAGTTCCTCCACGGCGCAGAATCGCCGCCGCCATCGGCGGGCGAAGTTGAACGCCCGGCGTCCGTGAC
>SBAX01000483.1 GCA_005240095.1 Phycisphaera mikurensis
AGGGCGGCGACGGCGGCCGCGGCTGCTGTAGTTTTCGTCGCGAGAAGTATGTCCCGCGCGGACAAGGTCAGGAAGCGGAGCCTCTCCAGCATCATTCTACAGGGCGGACAATGGACCGAGCGCGAAAGTCACCTGTCCGCTTGGCCGCGGGTGACAGATCGGCGGCCAAACGGATGGGATCGCCCGGATCGGGCATGAAACGCGGCCGATTTTTCGCGGAATCTGCTTGTCCCGGTCGCGCCAGACGGAGATAATGACGGCTAGGTGATACCTTATACTTTCTCTTTCCCACGCTTGACCCAGGGAGGTTGTCCATTGCGTTCGTTCCCCTCGACTCGTCGGTGCCGCCATCGGCTCGTGGCGTTGGTAGTAGAGCGCCTCGAGGAGCGCCTTGCCCCGGCCGTGCTAATTCCGGTGGCAACGCGCCGTGACCACGTCTATGATTCGTTGCGGCAGATTCTCTGCATCACCACCTCGTCCGGCACCCTGGAGCGCTACGACGTAGCCAACCAGAGGCTCTTGAGCCCCATTAACGTTGGGAACGCACTCGCCGGCTTGGACATCACCCCCGACGGTGCCTTCGTTTACGTTGCTGACACCCTGCGCCTTGGCGAGCAGGCCTTCGTCCGCAAGGTCAACCTCACAACTGGTGCTGTGACGAACCTCGCCTATCAGCGCGAACCCTATGAGGGCGGCTCGTGGGACGTCGCTATCACCGACAATGGCAAGGCCATCTTCGACGGCACTTTCGAGGGCGGTGGCCGGGTTCCCGTGCGACAGATCGACCTCGCCACGGATACCCTGTCTATCCGTGCCGACACAACGGTCGTTATGCAGAACACGGACATCTACCGGGGTTCTGGCCGCAGCCTGCTTTACTTGGCCGAGTCAACCATCGACAGCGGCCCTGTCCGACTTTATGACGCCACCACCGACACCTTCACGAACCCGGCCGGAACAGGCAGTTTCTTGAGCAACGCCCTGACCACAATCGACCGCACAGGCACGCTGATCGCCACCGAAGTTGGCAACGGGGCATCCGTGATGACGAGGACTTTCGGAGGCGTCGAGAACCTCACGGGCATGGATGGCGGCCTAGCCTTTGACCCCGTGCGCGACGTCCTCTATGTCGCCGACTCCGCGGCCGACCAAGTTGTGGCCTTCGATACGAACACCTGGCGCGAGCTGTACCGCCTGCCTATTGGCGAGAACATTCCTGCTTCTCGCACGTTTGATAATGGCGTAATGTCGGTCAGTGATGATGGCCGTTTCCTGTTCCTGTCCACGCCGGCCGGTATCCGCCTGTTCGACCTGCCCGTGCTGACAGCGGATGACGGCGACGCGGCCTTCTCTGCTACCAAAAGTTGGATCGCCTATGACGGTGCCGGCTTCCAGAATGACCTGCACTACACTGCCCCAGGCAATGGTTTGGGCTTTGCTTCGTGGACATTCGCGGTCTCGCCAGGCCTGTACCGAGTGTCAGCCACCTGGATAGCAGACCCCGACCTCGCGCCCGACGTGACCTTCCACGTCCTCGACGGTGACAAGTTGCTGAGCAAGGCCGTGGTCGATCAGACCGCGTCCCCCGACGACCTGTTCTACCAGGGAACCGGCTGGAAGGATCTGGGCGGCCACCTCCGTGTCAGTAGCAGTACGCTGTCGGTACTCGTCAGTGATCTGGCCAGCGGCTATGTCTTCGCTGATGCTGTCCGTGTCGAGCGCATCGGCGACCTTACCGGATCGGAGATCCAGCTATTCGACGCGAGTGGCGAAATCGCGAGCGGCTCCGGCTCTGTCTCTTTTCCCGGGACGCTCACCGGCAGACCGTTGGAGCGCACCTTCATAGTGTACAACGCCGGTACGTCGAACCTCGTGCTGGGGCCGAGCATCTCGCTGCCAGGCGGGTTTAGTTTGGTGTCTGGCTTTGGCCAGACCACACTCGGACCTGGGGAGAGCACTACCTTCACGGTGCGGCTCACGGCCGGGTCAGCGGGCCTGTTCAGTGGCGCCATCGTGTTTGCTACCAATGACACGGACGAGAACCCCTTCCGCTTCTTCGTCCGCGGCGCCGTCACCTCCCCCAGCTTCATATCAGTTCCCAACCGTCGCGCCCATGTATTCGACCCCGTGCGACAAGTTCTCTTCGTCGGTACGGCCGCCGGCACGATCGAGCGCTACAACCTGAAGACGGGCCTCCTGCTCGAACCGCTGCGGGTCGGCAATTCCCTGTACGGCCTGGACATCACGCCGGATGGCAACTTCCTCTACGTGGCCGAGGAGCAGAGGAACGTCTTCCAGGGATTTGTCCGGAAGGTAGACCTGACCACCGGCTTGGTGACGAACCTGGGTTACGACCGAAACGCGCGGGACGGCGGGACGTGGGCGCTGGCCATAGCCAATAACGGCCGCGCGTTGTTCACGACTGCCTTTCAGGGGCCTAGCCGGCGATTCCTTCGCCAAATCGACCTGGCCACCGACGAGATCTCCCGGCGTCAGGATACATCCGACGTACTGAGCCCCACGCACATCTATCGAGGAGCCGATCACAGCCGCTTCTTTCTTGTCCAGCCGAGCGGCGAAATGTTCACCTACATCTCTGCCAGCGACACAT
>SBAX01000449.1 GCA_005240095.1 Phycisphaera mikurensis
GTCAACCCCAACGGCCTGCTCGGTCAGCCCTGGATCGCAGCCAGTTCTTCCACAGATGAATACCAGGATTTCGTCTACATCCTGGCTCCAATGGTTGCTCCCTACCCCGCGGATATGAGCGGCTTGAACGTCATCTTTGCACGAAGCCGGGACCGTGGCCAGAACTGGGGTACGCCGCAGCGGATCAACGATGACGGCGAGGATTCACCGGCGACTCAGTGGTTTCCGATGATGTCGATCGCGCCAAATGGCCGTATCGACGCCGTTTGGAATGACACGCGCAACGATCCGACGCTCCAGCAGTCAGAACTCTACTACGCCTACTCGATCGATGCGGGAAGGACGTGGTCGACCAATCGCCCTGTCAGCCTTCCGTTCAACCAGTCGCTGGGTTACCCGGGCGGGCAACAGAAGCTGGGTGACTATTACCACATGCTGTCAGACGACCTTGGGGTTAGTGTGGCCTATGCTGCCACGTTCAATGGTGAGCAAGATATCTACTTCCTTCGCATTCCCTTCGATGGGAACGCCAACGGCTTGCCGGACGTGGAGGAGATTGCGACCGGCATGCTGACCGATACGGACGGAAACTTGATCCCGGACGAATACGAACCTGACCTCGACGGTGACGGATTGATCGATCGGTATGACCCCGACTTTGATAATGACGGGGTCATCAATGCCGGTGACTTTTGCGCGTTTGGACCTGTCGGGATTCCGGCTCAGCCTGACGGTCGCCCGCTGGGAGATGCGGCCCTTGCGGGAGATTGCTCGATCGATCTTGTCGATTTCCACTACTTGATGACGTTCGGTTGTTTCACCGCGGGCGGGCCGGGCGGACCCCCACCCACCCGAGGGTGCCGCGCGCTGGACTTCGATTCCGACGCCGACGTGGACCTTCGCGACGTCTCTCGATTCCAGAACATATTCGGCAGCTCGGCCCCTCTCTAATGGTCGGTTGCGGGTGCCCCATCCATCGCGCCAGCGATGGCTGGCGTCTCGATGATCGAACGCCCGCGCACCGCGGACTGCCATGCTGCACGGCGCGCTCCCGCCCCTACAATGCTCCCCCATGGATCCATCTAACTTCCCAACATCCCCGGCGAATCGCTGCCCCTCTGCCCTCGCCTCACGCATCGCCCTCCTGACCATCGCGCTCGCCGTGCTGCTCGCCTTCCTCGGCACGCTCCGCAACGACTTCGTCGCCTGGGACGACGACCAGAACCTCATCCGCAACACGCACTACCAGGGCCTCGGCGCCGAGCATCTCCGCTGGATGTTCACCACCGGCTTCGCCGGCCACTATCAGCCGCTGACCTGGCTATCCTTCGCCCTCGAGTCGCAGCTCCTCTGGGGCGTCAACCCCGCCGGCTTTCACTTCACCAACCTCGTTCTCCACCTGCTCACCGCCGTAGCCTTCTTCTTCCTCACCCGTCGAATCCTCGACTTGGTGGCCAGTGACCCGTGGCCAGTGACCAGCGTGCCGCAGGCTGGCGGCAGTAATTGGCAATTGGCAATCGGCAATTGGCAATTCGTCACTGCCGCCCTCATCGCCGCCCTCTTCTGGTCCATCCACCCCCTGCGCGTCGAGTCCGTCGCCTGGGCCACCGAGCGCCGCGACGTCCTCAGCGGCCTGTGGCTGGTGCTCACCGTCCTCGCCTATCTTCGCTACGCGACGGCGCAGTCCAAGCGCTGGCCCTGGCTAGCCTGTTCCCTCGCCTGCTATGTCCTGTCCCTGCTCTCCAAAGCCGTCGGCATGACGCTCCCCGTCGTCCTGTTGCTTCTCGACATCTACCCACTCAGACGATGTAGCGTCGCCCTTCATGGGCGGCGCTTGAACGCCGATGGCATCGCGAGCGCAACTGACCCACGCTCACGCATCGTTTGGTTTGAAAAACTCGCCTTCCTCATTCCCGCGGCCCTGGCAGCCGCCGCGGCCCTGTGGGCCCAATCCGACGTCGGCGCCCTGCGCAGCCTCGCCGATCACCCGCTCGCCCTCCGCATCATGCAGGCCTTCTATGGCATCGTCTTCTACCTCGGCAAGACTCTCTGGCCGGTCGACCTCGTGCCCCTCTACGAGCAATCGCCGGATGTCACCCCCTGGCATCCCGCCTACATCGCTTGTGCACTGTTCGTCATCGCGATCACCGCAGCCCTCTGGCTCGCCCGCCGCCGCTGGCCCGGAGTCTTCATCGCCTGGCTGGCCTACCTCGTCCTCCTCTCGCCCATGCTCGGCCTCGCCCAGGCCGGCCCCCAGCTCGTCGCCGACCGCTACACCTACCTACCCTCCATGGCTCTCGCCATACTCCTCGGCGCAGGATTTGTGCTACTGCTGCGAGCTGCGCCTCCCCCCTTACCAAGGGGGGACAAAGGGGGGTCCTCCAGTCGGCCGTGGCGCGTCGCAGCAACCGCCGCGACGACCATGCTCGTTGTCTGCCTCATCATCCTCACCCGCGCCCAGACGGCCATCTGGTCCGACACCTACACTCTGTGGAGCACGACCATCGCCCGCCGCCCCGACACTCCGACCGCGCATGCGAACCTGGCCGCCACGCTCAACGCCCGCGGCGAGTTCCAGCGCGCCCGCGATCATGCCGAGGAAGCTCTGCGGCGCCTCCCCGGCAACCGCACGGCCCACGCCGCCCTGGCCCGCGCCGCGTTAGAGCTCGGCGACCTCGAAGCCGCCGACCGCCACGGGCGCATCGCCTTAGGCATCGCCGAGCGCGTCGGGCGCATCGACACGCCCACCATGGTCGGCCTCGCCATCGTGCAGACTCACCTCTGCCACCTCGACGAGGCCGAAGCCCTCTACCGCCGCATCATCGAACTCGAGCCGAGTGTCGCCGAATGGCACTTCAACCTCGCCGGCTTCCTCGCCAGCCAGGGACGCCTCGCAGATTCGATTCCCGTCTTCGAAGAAGCCCTCCGCCTCGACCCCAACCACGGGGAGTCCTACTACCGCCTCGGAACGGTCTGGCTCAAGCTCGGCCACCCCGCCAAAGCATCCGACGTCTGGAAAAACGCTCTCCTACGCGGTGAAGCCCTGCCGCCAGAATTAAAGACACGGATCCAGGAAGCTCTGGCGCGACTCAGTGCCCAAGCCACGCCACCATAGGGTCGGTTTGGGCTCCCTTTCGTGCCGCTTTGGGTACGCCAGCCCTGCCGCTTGGAGGACGCCAACGGGTTGCTCACAGGGCGTTTCACCCCTACACTCGGGCCGTCTGACCGCACCTTACAGGAGGTCAGCGCCCCACCGGCGCGGGGTGTGCGGCAATCGTAAGTCTCGATCTGAGGGCAGTTTATGGCATCCGGCTCGTCACCGACGACCAAGAGTAAGATCCGCGTGTTAATCCTCGGCGCCGCCGGGCGCGACTTCCACGACTTCAACGTCTTCTGGCGCCGCGATCCCCGCTACGAAGTGGTGGCTTTCACGGCCGCTCAGATCCCGGACATCGCCGGGAGGGTATATCCGCCGGAGCTGGCGGGTGAGCGGTATCCCAACGGCATCCCCATCGAGCCGGAGGAGAAGCTGTCCGACCTGATCCGCGAGCACAACATCGACCAAGTGGTCATGGCCTACTCGGACTTGGCCCACGAGGAAGTGATGCACAAGGCCGCCATCGCCAACGCGGCCGGGGCGGACTTCCGGATGATGGGACCCAAGAACACGATGCTGGCGTCCACCAAGCCGGTGATCGCGGTCTGCGCGGTGCGGACGGGCTGCGGCAAGAGTCAAACCTCCCGTGCAGTCACCAGTGTGCTCAAGAAGATGGGCAAGCGCGTGGCGGCCGTGCGGCACCCCATGCCCTACGGCGACCTGACCAAACAAATCTGCCAGCGTTTCGACAGCCTCGACGACCTGGAGACCCATCACTGCACTATCGAGGAGCGGGAGGAGTACGAGCCGCACATCCGGGCGGGGAACGTGGTCTTCGCGGGCATCGACTACGAGCGCATCCTGCATGAGGCCGAGAAGGAGGCCGACGTCATCCTCTGGGACGGCGGCAACAACGACATGGCCTTCTTCAAGCCGAACCTGTACATCGTGGTGGCGGACCCGCACCGGCCGGGGCACGAAGTGCGCTACTATCCGGGCGAGACGAACGCACGCATGGCAGACGTCGTGGTCATCAACAAGACGGGCACGGCCAATCCCGAGGACGTCAAGACCGTCGAGCAGAACATCAAGCGCATCAACCCCAGGGCCAAGATCATCAAGGCCAAGTCGCCGGTGTTCGTGGACAATGCGGAGACGATCAAAGGCAAGCGCGTGCTGGTCGTCGAGGACGGTCCTACACTCACCCACGGGGACATGAAGTTCGGCGCGGGACACATCGCTGCCCGCGATCATGGGGCTGGGACGATCGTCGATCCCCGCCCGTACGCCGTCGGCACGATCAAGAAGACCTTCGAGAAGTACACGCATGTCACGGAGGTGCTGCCGGCCATGGGTTACGGCAAGAAGCAGATGAAGGAACTGGAGCAGACCATCAACGCCGCAGACTGCGATCTGGTTCTCGTGGGAACGCCCATCGACCTGGGAGCGCTACTGAAACTCAACAAGCCGTATCTTCGCGTAACATACGAACTCGACACTGCATCCGTGAAGGCCCTCCAAGGCGAGATCGAGGCGGTGCTGAAGTAGGGCTCCGCCGCCTTTCAGACCCGGTCCAGCTTGGGTAGCGTTCGCTCGTTTCTCACGTTGCCGGTGTTGAGCGTGGACTTCGGTTCGATGAGCATCACGCAGCACTCCGCCTCGGCGACCGGCTTGTGCTCCACCCCACGGGGGATGATGATGAACTCGCCCTCGCGGATCTCAACGTCGCGGTCGCGAAGCTTCATGGTGAAGCTGCCTTTGACCACTTGGAACATCTCATCTTCGTGGTCGTGATGGTGCCAGACGAACTCGCCTTTGAACTTGACGAGCTTGATGTAGGCGTCATTGACTTCGCCGGCGATCTTGGGGGACCAGTGCTCCGTGAAGCGGGAGAACTTCTCAGCCAGGTTCACTTTGTCCATCATTGCCTTTTCCTTACATCAGTAGCCGAGGGACCGATCGTGTCGCTTCCTCTCCACGCTCGGATCTAACCAAACAAACTCGTGCTAATGTAGCGGTCTCCTGTGTCCGGAAGCAGGACGACGATCATTTTGCCGCTCGAGTCCGGGCCCGAGGCGACGGTGAGCGCCGCGTGAAGGGCGGCGCCGGAGGAAACACCGGCGACGATGCCTTCGGTTCGGGCCAGCCGCCGGGCGCAGTCAAAGGCCTGCTCGTCGGTCACGGCGATGACTTCGTCGAGGATGGCACGATTGAGCACCGCGGGGATGAACCCCACGCCGATGCCGGGCATCTGGTGGCTGCCCGGCGGCTTTCCGGAGAGCACGGCCGCCCCGGCGGGCTCAACGGCCACGATCCTTACTCCGGGCTTGCGCTGCCTGAGCACTTCGCCCACGCCGGTGATGGTCCCGCCCGTTCCAACCGCAGAGACGAAGGCATCCACAGCGCCATGGGTGTCGTCCCAGATTTCGATGGCCGTCGTGCAGCGGTGGATCTCGGGGTTCGCGGGGTTGCGGAACTGATCGAGCATGACCGCGCCGGGGGTTTCCTTGGCAAGTTTCTCGGCACGGGCGACGGCGTCGGTCATGAGGATGCCGGGAGTAAGAACGACTTCCGCGCCGAGGTGCCGCAGCAGGACCACGCGCTCCTTGGACATCGTCTCGGGCATGGTGAGGATCAGGCGATAGCCGCGGATGGCGCAGGCAAACGCCAGGCCGATGCCGGTGTTTCCGCCGGTGGCCTCGATGATCGTGGCCCCCGGGCGAAGCACCCCGCGACGTTCAGCATCCTCGATCAGCGCCACCCCCAGCCGGTCCTTGACGCTGCCGCAGGGATTTCGCATCTCCAGCTTGGCGACGACCCGCCCGGGCAGACCCTTCGCCATGCGCGCCAGTTCGACCAGAGGCGTCCTTCCTACCGTGGCTGTGGCGTCGGAATGAATCACGGTGCTTCGGCTCCGCTCGGGGGATCACAAGGTGGCCCGTGTGCATCTTACCCGAACGAGAATTGCAGGCGACCGGTGGCCACGGACCTTTGATTGACCGAGGCTCTACCGCGGGGGTAGTGTGACCGTGATGCCAACCCCGGAAATCTTCGTGCTCGGCGGGCCCAACGGCGCGGGCAAGTCCACCACGGCCACGGTTCTGCTTCCCGAAGCGCTGGGCATCGAGCAGTTCGTCAATGCCGACCTGATCGCCCACTGTCTTTCGCCGTTCGCGCCGCAGACCAGCGCCCTCGAGGCCGGGCGATTGATGCTCGCCCGCATTCACGAGCTGCGCTCCCGCGGGCCGAGCTTCGCCTTCGAGACCACGCTCGCCAGTCGCTCGTACGTCCGTTTCCTTCAGGAGAGCCAGCAGGCCGGATACGTGGTTCACGTTGCGTACATCTGGCTGACGAGCGTCGAACTCGCCCTTCGAAGAGTCAGCATCCGCGTCCAGCAGGGTGATCACGACGTACCGGCTTCAACCGTCGAACGCCGCTACTGGCGAGGCCTGCGGAACTTCTTTGAGCTGTACCAGCCGCTGGCGGACACCTGGACGCTATGCGATAATTCAGGCGACGAGATCGTCATCGTCGCCCGAGGCAGTCGGCGCGGCGCGGCGAGGCCAAGGTTCTCGCCGCGGAAAAACATGAGAAGATCAAGCGGCAAGCAGCCCGTGGAACGTAGCGAACCAGACGCAGAATTCCTGAAACAGCGTCTCGATGTCATCACCGAAGGGCTCAAGGAAGGCATCCGCCGCGAGGTCGCCCGTCTCCGAAAACTCGGCCTGCCCATTCACGTCGCCGAGAACGGACGGATCGTGGACCAGAACGAGACGAAGAGACGTCGTACATCGTGAACCATCCCGATGCAATGTCGAGAGGCTCAGGTCAAGCGTGAAGCCCGCCGCAAAGTGAGTCTGTACGGACCAATAGCTTGCCGTCCAAGACGCTTGCGCGGACACACACTCTTGTCGAGAAGTTGATTAGATCGTGTACAGCCCCTGCGTCTGGCTCGATCAAGCCGTCTCTCTCCCGAAGTAGGACGACGACCTTTCTCTGGGCAACAAGTTCGTCTAGTGGCGTGTCGAATTGGTGCGCGCGAGGTCCGTATTCCTTGTGAATGAGCGAATCTGATTGTTCGCTGTAGGTCTGCAGCAAACTGCGAGGCAAGAAGCTTGAGAAACCGGAGTTCAGTCACTGGCAGCGGGCACGCTCCTTAAGGGATTCCCAACTCCTTCCCGGTCCGCTTCGCCCGACGGGCATCGACTTTTGTGGGGGTGGCGCTTCCGATGGCGCTAGTTCTTTCAAGTATTCGCCTGGCGGCGGATTGACATCCCTTATCCTCTCGGGATCGACCTTGGCTGGCTCGATGTAATAGACCGTGCGCGTGCCGCCCATCGCAGTTGCGTAGGAGACCGTACGTGGCACCCAGAAGAAGCCCGACAAGGAACCCATTCGCCTGTCGTCCACGAGACCCTTCGTAGCTATTCCTGCAAGCCATGCGCTAACGGTGTCCTCGAACGAGTAGTTACACTCGAATTCCACAATCACCTCAGAGTCGGAGAGAACGTCGATGACCCGGAGAGGACCGTCAATATGTCCCATTGCTCCTAGCAGTACAGCGCAAGGTGGGCTCAAGAATTTGAAGATCGACGAACGATAACTCCTGCCGGATCAAGGGTTTCCGGTTTCTGGCAGGAGTAAGGA
>SBAX01000451.1 GCA_005240095.1 Phycisphaera mikurensis
ACTCATGCGTGCCACTGGCGGTTCGCCCGCCAGTGGGGAAGGTCACGACGTGCGCCGCGCCAAGATGCTCGGGTACAGCAACGTCCAGATCGAGCACGTGCTTGGTCGTGGCGGAAAGGCGGGCGCTGTCCGCACGCTCACGCCGGCCTATAAGCTCGTGGACACCTGCGCCGCCGAATTCGAGGCCAAGACGCCGTACTACTACTCGACGCACGAGGCACCCATTGGCCGATTGCCAATTGCCAATTGCCAATTGCCAAATACTGGACCGTCGCTACCAATCGGCAATCGGGAATTGGAAACTGGCAATCAGCCCGTCGAGGACGAGATTCGCGTCACGGACAATCCAAAGGTGATCATCCTCGGCGGCGGTCCCAACCGCATCGGACAGGGGATCGAGTTCGACTACTGCTGCTGCCACGCCTCTTTCGCGGCGAAGAAGGCCGGGTTCGAGTCGGTGATGATCAATTCCAATCCCGAAACCGTCAGCACGGACTTCGACACCAGCGATCTGCTGTTCTTCGAGCCGCTCACGCACGAGGACGTGCTCAATGTGTTCGAGCGTCTGAATGGTCCGCAATCACCATTGCCAATTGCCAATTGCCAATTGCCAAATAGCGCCGGTCAACCGCAAATCGGCAATTGGCAATTGGCAATCGGCAATGGCCTGGTCCGCGGGGTCATTGTCCAGTTCGGCGGGCAGACGCCGCTCAATCTGGCCCAAGGCTTGAAGGACGCGGGTGTGCCCATCCTCGGCACGCAGCCGGAGATGATCCATCTGGCCGAGGACCGCGAGCAGTTCGCCCAGGTGCTTCGGGAACTCAGCCTCTTGCAGCCGCCCAGCGGGATCGCCCGCAGCCGCGCCGAAGCCCGCGATATTGCCCATCGCATCGAATACCCCGTGCTGGTGCGGCCCAGTTACGTGCTCGGCGGGCGGGGGATGAAGGTCTGCAACAACGATGCGGACCTGGACGCGTATCTCGACGCAGCCTTCGCTGCTTCCGACCGCCTGGCCTCGGCGAACGACAATCCCATTCTGATCGACAAATTCCTTGTTGATGCCATCGAGGTGGATGTAGATGCCGTGGCGGACTTCGGGCTCGCATCCGAGCGTGGAGCGGAAGCGACACGATCGCCGGTGGGCAGAGCATCCGCTCCCTTCCCGTTGCGGTCCGGATCGGTGGGCACGGCTGCCTCTCCCATGTGCATGGTGGCGGGGATCATGGAGCACATCGAGGAGGCAGGCATCCATAGCGGGGACAGCACCTGCGTGCTGCCGCCGTTCTCCCTGGGACGAATGGTGATCGAGGAACTGTTCCGATCGACCAAGCGCCTCGCCCGACGGCTCAGCGTCTGCGGGGCAATGAACGTGCAGTACGCGGTGCTCAATCGCACCGTGTATGTGCTGGAGGTCAACCCGCGGGCCTCGCGGACGCTGCCGTTTGTGGCCAAGGCTACGGGCGTGCCCTGGGCCGCGATCGCCACCCGCGTCATGCTCGGCGAGCCGCTGGCAGACGTGCTCGCGTCCCATGGGGTCAACGAAACACCCTGGCCTCGGCACACGGCGGTCAAGGCCCCGGTGTTCCCCTTCCACAAGTTCCCAGGCGTGGATGTGATCCTCGGACCGGAGATGCGCAGCACCGGCGAGGTCATGGCCATCGCCCCCACCTTCGGGCAGGCTTTCGCCAAGGCCCAGATCGCTACGGGCTTTTCGCTGCCCACGAGCGGCAATGCTCTGGTCAGTGTGCGCGATGAGGACAAGCCGCGGATCGTGTCCATCGCCCGCGACCTGCACGACCTGACGTTCCGGATTTTTTCGACGGTGGGAACGCGGAACGTCCTTTCGCAGGCCGGCATTCCCTCCACCCTGGTCTCCAAACACTCCGATTCGGGTGAAGCGCCGTTCTTAAAGGACTTGATCGATGACGGCAAATTGCAGCTCTTGATCAACACGCCGATCCACACCGGCCCGGCCTCCGCCGAGGGCCGCTGGCGTGCGGCCGCAAACGCCCGCCGCATTCCCCTCATCACCACGCTGGCAGGAGCCAGCGCCGCCGTCTCCGCCATCCGCGCCCTCAGCAAATCCGACGATGGCCGCCAACCCACCCCCCTAACCGTCAAGCCCCTGCAGGAGTACTTTGCCGCGCGGCGTCCGGAGTAGCACGCCGCGCGCAGGCTGGCTTCGCCCCGTTCGTGGCGGTAGAATTAGGCCAAGGCCGGACGGGCGGCCTACGGTCCGCGTAAAGGGTCGAACCCACTCCGCAACGACATACAACAAGCACAGACCCTGACTTCCAGCCCGAGGAACGCGGACGCCGGGCGAAAAAGGAAGGAAGGCGTCTATGTCCGACTCAAAGCTTCCCGAACGTGCTTCGCTCGAGTATCTGAGAAAACTGGCCAAGGACCGATTGCGCGAGCTACGGTTGGCCGACCCGCGGGCGAAACTGGCGACTGCCCTGCTGGCCGTGGCCCGCGACCATGGATTCGCAAGTTGGCGAGCCTTGAAGGCGGAGATCGAGCGCCGGGAGCAAACAAACGTCGCCACCTTTTTCGAGGCTTGCGCCAAGGGCGACGTCGAGATGTTGCGGACTTTGGTGGCCAGCGACCAGAGCCTGGTTCGGCAGACTGATCCTCGGGCGCCTCACGCGGGCTGGACGGGACTTCACTCCGCGGCCAGGGGCGGCCACGTGGAAGCCGTTCGGCTGCTGCTGGAGCGCGGCGCAGATCCCAACGCCCGTGAGACGGGAGATAACACGTGCCCGCTCCACTGGGCCGCGGCCGGCAGGCACCTTGAGATCGTGCGTGCCTTGCTCGATGCGGGTGGCGATGTACACGGCCGCGGCGACGTGCACGAACTCGATGCCATCGGCTGGGCCACGTTTTTCCATGCTCCCGGCGGTGCGCCGGGCGATCATCCTGAAGTCGCGTCGCTGCTGCTCGAGCGCGGCGCGCAACACCACGTCTTCTCGGCTATGTCGATCGGCGATCTGGACTTGATTCGCCAGCTCGTCGAGCGGGATCCCGCCGCCCTTGACCGTCGCATGTCGCGCTTCGAGCAAGGGCAGACCCCCGTTCATTTCGCCATCAGCCGGGAACCCGATGTCCGAGCCGGCAATCAATACACTCCCTCGACAATCGGCACGGCGAAGCCGGAGAACGGCCGCACGTCGGCGGCGCCATCCCAAGGGTATTTGTCGCACGGCGGGCGGCGGATGGCCTCATCGCGCTCCAGGAAGCGGGGCATGAAGAATTCCTTGGTGAGCGTGGTCAGACGCACGCGGCCAAGCTGACCATAGTCCACGACCTTGCGCGGCTGGCCGGGATCGACCACTTCGATCATGGCTCGCGGGCTGGGCGGGTGATAGGTGATGCTGTAGTTGTCGGCCGGGTCGAAGGGCTTGTGGCACGCCAGACCCATCAGCGTGTTGCCATAGGTGGGCACCAGCTCGACTGTGCCTTCCAGCAGTTCCTCGCGGGCGAAACGGTTGAACTGGGCGGTGAGCTGCGTGCCCCCGCAGAAGACGCCCTTGATGCCCATCCGGGCCAGCGAAACCTTGTCGCAAAAGGCTTCCAGCAGTTTGGGGGTGGTGAATAGGCAGCGGATGTTGTCGTGGGCTTTGAGCAGAGTGAGCCCCTGGGCGATGACGTGGTCGCGATATTCGTGCATCACGTCCATCCGGCCTTTGTTGATGAGCTTCACCACCCAGCGCGGGTCGAGATCGACGCAGAAGCAGATGCCGCCGCGATGCTGGGCGAGATGTTCGACGGCCAGGCGCAGCCGCCGCGGACCCGACGGGCCGAGCATCAGCCAGTCGGCCCCCTTGGGAAACGATTCGTCGGAGAGGGTCTCGCTGAACATCTCGTAGTCGATGCGGAAGTCTTCGATGTTGATTCGGCTCTTGGGTACGCCGGTGCTGCCCCCGGTCTCGAAGACATAGATCGGCCGGTCCGCGAACGCCTTGGGCACCCACCTTCGCACCGGCCCGCCGCGCAGCCACTCGTCCTCAAAGAAGGGGAACTTGTCGAGGTCGTCGTAGCAGGTGATCTCCTTGCGTGGGTCCCAGCCCAATGTCTTTGCATACTCCAGCCAGAAGGGGCATCCCGTCTTAGGATCAAAGTGCCACGCCACGACCTCCCGCGTATGGGCATCCAGTCGCGCCTTGGCCTCGGTCATCCGCTTGCCGAGGCCTGCGGGAACCTCTTGGAACGTTTGATTCAAATCCGGCTCCTTTGCTCCATGCTACGGAAGTAGCGAATTCTAGCGGCATTCGCGGGCCATGCCTACCACCACCAGATCGGCGCGGTAGGATGGCGCGGGCTTCGGAGAATGCGCCATGTTAGGTCCCCTGCCTGTGCTGATCTTGTGCCTTGCTTTGCAGCCCCCGGCCGAGCGAACAAACCCGCCGGCGACGGCTTCGATCACCGGAAAGGTCAGCTTCGCGGGCGACGCCGAGAAGCATAAGCCGGCCCCTATTCCTGATTTCCCCGAGGATACGGATTGCTACGCGTTTTGCAGAGAACAACACCGCCGCGAGCCGATCCTCCGGGAGCATGTGGCGCTGAACGCACAGACCAACCCTCTCACCATTCGTAACGTCCTCGTGCATCTAGAGGCCCCGCCGAGCGAGACGCCGCCGCCTGCGGAGGCCGTCGTGGTGGAAATGCAGCGGTGCGTGTTTCGGCCCCACGTCCTGGGCGTTCGAGCCGGCCAAACGCTGCGCTTTGTAAACGCCGACGATGACGGGATGAATGTCCATTTCTACTCGGCGGTAAACGAAGAAGCCAACCACGTCCTTCCGCGTCGCGGCCAGCAGCTGGAGTTCCAGCTCAAGCCTGAGCCGCCCTTTCTGGTCAGAAGTGACGTCCATCCCTGGACGTCCGTCTGGGTCGCGGTGTTCGACCATCCCTTCTTCGCTGTGACGGGCAGTGACGGAACGTTCAAGATCGCCGATGTGCCGCCAGGCAAGTACGTGCTTGAGGCGTGGCACGAGAAGTTCGGGGTGCTTCAAACGAGCGTGGAAGTTGCCGCCAGTGAGCGCAAAACGGTTGATCTCGCCTTCGCCCCCGGCTCCTTCCCGGTTGCGCCCGACAAGGCGGGCAGGCCGGACTCAGTGCAACGGCCGTCTGCGACGGCGACAATCACAGGAAGGGCCATCTTTGAAGGCGACCCAAACAAGTATCAACAGATGATCATCAACCCTGCGAAAGACCATTTTTGCGTCCAAGTCGGGGGCCCTATCCCAACGGAAGATGTCATCCTGAATCCATGGCTGACACCGGTCACGATTCAGAATGTATTGGTCTACGTGAATGAGGGTCTAGGAGATCAGGCCTTCGAGCCGCCACCGGCACAGGCGTTCCTCAACTTCGTAGGATGCCGGTTTGTCCCCCATGCGATGGCTATGATGCAAGGGCAAACGCTCACCGTGACCAATAATGACAACACGCATCATGACGTTCACTTCCTTCCGAAGCTCAACCGGGAGTTCAACTTCAGCCAGCCGAAGGTCGGAATGAGCCATAGCGTTACGCCAGTGGCCGAAGCACCCTTCAAAGTGAAGTGCGATGTCCATCCATGGGAAAGCGCATGGATCACGGTCTTCTCGCACCCCTTCTTCGGGATTACCGGGAACACGGGCTCGTTCCAGATCGCTAATCTCCCGCCTGGCAAATACGTGCTTGAGGCGTGGCACGAGAAGTTCGGGGTGCTTCAAGCGAGCGTGGAAGTTGCCGCGGGTGACACCAAGACGGTGGATTTCATCTTCAGGCCGCGATGACGTGACTGCGCAACGGGACTGGAAAAATCGTGCCGCTGGGCAGTCAAGCAACGGCTTGCGTTTTCTTCGCACGTCCCCTTGGCTTCGTCACGGCCGCGTTGTCGAAGGATCAGACCTCGACGCGCTCGAAACGGACACGGCTCTCGGTGAGGCGGGCGAAGTAGGCGTCGATGGCGTCCAGACCGGTGACGCGGTGGACGTACGCGGCGGCGCGGACCAGGTCGGCCCGCTGGACCAGCTCCAAGCGCGGCTCTTTCAGTTCCAAGCGTGAGACATAAAACGCGCAGCCCTGGTGGGCGATAAGCACGACGCGCTTGAGGGCATGGACCTCAACCAGGAACCTGAGTTCGTCAATGACTCCTTGCTCCTCCAAGTGGGCCTGGGGGTGGCTGGCGAGGCACGCCGGCCCTCCGGGAAGCGACACGCGGTCGTATCGCGGCAGCGACAGCCCGTTGTGCAGAAAGTCGTCGAAGTGCTCGCCCATGCGGCCGTCCGAGCAATACAGTGCGGCCGCGTGCACCCGGGCTTTTTCGTAGCGCAAGGGGCTTTCGTAGTTCATCGACGCCTCTTTGTTCGACACCAGGACGATGGTCATTTCCGCTTCCCGCGTCTCGCCAGGATCGTATCGTACTTCTCCCCCGCCTCTGTGCCCACTGCCCGCCGGGCGAGGTACGATGCTGGAGGCGACCGGCGGAGCAGGCCTTCGTTCTACTCGGCTACGTGCTCTGCTTTCTCTTCAGCAAGTCCAGGGTCAAAGAGCGCGAAAACCACCTCTTCCCCCAGCCTCGGACCGTCGCGCAAGAAACCGAACGAGAAGAGGAATCGATCGGCCTTGGTGGCGGCATACGCCACAGTCGCCCCAATCGACAATCGACAATCGACAATCGACAATCCGGGTATGCGCATACTGATCATCGACACGTACTACCCCGAGTTCCTCAGCGACCTGTATCGCCGGGAGCCGGAGCTTGCGGAGCTGGCTTACGACGCCCAGCTTGGCCGCATCTACGAGACGGCTTTCAGCGTGGGCGATGCCTACTCGGCCGGCCTGCGAGCCCTGGGCTGGGAGGCCCGTGAAATCATCTGCAACGCGGACGTGGTGCAGGCCAAGTGGGCGGCGGAGAATGTTCGCAGACTTGCGACCATCCCAGCGACTCTCCCCTCACCCCAGCCCTCTCCCTTAAAGGGAGAGGGGGCCGTGAGTCCGCGACCCTCCGCCATGAGGGCAGAGGGAGACAAGCCCTCACCCCTGACCCCTCTCCCGGGGGGAGAGGGGAACATTCACGAGTGGCGACGGCGGGTCGTGGCCGCGCAGATTGACGACTTCCGACCGGACGTCCTTTACGTGTTTGAGTGGTCGCCGCTGGGTGATGCGTTCCTCGCGGAGATGAAGTCGAAAGTTCGCCTCCTCGTCGGCCAGATTGCTTCGCCGCTGCCCGCCAACCGCACTTTCCGCAACTATGACCTGATGATCTCCTCGTTTCCTCCGCTGGTGGACCACTTTCGTTGCGAGGGCCTGGACGCGGAGCCCCTCAAGCTGGCCTTCGATTCCCGGTTGATCGACCGCCTGCCCGCGGAAGCACCGGCCTTCGATGTCTCCTTCGTCGGCGGGTTTGCGCCCTCGCACGCGCATCGCATCCCCTGGCTTGAGGCCATTCTCCGCGAGATTCCGGTGGACATCTTCGGCTACGGCCTGGAGCGCGTGCCACCGGGCTCGGCCATCCACGCCCACTATCGCGGTCCCGCGTGGGGGCTGGATATGTACCGCACACTCATGGGCTCACGAATCACCATGAACCTTCACGCCCGCATCGACATTCGCGGGCACGTCGACGACCGCTTCGCCAACAACATGCGCCTCTACGAGGCCACCGGCATGGGCACCTGCCTGCTCACCGACGCCAAGGCCAACCTGCACGAATTGTTCGAGCCCGATCGCGAAGTCCTCGCGTTCTCGGACGAACACGACTGCGTCGAGAAGTTGCGCTACTACTTGGAACATCCGGCCAAGCGCGATGAGATCGCCGCCGCAGGCCAACGCCGAACGCTCCGGGAGCACACCTATTCGCAGCGGATGACGGAGCTGCACCGAATCGTCAGCGCGCGCTTGTAGCGCCCATACCGTCCGAGAACGCCTGAGAGTGTTTCGGTTGTTATGGGACAATATTCAATCTGGGTTTACGCCGCGTTGAGAAAATGGGCAGTCGGACAGGTGCGCACTCTTGTGCGCTCATGTGCTTGCATCGGCGTGCAGACCCGCCGCGCTCAGAGCCGATAGCGATAACGGACCATAGCGCCCAGGAACAATGCATTGGCCACGCCCGCGAACTCCGTAGAGCGTAAGCAGCAGCGCCAAATCCCTGTGTGCACGCCGCTCCTCGACGGACGCGAGCGCGCCTACGTCGACGACTGCATCGACACCAACTGGGTGTCCTCGATGGGGGATTACATCCCCCGTTTTGAGGGAGCCTTCGCCAAAATCTGCCAAGCCCCGTACGCCGTAGCGTGCAGCAGCGGCACGGCGGCCATTCACTTGGCCCTCGAAACCCTGGACATCGGCCCCGGCGATGAGGTCATCATCCCTTCGTTCACCTTGATCGTCTCGGCCAATATGGTCTGCCTGACAGGCGCCACGCCGGTGCTCGTGGACGTCGATCCCGACACGTGGTGCATCGATCCCGCGCTTATCGAAGCCAGGATCACCCCCCGCACCAAGGCCATCATGGGCGTCCACATGTACGGCCACCCCTGCGACATGGAGCCCATCCTCGCCGTCGCCAGGCGCCACAAGCTGTTCGTCGTTGAGGACGCCGCCCAAGCCCACGGAGCTAAATACCGCGGCCAAGCCGTCGGGGCCATCGGCGATGTGGGTGCTTTTAGCTTCTACGCCAACAAGATCATCACCACCGGTGAGGGCGGCATGCTCGTCACCCGGCACCAAGCCATCGCGGAGCGGGCCGCCTTGCTGCGGAATCAGGCTTTCGAGGAAGAACGCTTCCTGCATCATCATGTGGGGTTCAACTACCGCATGACCAACATCCAGGCCGCCCTGGGGGTGGCGCAATGCGAACGGCTGGAAGAGAAGATTCGCCGAAAGCGGCAGATCGCTGCAATCTACGACGAACTGCTGGTGGACGAAGACGACCTTCAGCGCCCCGCCGCTGCCGCAGGCTGTGAGCCGGTCTACTGGATGTACGGGCTGGTGCTGAGGGATGGGTTCGGGCGCAGCAAGCGCGAAGTCCGCGAGACCCTGGCTGACCGTGGGATCGAAACCCGCTCCTTCTTCATCCCCATGCACCGCCAGCCGGTTTTCCAGGGCCAGCATCGACGCTGGCCCGATCTCCGCGGGAACTTTCCGGTGAGCGAGTTCCTCGGTGAGAAAGGCTTCTATCTGCCGTCCGGCTTGGACCTGACCCGCGATGACCAGGAACGGATCGTCGAGCAACTGCTCTTATGCAAACGCTAGTCC
>SBAX01000395.1 GCA_005240095.1 Phycisphaera mikurensis
ACCCTCTTCGGCGGATCGGCAGGTCACGATCCCGGTGCGATGGGGACGGGCCTTGAGGTATTCGGCTATCGCGGTCGGGTCACCATCGAACGCGTCGATGCGCAGCTCGACGGCGTCGGCGCCTTGATCGAAGGCCCGATCGGCCATGGGCAAGTCCCGGGCGGCATCTTCGACGAACAACGATGAAATCAGCAGGGTCATTGGCGTTTACCTTACCACACGCTGGGCCGAGATTCCTATCTCGGCCCATTTCCCGCGGGAAGGGATTCCCATTTGGATTGGTACGAGAAGGGATTCCGTATCGGTTCGTACTGCGGCGTTGTCCTGAGATGTTGACCTGCCTAGACTCACCGGCAGTGAGCAACGTCCTGACCAAGACCGTATTCGGCCTCAATGAGTTGCGATGGTACGCGAGATTGCCGCTCAAGTGGCTGATCTTCGGGCTTACCGTGCTGGCGGTCTGCTTCCCGTATCCGCGGCTGGCGTATCGGCATCTGTCGCACTGGCGCGACCCCAACGCGCTCATCGAGCCTGAGGCCCCGGCTCTGCAGCCGTGGGTGGCGGAGCTTCGCGCCTCTTTGCCTGCCGATTCGCCACCCAAAGAAACGCTTCAGCACGTGCAACAGTTCGTCCATCGCAAGCTGCCCTACGAATGGGACTGGAATACGTGGGGGCTGAGCGATTATCTGCCCACGGTGGAGGAGGCGGTTTCGCTCGGCAAGGAAGACTGCGACGGACGTGCCGTGGTGGCGGCGTCTCTGCTGAGGAACCTCGGCTTTGAGTCGCGCATTGTCACCGACTTCGCCCACGTGTGGGTGCAGACCAACCACGGCGAGACCATGGGACCTGGAAGGCGGAAGGCAATCGTCGCCACGGAAACGGGAATCAACGTGAATTGGCGGGGGCTGGTAGAGATTCCGCGGGCGCTGGCCTATGGGGTTGCCGTTTTCCCCTGGCGGCGGGAGATGATCGTGCTGCTGGTCGGTTGGTGGCTGCTTCTGGGGCGTTCGGGTCTGCGGGTGAGCGCGGCAGCGCTGGGAGGACTTCTTCTAGGGTTTTTCCTCCTCCACAGGGGCGGCGGCGACTACCGGCACCCCGTGGTGTGGATGCAGATTTCCGGCGGTGCGTTGATGGGTTTTTCGGCAGCTGTGCTATTGTTTTCTGGTCGCGGAGGCGAGCGGAACCGACAGCTGGTGACCAACCCGCACGGGCTGTAAGGAGTTGTCGCAGGCGCCGCGGCGTGGCTTCCAACAGGCCGATAGCCCTGATACGCTTTTGTTGGGCAAATAAGGGTTTGCCCTTTGGTGAAGGAAGGTATGCGATGATGCGAAAAGCACGTTTCATTTTGAGTGCCACAGTTTTGGCACTGCTGTGCGCGGTCCCCGCGTATGCGCAGTTTGAGCAGCTCAAGAGAAAGATCACCGAAGCGGTGAGCCCCAAAGCCGAGCCCAAGCAGATCGCCTATTTCAAGATTAAGGGCGAGCTGGTGGAGACTCCGGTGAACATGCCGCCGCTGTTCGGGGAGGAGCCGCCGCTCTCGCTGAAAGGCCTGCTCGAGCGTTTCAAGGAAGCGCGGCTGGACAGCGACGTGGTGGCGATCATCTTGGACGTGCAGGAGGCGCAGCTCGGGCTGGGTCAGCTCGAGGAGATCCACGAAGCCCTGCGCAAGTTCGCGGCCGTGGACAAGCCTGTTTTTGTGCATGCCGACTCGTTGTTCACCGGCACGTATGCGCTGGCCACCGGTGCTTCGCACATCAGCATCGTGCCGACCGGTGACGTCTGGCTGACCGGGTTGTACGGGGAGACGCCCTACCTGCGGGGGATGCTCGACAAGATCGGCTGCACGCCGGACATCGAGCAGTGCGGGGACTACAAGACGGCGGGCGAGCCGATCATGCGCAAGGAGCCCTCTGAGCACTCGAAACAGATGACCAAGTGGCTGGTCGATGGGCTTTACGGCACGGTCGTGGAGCGCATCGCCAAGGGACGGGGCATCTCCACGGACAAAGTGATACAGCTCATCGACAACGGACCATATTCCGCGGACGAGGCCCTGGCCGCGGGATTGATCGACTCCGTGAAGCACCGTCAGGACTTCATCGCGGACATCAAGACCCGCTACAGTGATAGCGTGGAGTTCGTGTCCGACTACGGCGAGCAGGACGACCTGGAAATGCCCCAGGATCCCTTCGCCATGATTACCTTTTTCATGCAGCTTCTTAACCCCTCGCCGAAGGTCTACACCGAGCCCAGCGTCGCCGTGGTGTATGTGGAGGGCGCGATTCAGACCGGATCGGCCGAGCCCAGCCTTTTCGGCGGGACGAGCGGGGCGTTCAGCACCACCATCCGGCGGGCGCTGGACAAGGCCGCGGAAGAAGACTCGGTGAAGGCCGTGGTGCTCCGCGTCGATTCGCCGGGCGGGTCGGCGCTGGCCTCGGAGATCATTCTCGACGCCACGAAGCGCGTGGCCGCCAAGAAACCGCTGGTCGTTTCCATGGGCAACGTCGCAGGCAGCGGCGGCTACTACGTCACCTGCGGGGCGGAGACCATCTTCGCCGACGCCGGCACCATCACCGCCTCCATCGGAGTGATCAGCGGGAAGATCGTGACCACGGGCATGTGGGACAAGCTGGGCATCAACTGGCACCCCGTGCAGCGCGGGAAGATGGCTGCCATGCTCAGCAGCGCTGCGCCCTTCTCCGAGGCGGAACGTGCCAAGATGCGGCACTACATGGAGACCATCTACGGCATCTTCAAGGGGCACGTGACCAATGCCCGCGGTGAAAAGCTGAAGAAGCCCATCGACGAGATGGCCGGCGGGCGGGTCTTCACGGGCCAGCAGGCCCTTGACTTAGGGCTGGTGGATAAGATCGGCGGCTTCGAGGACGCCATCAAGTTCGCCGCGCAGCGCGCCGGGCTGGGAGAGTATGACATCCGCGTTATCCCCGAACCGCCCAGCATCTTCGACCTGTTCAAGCCTCAGGATGAGAAGGACGCCCATGCCGACGCCGCAGTGGGAATTGCTTCCCTCCTCGCGAAAACGCCTGAAGTGGGCGCGATTCTCTCGACCCTGGCCCAGGTTGATCCCTTGCGGGCCAAGGCCATCGTGCAGGCGCTCACCCGCATCGACCTCATCCATCGCGAGGGCGTGATCACCATGATGCCCGAGGACATCGTCATCAGCGATCGCTAGCGGCGTCGAAGGGTTAAGAGCCACAGCGAACCGTAAGCCCTTGCAGGCAAGGGGCTTGCGGTTCGCGGCTTTTATGGGGGAAGGCGTGCGCGAACACCGGCGTGAGGACACGCCGGCTCGGAAAAGCTTTGTGCTGTGCGCGAGGGAAATTAACAGTACAGCGCAAGGTGGGCTCAAGAATTTGAAGATCGACGAACGATAACTCCTGCCGGATCAAGGGTTTCCGGTTTCTGGCAGGAGTAAGGAC
>SBAX01000481.1 GCA_005240095.1 Phycisphaera mikurensis
AAGCGGAGACCGCACGGCCACGTTCATGATGAAGAGCGGCGTGGTCCTGATGGGCGGCTTTGCCGGCTGCCGGGCTGCCGATCCGTCCGCGCGAGACACGGCCCTGTTTGCGTCCGTGCTCAGCGGCGACCTCGGCGGCAACGACGGACCGGACTTCGCCAACTACGCGGACAACAGCTTCCACGTGGTCACGTACTCCGACCCCGCGGGATTCGGGGCGGTCCTCGACGGGTTTACGGTTCGCGGGGGCCACGCAGATGGCACCGGTCCGGCGGCGCTGACCACCAATCAGGGTGGCGGGGTTCACATCCGCAACGGAACAGCCAAGTGCATGCCCGGCGGACCGACGCTCCGCAACTGCATCTTCCTCGACAACAAGCAGTACCACCACGGAGCGGTTAACGACCACGGCCTCTCGACGGTGATCGAAAACTGCACGTTCCGCAACAACCGTTCCGGCGAGCAGGGCGGCGGGCTGCAGATCCACAGCGGGGCGCCGCGGATCACCGACTGCCTGTTCGAGAACAACGAGAGCGGAGGCAACTTCCAGGTGGCCGGGCAAGGCGGCGGCGCGTGGATGGGCGCGGATTCCGACCCGACGTGTGCGGGGCCGGCTCGGCCGCTGTTTGAACGGTGTGTGTTCTCCAACAACCGATCCTTGTTTTTGGGCGGGGCAGTGTTCTACACGCTCAATGAACCGACCTTCCGGGATTGTGAGTTTGTCGGCAATAGTGCCGTGGATCAGGGCGGGGGCACTTTCGGGAATCGCACGTCTCACCCCACGTTCGAGCGTTGCGTTTGGGACGGCAACACGGCCCCGGAAGCGGGCGGATTGTGGCACTTCGGGGCCAACTCTCGGATCACGATCTCCGACTGCGTCTTCCGCAACAACCACGCCACCGTGTTCGACGGAGGGATGTACATCTACGGCGGCGCGCCGCACATCACGAACACGCTCTTCGAGAACAACCTTTGCGACTTAACCGGCGGCGGTGCGGCGCTTCAGCAGGATTTCTTTATCGAGGCCTGTCAGCCCGAATTCTGCCCGCAGGTCTTTGAGGATTGCACGTTCCGCGGGAACGTGGCCAACCAAGGCGGCGGGCTGGCGGCCTTTTACACCAGCCGGCCGGTCTTGCGGCGCGTCCTCTTCGAAGAGAACCATGCCCTCACGTACGGCGGCGGCATGTACATGAATGGCACGGGCACGCCCGTCCCGCCGGATCACGTGCCGCCGTCCAGCAACGGTTTCCTCGATGGCTGCGTATTTCGGCGGAACATCGGCGATTCCGTTGCCGGAGGGCTCTACGCCACGCAGGGCGCGAGTTTGACCATCGCCCGTTCGGATTTCCTGGAGAACACGGATTCGAGCGGGGCTGGGGCGTACGTGAGCGACAATACGTTGCTCACCGTGGTGAACAGCCGCTTTCTGGGCAACCGCAGCCTGCCTTCGGGAAACGGGGCAGCCCTGACCATCTATTCGGACGTCGAGGCGTTGATCGCCAACACGCTTTTTTCGGGCAACGTGTCGGGATACTCGGGTGGGGCAGTGTTTGTCGCCGACGGGTCGGCAGTCACCGTCATCAACTCCACATTCACGAACAACATGACGACCACCGTCGCGGGGGCCATGGCGGTCCTGGACAGCAACGTGCAGTTGATGAATTCGATTGTTTGGGACAACGTGCAGTCCGGCACGTCCGGTCCGCTCGTTCCCAACAGCGGTGGGTCGCTGACGGTCTCGTATTGCACCGTGGAGGGTGGGTGGTCCGGCGAGGGGAACTCGGCGGCGGACCCGCTGCTTGTGGGGGCTCTGGGACCTGACGGCGTAGCCGGGACGGAGGACGACGACGCGAGTCTCTCCTGGGACTCCCCGGCTCTGAACGTGGCCGCCAGCGTACTGCTGCCCGCAGACATGACGGACCTCGACGGGGACGGCGACGTGACGGAGCCGCTGCCACTGGATCTGAACGGCGAGGCGCGGATGTACGGACCGGGCCTGGACATGGGCGCGACGGAACTGGGCCCCGTGCAATGCGAGCCGGGGACGTTCAGCGCGACGGGGGCCCCGCCGTGTACGTCGTGTTCGCCGGGCTTCGCCCAGCCCAGCGCCGGCGCAACCGAGTGCCTGTCCTGTGCGCCGGGAACCGTCGCCGCCTCTGCCGGGTCAGCAATGTGTACGGCGTGTCCAACGGGGACTTATCAGCCCTCATCGGGGGCGACGTCCTGCCTTAGCTGCGGCTGCGCTGATGCTGATCCGTGCACGACCAACGGCTGTGATGCGGTAAGCGGGACGTGCGAATACCCGCCGATCGCCGGTTGTTCCGTTCCGACGCTTTCCTCGTGGGGCCTTGCGGTTACGGCCCTGCTGCTGGCGATTGCAGGCACGATGATCGCCGAGGGCCGGCGCGGCGCGTTACATTCTGGGTAATCAGTCTTCTCGCGGATTGGCGAGGGGACGCAAGTTGGCGTGAGCACGGTCAGGGGCCGGACCGGTAGGAACACGGCTGCGGAGGGGCGGATGCCGTCGCATTGCGGATTTCGACCAATGTCGGCGTGGTGGCTGTTCGTCGCGAGCGGATTCGCTTTTTCGGCGAACGCCCGAGCATCGATCATCCACGTGGACGACGGCGCTAGCGGAACGCCGCTGGACGGTTCAAGCTGGTGTAATGCCTTCCGTGATCTGCAAGATGCCCTGGCGGCGGCGCAGGCGGGCGATGAGATCCGAGTCGCGGCTGGGTTGTATCGACCCGATCGCGGCAGCGGCGAGCGCACGGCCACGTTCAGACTGAAGAACGGGGTTACGCTCTCGGGAGGCTTTGCGGGATGCGGGGCGTCCAATCCTTCGGCACGGAACCTCATCTTGTATCCATCGGTGCTGAGCGGCGACTTGTGGGGCAATGACGGCCCGAACTTCGCCAACTACGCGGAGAACAGCTACCACGTCGTGACCAACGACGATCCGACCACGACAGCCACGACGGTTCTCGACGGGTTCACGATTCGCGGGGGATATGCCAACGACGCATTCCCGAACAACCAGGGCAGCGGCATTCACAACTTCAACGGCGTGAGTCCGTTCACGGGGCGGCCGCTCGTTCGCGACTGCCTCTTCCGCGACAACTGGGCGGCCAACCACGGCGCGTTCAACGATCACGGGGGGGCAACCCTGGTTGGCTGCGAATTCCGTGACAACTTCGCGGGCAATTGGGGCGGTGGACTATACATACACGAGGGTCTGTCGACGGTGGTGACGGATTGCCTGTTCATCGGTAACTCTACGTCGGGCGCTTCCGGGGGCGGCGGAGGTGTGGTCAACGAAGGGCAGGCGGTGTTCACCGACTGCCTGTTTTCGAACAACCACTCTGATCAGAACGGCGGCGCGGTCTACAATCACGGTGGGGCAGAGCCGACGTTTACGAGCTGCACGTTCCTCGGCAACACGACGCGCAACTGGGGCGCGGCCATGTACAACATCGTGGCCCACCCGACCATCCGGCAGTGTCGATTCCAGGACAACTACGCGAACGGCACAGCCGGCGGCACGGTCGGAAGTGGCGGGGCGGTCTACAATGAGGTTACTCATTCCACTCTCGAAGACTGCGAGTTCGTCAACAATCGTGCGGTTCGATACGCCGGCGCCGTGACGGACACGCTGGGCACGTCGGTCTTTCGCCGCTGTCGCTTCGAGGGAAACCGTGCCGACCAGAAGGAAGGAGGCGCCGTGGATATTCCGTACGGCAGCCCGACCTTTATCCAGTGCGCGTTTTTCGGTAACTCCACGGCGATGGGCAGCGGCGGGGCGATCCATGCCTGGAGCGGCACGACGCCGACCTTCATCAACTGCGCGTTCGGCGAAAACTCCAGCGTCCAGGACGGCGGTGCCTTCCAGGGCACCAACACCACGGCTACTTTTCTCAACTGCTCGTTCGTGGGAAACCACGCCGCTAATGGCGGCGCCCTGCAGTATTTCAGCGCGGCATCACCGACGGTGGACGGTCGCTTGAACCTGATCCATTGCACGCTGACCGGCAACACGGCGACCAGCGGGGCAGCGCTCGCGTTCCGATCGCTCAATCCATCGGTCCACGGCGGCGCGGTGGTGCGCAACTCGATCTTGTGGAACGACATGGACGGGATCTCTGTTCTGAGCGGTCAACCCGCCATCACCATCACAAGTAGCGATGTCCGCGGCGGCTGGTCGGGAACGGGCAATTCTTCGGCGGACCCACTTTTTGCGGACGCGGACGGACAGGATGGCGTCCTCGGCACGCAGGATGACGACCTGCGGTTGTTGCCAACGTCGCCGTGTTTGGATGTCGCGGACCGGAGCGCGCTTCCCGCGGACGATTTCGATCTTGACCTGGATGGCAACACCGCGGAGGAAACGCCGTTGGACCTGAGCGGCAACGCTCGCGTCGTCGGCTCCGGCCTGGATATGGGCGCCCACGAATCGCAAGCACCGGCGCCCTGTCCGCCCGGCCAGTTCAGCACTACGGGCTCTGACCCATGTGTACCATGCTCGCCGGGTTCTGCGCAGCCCAGTCCTGGGGCTACGACTTGCGTGCCGTGCGCGCCGGGTACGATGGCCCCCTCGCCGGGCTCAAGTACTTGCGCTGCCTGCCCGACGGGAAGCTACCAACCTTCTTCGGGGGCGACCGCTTGCCTGCCTTGCGGCTGTGACGATGCCGACCCGTGTACGGCCAACGCCTGCGAGGTGGTCAGCGGGACGTGCGAATACGCGCCGATTGCCGGTTGTTCCGTTCCGACGCTTTCCTCGTGGGGCCTTGCGGTTACGGCCCTGCTGCTGGCGATTGCAGGCACGATGATCGCCGCACCGCGCCCTGAAGATCACACCTGATCCAGCGTTGCCGCCCTGTTACGGCGGGCATGTGGAGGAGGCCGGGGGATGCTCGTCTACGATGTACACTTCGTTGCCCAACAGCCAACTGCGGAGGGCCTCATCGAATGTGTAGGGCTGGCCGACGGCGTCGTCCACCGTGGCGGCGAAGAAGTAACCGGGATCCAGGAAGGCGATGTGCCGGCCGCAGTTGGGTCCATAGACGCCGGGAACGAAGTCGATGGCCGGGGCCTCGACCGCCGTCTTGGTAATGTCCGGCAACCTTGCATGTGTCCGCAGTACGGCTGCGGCGTGGTCTTCGACTGTCACTCCGAACGATTGGAAATTGTTCACCGAGTTCGAATCGGTCAGATCGTTACGAGTGAAGAAGGGTGTGGTCATGTGGTTGAGGGTCACGTAGGTGGTGTCTACGCACCGCCATGCCATGTCTGTGCCGTCAAGATAGGCGCGGCAGGATTCATCCAGAAAGGAGTTCCAGCGTTGCGACCCATAGGTCTCCTCGGCCTCCGCCTCGGTGCCGGCCAGGATGGCGTCGACCACGGCGGGATCAGGGAAATCCTCCGACAGCGGGCTGCCCGCGTCGAACGCGGCGCGGACTTCGGTTTTTGCCGGATCGAACCGGCTTGCGACCCAATCGACGTTGTGCCGCGCGCCCGCCGAACCGGCCGATGATCCCGTGAAGAGCACCAGCGTCGCCGTCGAGAGCGGAGGAAGGGTCTCCATCCCGTCGTCCGACATGACCGGGCCGCTCATCAGCAAGGTGATGGCGGCCTCAAGGATGGTGTGTCCGCGGAAGTGAACGAGAAAGGACTTCGTGGGGTCGGTGGCGCTGGTCAAGACGGCGCTTGAGTTTCGACCGGTGTGGTGGTCCGAACTGCAATAATACACGAAGACCAGATTGGCGTCGGCCAACGCACTCTCGCCGCGATCGAACAACCCGTGACCGACGACGACCTCGTGGGTCACAAGCGAGCTCATCTTCGACGCGTCATATTGCGGCCCATACCCGCACCAGCGCTCGACGCAGGATTCATAGTCGGAACACCCCCCGCCGGCCTGCAGGTAAATCACCCAGTTCGTTGCGTTGGCAGGATTCGCCGCCCGCCGAATGTACATGATCGCCGGTGTGCCGTCATTGCAGATCGCGCCCGGAGCATTCAGCGTGACCTTGTGCAGGTCGAGGCCTGCGGCGATATCCGGAGTGGGCGGATCGCCGCCTGGACACTCCAGGGCGAGGGCAATGGGACGAACGGCGCAATCCACGGTCGCGAGAACGCCGTCGCCACTGTAGCAATTCTGGAGGGCGGCGATGTCTTCGAGATCGACGTGACGGTCGAGGTTCTGATCGGCGGCGGCGCAGGCGGGTCGGCCGGCGCGAAGGCCCCTCGGCCCACTCATGCACGACAGCAGGGCGGCATGGTCATCGAGGTCAACGTCGCGATCGGAGTCGGCATCACAAGGCGGGAGTGTCTGACCCGCGTGAACCGTTGCATGAACCGCCGCCGCGGCAAGGAGCCCGATGATGCCGACCCAAATGTAACCTGGTGACCGCAGCATGGCCTTGTTCCGCCCGAACGATGTCTTGAGACACCCGAGAACAGCCCACCATGGTAGCGGAACTGGTGCCCACCGGGCAAGGGTTTTCTGCGACATGGGCGGAAGATGACCGGCAGCGAGTTGGCCGATATAACCGTGCCAAATTCGGTTCCACTTTGTGCGGCTCGTGTGTATCGGACGGATGACGGGAAGATGGTTGAGAACAAAGTG
>SBAX01000116.1 GCA_005240095.1 Phycisphaera mikurensis
AGCCACACGCGGGCCACGATCAAAGAACTGTCACGACGCGGCATCGACCTCCATCGAATCCGCTCGTGTTTGGATAGCAACTTTGCGCTGTACTGTTAAAGCCCACGGTGTTGTACGCCGTGGCGAAGACCCAGTACGGAACGCAGGCGAAACTCGCGGTGCCCTACTTCGTCGGAGGAGGTGAGGACTTCGGGTTCGTATGTGCAGAAATACGAAACAGGAGAAGAGGGGCATCGAGGGTAGTCGCGAAGCTCAAGAGCAAGGCAGATCAGATGCCCGTGTACATGGACTCTGACTCGGTTCGCGGCTTTCTGGAACGCAACGGCGCCCAGCACATTCGTGTATTGCCGGACCCCGACGTTGCGGACGCCTTCGTCGCAGCACGTTTCTGTCAAAGCTTGGATGGAGAGCTCGGCAGGTTTAAGCAGCGATCGCCCCGGCGGCTTACACCCTTAGAACGGGGTTTCGGAGTCTTCCCAGTCGGTAGGGTCCTCGTATTCGAACACTCGGCTGAAGAAGATCGATGGGGCGCACACTTGGCGCGCCTGGAGGACTGGGAACGGTACCCCTGGTTTGCACTAACACGCACCAAGCAAGAGAACCTCCGTGAGAACGTTGGCCGCTGGTTTTTGCTAAATTCCCTAGAGGAGGTGTACAGCGAGTGCCCATTCTTTCTCTACCTTAAAACCACCTTGTTGAAGCCGGATGCCAGCGCTTCTGAATCGGGGGACGTTAATTCTTTCCCTTCGCAGTTAACCGCGGCGCGCTCGGCCGCATCTACTTCAGTGACGGAGCCTCATGGTATGAACCCGACCCCGAGTACCGTCGGGCCGGTCGAAGCCGAGGCTAAGACACAACCTGAGCCGAGATGTGATTGAGGAGATGCGTCGGCTTCTGGCGCTCTGCGATCACTTGCCGGCGCCCGAGAGGAATGCGAGCAGCACTGTAAGCAGTGGCAAACAGTTTTTGTTAGAGGCACTGCGCCAATGGAAAGAAATGGACAAGCACTGACACTCGGGCAACTCGTCCCGCGGATAGCGGGGGCTTACGCCGCCCAACGTGAGGTCCTTCTATCCGCTGAGCAAATAAGCCTCTCTTCTGACGGTCGGCTAGAGGGCGTCAACGGGGCCCTGCCGTTGAACCACGACGCTTGGTGCGACGTCGGACGCTTGCTCGGGCTCCGACCCACCGTCCTTACAGCCCTTGAGGTCGAAGAGAGAGTCTTCGTTCTCCGTCGCCGACTGCCGCGCGAAGGCCCACCTCGGCTACGAATCGTCATCGCCCAGGACCAAGCCGTCGGTATTGAAGATGCCCGCCTCGCGCGGTTGAGCCCCGAGCAAGTGGCTGACGTCCTCTCCACTGCCAAGCCTCACGCGCTAACCGCTGAACAGATAACCATCGGTCGGCTGGAGACGGAGCCCGATGTCCTCCACATCGAGCTTTGGTCCGACGCCATCGCCACGGAGCCTCGTCCGGGAGATATCATCAACGGCGGCATCCGCGTCGAGCATCCGATTGTGGGTCCCTCGGCGACGCAGGTCCACTGTTTTCTTCGCCGGTTGGTCTGCGAGAACGGCGCAGTGGCTCACATCTGCCTGACGAACGGCCACGCCCGTAGCCGGCGCCTCCCTCCGAAGGATTGCACCGGAATGGTCAGGCAGCTGTGGAACTTGGCCGATGCGGCGTGGCGTCAAGTCGAGCAGAAACTCGCGGACGTTCGCGCGCTGCTCGACCAGCCGCTCCCCAAAGTAGCAGCTCTGGAGCGCGCGGGCTTCAGCAAAAAGGTCGTGGCGACCATCGAGCTGGCCATGCAACATGATGAACTACCCCCAACGGGAACCCTCTATGACTTGGCGAACGCCATGGCGCGAGTGGGTACACATGAAGACGATGCCCTGCTTCCCCCGCGCCAGCGCCGCGCCCTGCTCCTGGCGGCTGGTGACCTCCACCATTGGTTCGCCGGCCGGTGCAGTCACTGCGGATCTTTTGTGGGAACGCGAGCGGGACGCGAATGAGAACGGTCAAGTCCTTCCAGCCCAGCGACAGCGTAGCGATCGGGTCACTTGACCCAAGGTGGGATCGGCGACGCGCTACGCTGATCAAAGCGAAAAGGACGCGTGTCGTACTTCGCTTTGAGGACGGGGAGCGATTGCTCGTGCCGGACCAGCGAAATCGAACTGAACCCTCTCAGCCAAGATTCGTCCATACACGAACGCATGATGCTGGAGAACATTCTCGCTGACGTCGGCGTCCTTTGGCTCAACAGATTGGCACGGGCCGCCGCCTCACACCGGTGATGTGCTATGCAACGACGAACGACACTGTCACGGGCGTTCAAGCAGATCGCAAGGGAACAGGCCCGCGTGGCATTCGAGCAGAATTCCCGGTGGCACAGGGGATTCATCGACCTACTGGACTTGGATCTGTTGTGCCTATTCAGCAACCATCCGTGGCCGAGCCGTCGCGAGGAGCTGCGATCGCTACGCCGATTCCTCGATCTCGTTGGTGTTCCAGAGCTGGCCTTCGCCACTTACCCCGAAAGCGGCGACAAAGCCGGCCACAGCTACGCGATGCTGCTTGGTGCCGCGCACTACATGCACGCCGATGTTCGCTGGACGATAAATGTAGCCTTCGCCGCGGCCTGCCACGCGGAAGGAGATCCAAACTCGAGCTGATCCTCCACACTAAGCCCCGCACAGGCGCCTGTCTTCCGAGGTCGGCCATATTCCCCTGGCCGCCTCGGGAGGCGGGCTTTTTTTCTGAAGGTTCGAACGAGATGAGCGAGAGCGCGAAACTGCAAGGTCCTAATGCGAAAGGCCTCGTGCCCGAGACACAGGACTGGACCGAACTGTTCCGGGTCGCGCGCGGCGATGTGGAAGGCCGCATCCTTTTTCGCCAAGCGCCAGGCGGAAGAGGCGTATATCAGCTTGAGATCATCCTGACGCCCATGAACGTCGAAGGGTATTGGCAACATGCTTTCCCTGCGATTCTCGTCGTCGCGCAAATCTCGGGTGGCTGGCTCATGGGTGTGTGGAATGAGGGCGCCGGCATATCGCCGGAGGTGTGGTGGCAGGAATGGGACTGATCCTCCAAAGTCCAAAAGCGTTCTCGCGGCGGCGACACTTCCGCGGCCCCTTGCGGACGCCGTTTTTCCGGCAAAAGGTCCAATGCGGCAGCGGTCATGGACAGGGACGGTTGGCCACGTATGGCAACTAGCTTTTCGTCAATAGAGTGGACCGAAGCAATCTGGAATCCCATTCGCGGATGCACGCGCGTATCGCCCGGATGCGAGCATTGTTATGCCGAGCGCCTGGCAGCACGCTTCAGCGCCCCCGAACTTCCGTTTTATGGGCTCGCGAAAATGACGAGAGCAGGTCCGCGGTGGACAAACACCCTACGATTAGTAGACCACCTCCTTGATCAACCGCTCCGCTGGCGGCGGCCACGACTCATCTTCGTGAACTCCATGAGCGACCTGTATCACGAGAAACTCCCTCTCGAAGCAATCCAATGCGTCTTCAAGGTTATGCAGCAAGCCTACTGGCACCGCTTTCAAATCCTCACGAAACGATCGGGCCGGCTGCGAGAGCTGAGCCCGCACCTTTTCTGCGCGCAAAACATCTGGCAGGGCGTGAGTGTCGAAAACTCCGCGTGCCTTTTCCGCATCGACGACCTGCGACAAACCGCCGCTGCGGTCAAGTTCCTGTCCCTCGAGCCTTTGCTAGGGCCGCTACCCAACCTGAAGCTCCACGCCATCGACTGGGTAATCGTCGGCAGCGAATCCGGACCGGGCGCGCGGGCCATGGACCCGGGATGGGTCCGCGACATCCGCGAGCACTGTATCGCCACCGGAATCCCATTTTTCTTCAAGCAATGGGGTGCCCTCAGCAACAACCCAGACAGGAACGACCCGACCGCTACGACCAACGGTGGTGCGGCCAAAGGAGGCCGCATGCTCGACGGACGCTTTTGGAACAAAATCCCATGATCGTGGCTCGCCATGACGAGAGAATCGATACCCGTTCAACTGTCAAAGTGCGTCCATTTCGGCTGGGCCCTGGAGCGATTGGATTCTGGAGAAACTTCCTCATCGTGCTGTCGCTTGGCACCGGCCCTGGCGATGAGGTCAAACAATTTTGGGTCACGACGAAGAGCGAAGCATCCGCGCGAAAACTCTGTGCGAAGCTGCGGAGAAAATTGGCGAAGCCCTCCAGGGGTCCGCGAGCGGATTTCGTTTCCGTCGAGCGCTGGCTCCGCCGGTTTATTCGGGGGCGCATGATCCAAGGCTGATTACTTCATGGCGTTCTACTTTTGCTGTCGTAGTTGTACCGCAAAGTGGTATGCAGACTTCCGCATGGATGCTGGGTGCGAACATTGCGGCTCCCTCGACCTTGTCGTCGCGGAAGCCACTGCTCCCTGGTTGGACCCAACGCCCTCCGACAACGGAAAACTGTCCGTGCCCATCTCCCCATCGCAGGAGCATCGGGATCTTCCCCCCTCGCCCGGGGAACAAGTTCAGCCGCGCACTGTCCAGGTTCTGAACAGCATCCCCGATAACGTCGAGCGGCGACTTCAAGCCCTGGAGGACAACCTTGCCAAGCTCGCCACCGCCCTGGCCGAGCGGCGCGAGCTCGACGCGGCCTTCGAGGATCTTTACACACGCTACAAGGCCCTGTTGGACCAGGCGACCGAGAAGAACCTGATCCTTCCCCTTTATCGGGTGGCCGCCGAGCTCCGCGAGGAGGCCCGCAGCCGGCGCAAACGCCTCGAGTCCGTCCCGGCCCAACCCGACAACGACGCCCTCCGCGTGGCCCGGGAGTGCTTCACCGCTTTCGAGGCCCGCCTGGACACGCTGCTGAACCAATGGGCCCTGCGGCGCGTGTCCGCGCCGGGCCAGGTTCTCTCCCGGTTTCAGGAAGTTTTGTCAGTGACAGAGACACACGATCCGGCCCTTCACGGGCGCATCGCCCAGCGGATGAGGCCCGCGTACGTGACCCGCGATGGCCAGCTCGTCGTGCCAGAACTTGTGGTTTTGTACAGATGGAAAGGACACACCAATGGCTGAATCCAAAAACGTCCGCTGCCTGGGCGTTGATTTCGGAAACGTCAACATCAAGTGTGCGTTTTTCGATGACTTCGGGCGCCCGGCCCTGGTCAAGATCGACGGCGACACCCTCTTTCCCAACGCCTTCTACCTGGAGCCGGATGGCAAAACGGCCAAAGTCGGCCATCGGGCGCTGGCTGCGGCAGTTTTACATCCCGAGCGCCTGGTCACCTGCTACAAGCTCCAGATGAGGAAGGAGGCCAAGGTGAAGCTCAGCGACGTCGAGCTCCCCCTGGCCAAGGTCGGCGCTCTCGTGCTCACGCGGGTACGCGAAGCCGCGGAGCAGGCCTACGCGGCGCCCGTGGAGCACATCGTCCTGACCGTGCCGGCGAACTTTCCGGATGATGCCCGAGTCGCGGTGATCGAGGCTGCCCGGCAGGCCGGTTTCACCGTCCGCCGTTGCATCCGCGAACCCAGCGCGGGCCTCCTTGCCTACGTCCACGCCCACCCCGAAGACACCCGCAAGTTCGTCGCTGCGTACGACTTCGGAGGCGGCACCTTCGATGTGTCCATCATGGTCGTGCAAGGGACCCACATCGATGTTCTTTCGAGCGCCGGCGTCCACGTCGGCGGCGAAACCTTCAACGACCTTCTTTCCGAACTCATCCTGAAAAAGGTCTCCGATCAGGCCGGCCGCAAGATTGCCGTGACCGATCTGGATCCGCTCAGCCGCTATGAGTCTCGAAAGGCCGTCGAGGCCGGGAAGATCCTGCTCGGAGGCGGAGACGTCACCGAGCAGCCGTTTGCGGTTTCGCACCAGGGAAGGCATTGGACCGTGACGGTCATGCGCTCCGAGTTTGAGCAGGTTGTGGACGCACCCATCCGGCAAACGCTGGAGTGTTTCGACCGCGCCCTAGCCGAGGCTGAAGGCGTCTCCCGCGTGGACTACGTTGTGATGCTCGGCGGCACGTCGAACATGCTTCTGGTCCAGACGCGACTCCAGGAACACGTCGGCCGCGATACCCTGGTCAAGCTCGAAGTCAATCCGGAAGCCGCCGTGGCCCTCGGCGCGCTCTACCACTGCGCAACCATTGTTGGCGAGGATCCCGCCGTCAACGTTGTGGGTAAGGGCGACAAGGTCATTCCCGAAAGCGAAGTCTATATGCATGAAACCGTCACCTACGGCGCCGGCATCATTGTCCGCTTCAATGGCCAATACGTCAATGAAGTGATTTTGCCCAAGAACTACCCCCAGGGGGGCAAGCCCGTCACCCGCTCCTTCCCTCTGGAGAAGGACTGGCAGACGCACTGCTTGCTTGACGTCGTGCAAGGGGCACAAGGCGCTCCGCTGAAGGACTGCACGCTCATCGGCCGACTCGAAATGAACGGCCTCACGCCGGAGGCGGTGCGCCGCCCACGCATTGAAGTCAGCTTCCAGACGGACGACACGACCGGCCTTCTGCACGTCAAGGCGAAAGACTCGGTCAGCGGTGTCGAGGCCGAAGCCACCCTGGATGCCAAGAAGGAGTAAGCGCATGCTCGGGCGCGTACAGAAATTCCTCGCCGGCCGTCTGGCAAGAAGCATCCACAGTTTGCAACGACTTCCTCGCGACCTGCTCCTTCTCTTCGACCAAAGCGAAAGCATGGGCTGGCCGATGTTCGGATCGCGGACGAAGCTCTCCTACGCCCTTCCCGCCGCGTCGGATTTCTTCGCTGCCCTGTTTTCCGCCGAACCCGACGCCCGTGCTGGATTGATTGCCTTCGACCTGGAGGCTCACCTGCTCGTTCCGCTGAGCGATGCCTCCCAGGAAAGCACCCTGCAGCGCGCCGTTTCGGGCATCCGCACAGATTCCTGCACGAACATCGTCGGTGCGCTCAGCCTGGCGGACAAAGCCCTGTTCGGCCGGGGCTCCCGAAGGCACGCGCGGAAGCAGATCGTGCTGCTGACAGACGGCTGTCACAATGCCATCCCGTCCCCTCAGGGAACGCAGCTCGACCCCAAAGGCCGCCCGTTCCTTCGCGCAGAGGCCGCCGACTGCATCCCGCCCGCGGACATGCTAAAGGCGAAGGGAGTGGAGATCGCCACCGCCGGCTACGGCAAAGAGGAGGAGCACTTTGCTCCGGACGTCCTGCGCCACATGGCGTCTCTGAAACCAGGCTCGCAAGAGCCGCTCTATCGCTTCTGCCCCGACGGAGTCGCCCTCGTTCACTTTTTCGAGGAGATCGCCGGGCGCGTATCACTCTGAAGGAATCCGATATGGAGCTTATTCTCGGCGCCATCTTCGCGGTGATCATCATCAACGCCTACATTCTCACCTACGCGGGCTTAATCAAATGGGTCTTCGGTGAGGTGGCCTTCCTCGCATCCCTCGCTTGGGAGATCACTGTAACCACCGCCAGCGCCATCCGGCGCCTGGTTGCCCTCATAGATTCGACCTCGTTTCGCCTGCTACAGCTCCGACCGACCGCCCAGGTTCACTGGGTACCGTGCCCTTCGGGCGTCGTCCTGGAGTGCGGCATCAAGCTCCAGCCGGACGGCTCGTTCGTGCTGCCCGATGGTTTCGTCTGTGACCCGGAAAGCACCCTTCGTCGTTGTCGAATCGGCCATGCATTGTTGAGCAGAGCTGCCGGGCCCTGCAAGCCGCTCATCATCCACCGGCCACATCTTCCCACGATCCACATCCAGTGGACGGGCACCGAGTGGCTTCGGAGTGACCGCTGATGTTCACCGTATGGATTCCCGTGGCCTATGGCCCGCAGAGTACGTTTGAGATCAGAGGCACTTTGATGGCCCTCATCCTCGACGGCGAGACCGGTGGTTTTGCGCTGACACGAATGCTGGGCACGCCTCACGAAACGATTCACAGCGAGCCGCTGGCCACATACCCGCAGGAAGAGGGACTTTTTGACGTGAGCCTGGGCCCCGGCGTGACCGTCACCAAAGACAAGGGAGCGGGAAAACCGATCGTCATTTCCGTTGTTGGCATGCTTGCGCACCTCCTGCCGCTTCCGATTCTCGGAATCCAGCACACTTGCTTTCGGTGGGACGGATACGCGTGGCTCGAGCGCGTCGCCGCGACCCCGCGAAAGGCAAGAGTCGCCCAGCAGTATATCGAGGAGCGCTGTCGAGCACGGGCACTTGCTGAATGAACAGCACCTACAGACTGAAGGACCTACCACAGCCACGGTGATTCTATGAACGAACAACGCGACAAGCCGAACCACGTCATTCGGTGCGGAACGGTCGAGGTTGCCATCTGGAGCCGCCCGAACGGCCGGTTTGTCGAGCATTCGATTCGCGTCCAGAAGAGGTTCCGCGATGAGGTATCCGGTGTCTTCAAAACGACCAGCTTTTTTCGTGTCGACGAGATGCCCAAATTGCAGCTTGCCGCAGCCAAGGCGTACGAATTCATTACGCTGCGGGAGACCACATGATCCGCGTAGTTCCACCAATTCGATCGCTCAGCATGCCCCTTGTCACCCTCCTGACGGGCGCGCGGAGACCCGCATGATGGAACTTTCCAACGTTGACTTCACGCCCAGATTCATGGGCGAACCAGAGCGCCTCCCGTCTCCGGCACCGCCCTCCCGTGAATTCCTTGCCCGGTGCGGGCTCAGTAACGATCTCGTTGTTTGCTGCAACGGACGCACGGTCGCCATGCGTGACTGCTTCTACCTGGGCCGCGATCTGACGACCGGAATTCCCCTCTTCCTGCCTCGCGATGAGGTCATCAATGGCGGCAATATGGCTTTCATCGGGCCGCCACGGTGTGGCAAGTCCGTCATGGCCGCCAACTTGACCAGGCAACTGGTCGGCCGGCCCAACGGCAGTACACAGCCCAACTGCACCGATGCCATACCCGTGCTCATCATCGACTTCAAGGGCGAAGGCGCACTCGCCTACACCGCCTGCACCGCGGCGGGTGAGGACAACTTCTTCTTCGTCAACCCCGACGAACCGACATCCTGGAAGATCCGCATCTTCGATCCATTCGACTCCTTTCTTCCGCCGCGCCGATCACGAATCATGGGCAAATCGCTGGAGCGATTTGTTCGCTGGGGTGAAGGATACGGTCCCAGCTTTTACGGCCTCAACAATTCCCGTGGCCTGCGAAGGGCCCTCAGAGCGAATCCGGCGGTTGCCGACCCCCAAGGTCTCAACTGCGCGGTGCTCGATGCTCACCCCCGCCTCGCAGAGCAACATCCAATCGCGGAGCTTGTCGGCTGGACAGAGGCGGCAGCGGACTGCGAAGTGCTCAACCCCCGCGAGTGCGATCCCACCATCACCATTCGCGAAATCATCCAGCGCCGTGGGGTACTGTACCTGTCCCTGAGCGGGCTGTTCGGCCAGTATGAAGGACTCCTCATCGCCAAGTTAGTTTTGTACATGTGGTGCCTGGAGATGTCCCGCACCACCGGCTTCTGGTCTGTCGTCGTGGTCGACGAGGCTCAGGTCTTCGGCGCCGCCGGCGAGGATTTCCAGCGGATCTTGCAGCAGCTCTCCCGTGCCCGGACCAGCATGATTGCCTGCTTTCATACGTCGTCTGACTTCAACGCCGGGTATCGCTCACCCGATGTCGCCGCCACTGCGGAGGCCTGTCTGCGCGTCAAGCTCCATTTCTCGGTCGACGCCAAGCTCGCCGGGGAACTGGAAAGATGGTCCGGACAGACCTTCGAGTTTGCCACTACTCTCGGAATCTCGGAGGGACCCTTTGGCCCGACACTCCAGTCGTCCTTTCGCCAGGTTCCGCGGTACCGGCTGCGCATGGAGGACCTCGCCCGCATCAACCAGATTCGAATGGCCGGAGTCCTCTGCGTTGGAGAGGGAAACGCCATCCCGCTCATGACCTACTACACGGCGCCAAGCAACGAGGAGCATGAGCGGCGGCAGAGCTGGCGCCCGCCCCCGCCGCAACTACCCCCGAAGGCCGCCACTCCTTTGCCTTCGCAGGTAACTCCGCAGAACGCGGCGCAAGCGGCGGAAATAACTATTGCTACGGACGCCGATCGAAATGGGCTCGCCGTGCGTCTGCGAGACCTTTACGACCAGATACGCAACAAGCCCGGAAGACAGACATGGGTCCATCCGCTTTAACACGAGCCGTAGCGTTTTCTGCGGCCGTCGCTGCCACCCGCGACGTGAATCGGGCGGCACTCCGGCAAGGTGGCGGGCACTCACTCCCCCCGCGCGAGCTTCACCTGGCAAGAGCTTCGCCGCTTTTACCAGGTAGTTTGTGCGGTTCAACGGTAGCGCCGGGCCAAACCCAGCGTGAATTAAGAAGAGGAGTGAACCATGAACCAATCCGAACCACCTGTACGCGACCCGCGAAACGTGCGCAACCTGATCGGACAACTCGATTCGATCGTGGAGCATCTGCACGTCTTTGTCGGTCGCCCGCCGGAGCCCAAGCACGAGACGCCCATAGCCAGAGAGAATCTCATGCTCTTGCTAGGCGTCCTGTGCGGAGCGGTGGTTGCTGTCGGGGTGATGCGTTTATCGTTCTTCGCCTGCCAGTAACCACACGCCCGGTAGGCACCACATTCCGCCTACCTCGTCGCGCCGTGCCGACGCAAATTGCACGACCCTCGTGCGGCTGGAGGGAAAACAGCCGCAGTTTTCCAGTCCAACTGTCCATGGCCAACGCCTTGGAGGTCACCCGGTTGTTGCGGCTACGGTTGCCGGCCGTGCAGCGTAGCCTCGGCAACCACGGCCATTTAAGGAGAAGATGCCTATGGACACGAAAAATTGCGTTCTCGAGCTCGGTACCATTCTGGTCAGCCGACGAGCATGCAATGCGGTTTCGAGGGACGAGATTGCAGCCGCTCTCGTCAGGCATGTTCGAGGCGACTGGGGCGATGTGGCAGAGCTGGAAGCACGCTACAACGACCTGGCGGCACGCGACGGCTTCTGGGTTCTCTCGGTCTACCACACGAGCGCCGGCGAGGAGTTCTGGGTGGTGACCGATGCCGATCGCTCCAACACCACGGTGCTGATGCCCGACGAGCCCATCCGATGGATCGGAAAACGAGCGAGTTGATGCGACCTCAGGCCTGAGTTCCTCCCTCGGGTCTGCTTCGCATCAGCTCTGGGTGAGTGTAAGTCCGCTTACACTCACCCCCTTGAGCATTACAGGCTCATGGACAACAGGACGGACGTCAACACGAAGCCTGTGACCATGGCCAGGAGCATAGCCGTAGCGGGAGACTGTCGATACGCCAGACGCAAGAGTTCAAGAAAATCCTTCATGCAGTAGAAGGCTAGCACAGGTATCGCATGGAAGAAAAGCCTTTTTTCAGTGGGCATCCGCACCCCACTCAAAACTTCGTGCGGACCCGACCATGAACCAGGCCAGCGCTTCCAGTCAGTTAGACTCTCTTCTGAAGGCCCTGCGGGGTCTTGAGAAACTGTTTAACGGTAGCGTGTCGAAAAGATCGGCACGTGAATCAACAAAGGAGGCGCGTATGAACGGACGAAATGTTCGACGACTTGTTCTATGGCCCGGGTGGCTCTCGGCTCCCTGCTCCTGCGGGAGCCGAAGCCTTTTTTTGATCGGTAATCGCCAGGGAATCGAATTCACATGAAGCAACTTACCGAACGCGACCTGCAGATCGTGGAGGTGCTTACTCACCGTGTTCCCCTCCTGAGCATCGCTCAGACCGCTCGCGAGTGGTTCGGATCAACGCCTCGTGCGCCTGCGAATGCCGCCGCCCGAATGCGCATCCTCCAAGAAAAGGGATTCGTCGAGCACTTCACGCTCATGGCATCGGCCGAGCTTGAACTACGACAACCGCTGGCCCGGTGGCGCCCGGGCGACCCGCAACCCGCCCTGGAGCGGATCGTCCCGATGGGCGTCCACCGCTGGGCCCAGCCCGTTCCCACTCCCGTGATTACAGCGTCGGCTCAGGCCGCCCGATCGTTCGGGGGAAATGAACCCTGCCTACGACTCGCTTCCATCACCCACGACCTCCACCTGGCGCAAATCTTCCTCAAGCAAAACGTCCATCTCCGCCGGCGATGGGTTCCGGAGTCCACTCTGATGGCCACCGCACGGCGTGGTACCCGCGTTCCCGACGCCCTCATCCGCCTCGGAGGGACAAGCGTCCTGGTGGAACTCGTCGGTGACGCATACCGGCCAGCAGACCTGGTCAAGCTCCACCGTTACGCCGCCTCTAAAGGTTACCGGTACGAGATCTGGTGATGAACGACCGCGAACAGAACATCCTGCACCACGTGGCCCTCTACGGGGTGTCGTTCCGCCCGATTCTTGCGAAACTGTTTTTCGCGGAGGGCAACCCCGACCGCGTGCTTGCTGACTTGCGCCAGCAAGGCCTTCTCCGCACGCTCCAACTTCCCGGCGGGAAGGTCCTTTACCGGCTCACCCGCACAGCCGCCGCGCTCATCGGCGTTCCCGAGCCCCGCGCCCGAAAGCTCGGCACCCTGGCCCTGCATAAGGCCATCGCCGTCCTGCTTTTTTGTCTTCGCCCCAACACCGACCGCATCCGGCTCGAGCAAGAAGAACTCGGGACCGTATTCAGCGACACCGTTCCCGAAGGAACCCACTGCCTGGAAAGGCACGGTGATGGCCGCGCCACACTCTACCACGTCTATGCCCCGGCGGACCCGACTGCGATTCCCACCATTACCCGCAAATTGCGGCGGCTCATCCACCTGGCCCGGGCCCGCGCGGATCTGTGCCCGTTGGTCCAGAACCGCCAGTACGCGTTTGCCGTCGCCGTCGACAACGACCCGCGCCGGGATGCGATCCGTCGCGCGGTCCAGAGCCGGGGTACGGACAGCACGGGTCCGCTGGTGAAGGACGCGAAGATTCTGGTCGAGACGCTCGCCGACCCTTTCCGGAGCAACACGTGATCATGGGTGGGTTTGTCACACTGTTCGCCCCCAGCCTTGGACGTACGACAAACGCACCCGTTTGGCAAGGTAAAACGATGTGTAACTGCCGGCAATGCACCAACTTATGGCAAAACGCGAAACGAAGCGCCTACGGAGGGCTGCGAAGGAGCATTGCTCACGCGCCTCCTGCGCGTGTCTGCCACGCCGAGTGACCGCACGGGATACAGAACCTCGATGATCGATCTTGCAGCAGAAACGCTCATCCCTCTTCGCGATGTGCCCCGGCACTTGCCAACGCGGTCCAACGGAAAGCGCATCCACATCAGCGCTTGTTATCGCTGGATGTCCCGCGGGGTCAAAGGAGTCGTACTCGAATCGCTCAGGATCGGCGGCTCCACCTACACGTCGCGCGAGGCGCTCCAGCGCTTCGCCGAGCGCTTGGGGGCCGCTTCCAATATCGCTTCCACAGGCCACAGCTCACTCACCAAGCGCCAAAGGCAGATCGACGACGGCGCTCAACGGATACGCCAGGCGCTTCGCGCACCGGGAAAACATTCGGAGTAGCGGAAGTGTTATCCCATGTTGGAGAACCGGACCCACCGAATGTCGCGTTGCTATATCGCTCTGATGGCACTTTTCGCTCCGGATTCCTGTTGCAAAAAGAGGGCTCAGCCAGTCGTAGA